>NZ_LMIC01000007.1:0-181754 GCF_001428585.1 Duganella sp. Root198D2 | reverse complement strand
AACTCTTCAGTTTAATCTCTGTTTTTCCAGCATTGCTGCCGGAGGTCACTCACTCAAAATACTGACGAATCTCTTGCGAGATTACGTTTAATATATTTTGTGCGAGCGTTACAACTAATATTTTGAGCATCGAGCCCGAAGGCTCGTGGCATATTCGTCAAACGCCCACACTTATCGACTGTTGATTTTTAAAGATCGCTGCTTTTATTGCACGAAGCGTTGTGTTCGTTGCAGCAGAGAAGCGAGATTATGCGGTACAGCGTGCAGCTCGTCAACCCCTTCTTTTTCTCGTTTCGCTCTGCTGTTTTGTCAGCACTGCGTTGCGAGGGACAGAACTATAGCAAGCCAGATAAACGCATGTTCGGGTACCCGGAGCCGGAANGCAGCAGAGAAGCGAGATTATGCGGTACAGCGTGCAGCTCGTCAACCCCTTCTTTTTCTCGTTTCGCTCTGCTGTTTTGTCAGCACTGCGTTGCGAGGGACAGAACTATAGCAAACGATCCGACTGTCCGCAAGGGCATTCTTCTATTCCCGTATTTCTGCATTCTGTCGCACGCCGGTGGCGGCTTTGCACAAGCTTATCTACACTTGCCCCATATTCAATAGAAAGTCGCGCATGTTTCCAACACCGCAAGCACAAGACACAGCAAAAACCATCCTGGCTTGGCTCCACCGGGGCTTTGATGCGACGACCGGCTGGGTGACGCACCTGTCGTGGTGGAAGTTCTTCCTGTTCGCGGCCCTGTCCATGATTGCTGCGTCGATCTTGCAGGATGAACTGTTCTCGCCTTCGCGCGAGGAAGAAATGGCAATCCGCTCGCATAAGCGCGCAAAATCGGGCAACGCGGATCCAAATATCACGATTGACGACAGCGGCATCCACTTCAACCCGCGCGCCGGGAAGATCAAGAAACAGGCCAGCGCAGAAGCAAGCGGCGACGAAACAGCAAGCGCTCGCCACGACGACAGCGATACTGAAGAGACTGCCGCTGCGGAAGCTGCGGCCCCGGCCATGCCGGCTGAAGCGGCTGCACCGGCAGATCCCGCAGCCCCGGCGCCCCCTGCCCCGCCAGCGCCAACGGCTAACAGGGCAAAGCCCGCGCCACCGGCCGCGCCGGCCGCTCCAATGCCGGGAGAAGAAGTCCACATCGAACTGCCGCCGCAGATTGGCGAAGAATTGTCCAACGCACTGGAACAGGCCGTGGACAGCGCAGCTGAAGAAAAAGTCTCGCGCTACCATAAGCAGGCTTCGACCTGGTTCACCAGTTTCATCACCCTGCTCTTGCTGGCACTTTTTGCGATGAAGGCGCTGGTTGGTGGTAAGAAGAAGGCAGAAGCGGAGGCGCAGGTGGCCAATGCTGCGGCTGAGCGCGAATCCATGCAGCGCCAGTTGAGCGAAGCCAAGATGCAGATGATGCAGGCCCAGGTCGAGCCGCACTTCCTGTTCAACACCCTGGCTTCAGTCGAGCACCTGATCGAAACCGATCCGCCCCGCGCCTCGGCCATGCAGCGCAGCCTGATCAAATACCTGCGTGCCGTGCTGCCGCAGATGCGTGAAAACAAGCTGACCAGCACGCTCGGCAGCGAGTCCGATATGGTGGCGGCTTACCTCGCCCTGCTGAAGATGCGCATGGAAGAGCGCCTCATCGTCGACTTCGACGTGCCCGAAGGCCTGCGCAGCGCCGCCTTCCCGCCGATGATGCTGCAGTCGATGGTTGAAAACGCCATCAAGCATGGCCTGGAAGGCAAGCCCGAAGGGGGCTACCTGAAAGTGCGCGCCGATGTAGCACACAGCAAGCTGCGCGTGACCGTGTCCGACGACGGCCTTGGCTTTGGCGCCAAGCCAAGCACTGGCACCGGCCTCGGCCTGACCAATATCCGCGAGCGCCTGAAGCTGCTGCACGGCGACCAGGCCTCACTGAAAATCGAGCCCAACCAGCCGAGCGGCGTAATCGCGATAATCGAGGTGCCGTACCAGTTGGCGCGTTCGGAATAAGCGATTGCCATACGCTGCGATCCATTGAATAATTGATACTTCTTATTTCCTAATATTGAGCACTATGCCCACAGCAATTATTGCCGATGATGAGCGACTGATGCGCGACCAGCTGCGCATGCGGCTGGAACAAGTATGGCCGGAGCTGGAGATCCTCGGCGAAGCCAAGAACGGCGACGAAGCAGTCGAACTGGTCGATGAGCTGAAGCCAGATTTCACCTTCCTCGATATCCGCATGCCGGGCAAGACCGGCATGGAAGCAGCCGCAGAAATCGGCAACAAGAGCAATGTGGTGTTCGTCACTGCTTATGACGCCTACGCGGTGGAGGCATTCGAGCGTGGCGCAGTCGACTACGTACTGAAACCGCCGGAGCCGGAGCGCCTGAAGATCACCGTCGAGCGCCTCAAAGGCCGCTTGGCCTCGCCGGCGGCCAGCGCGGCACAAGGTGCCGACATGGCAGCCATCCTGAATCAGCTGGCCGAAAAGATCGCTTCGCCAAAGGCGAAGTACCTGCAGTGGATCCAGGCCAGCATCGGTTCCGACCTGCGCATGATCCCGGTCGAAGAGATCCTGTTCTTCCGCTCGGATGAAAAATACACCTGCGTGCAGACCGATAAATTCGAAGCGTTGATCCGCAAACCGGTGCGCGACCTGGCCGAAGAACTGGACCCATCCCTGTTCTGGCAGATCCACCGCGCCACCCTGGTCAATGTCAACGCCATCGAAGGGGTAACGCGCGACATCCGTGGCCGCCACCTGGTGATGATCAAAGGCCGCCCAGACAAGCTGGAAGTGAGCCGCTCCTTCCTCCATCTGTTCAAACAGATGTGATCCAGATCAAGCCGTCCGGCGGCTTGCTGTAATACGGTGTCTTGGTGGTTGCTGCCGCCAGGAGGCCGACTTTGAAGAATCCCCGCACCCGCGTCCAGGGACGCCGCTCCACCGATTCCGCGCTGGCGGAAATCCGGGAGGATGAACGCGTCCATATTTCGCGCGAACTGCATGACGACCTGGGGCAACTGCTGGCGACCCTGCGCGTCGAGCTCACACTGTTGAAGCAACAGGTTCCTGGCTCCCCGGATGCCGAGGCCCGGCTGGCCAGCATGGACAACCTGCTCGTCACAGCCATCGGCTCGCTGCGCCGCATCGCAGGCAACCTGCGCCCGCGCGCGCTCGACGAAGGAGGCTTGTACTTTGCGCTGGAGTCGCTACGGGGGGAATTCGAGAAGCGGCACGGCATCAGTTGCCTGCTCGATGCACTGCCAGAGGTCCTGGTGCTCGACGAGCGTTACAGCACCGCCATCTACCGGCTGGTGCAGGAGTCGCTAACCAATATCGCCCGCCACGCGGGCGCCGCCACGGCAGAAGTGCGATGCCGTCGCGATGGCGGCGAACTGCTCATCGACATATCGGATGATGGGCGCGGCATTGTCGTCGGCGACATGGCGAAGGCCGATGCGCTCGGCCTGCTTGGCATGCGCGAGCGTGTCGCGGCAATGCGCGGCAGCATGGAGGTCGATGGCGGCAGCGGAACGCACATCGCGATCCGCATCCCCCTTCCCTGCGGCACATAAAAAAAGGCGGGTCCGAAGACCCGCCAAAGATCATGAATCACCTCGAGAGAGATACTGCTTTGCTACAAAACCTGCTTAGAAGGCGTGGCGTACACCCAGGTTGAACGCTTTGTCGCCCGTACCGGCTTCAGTGTTGTTGCCAACGGTGTAGCCGGCGCCGTTCTTGTTCTTGATCTTGGCGATCGCGGTGTACGCAGTGGTGCGCTTGGACAGGGCGTACAGGTAGCCGATGCCGAACTGGTTTGCGTCCTGGGCGTTTTGCTTGTCATCTTTGTGGATGTAGGAAGCAACCAGGGTGCCGCCGCCCATTGGCACGCCTACGCCCAGCAGCCATTCGGCGCTGTCAGCGGAGGACTTGGGTGCAACTTTCAGGCCGTAGGCGTTAGCCACTGGCAGCGGTGCCGAGCCGGCGCCTTTGTCTTTTTCGTAGCCGAAGTAGACTTTGGCGACGCCGAAGTCGTAGTTAGCAGCCAGCAGGGTATTCTTGGCTTTGTCTTTGCGCACGGCTGGGGTGGCGCCCACGGCAGCGGTGTCGTTGTTCTTATTGTTGTGAACCAGGCGAACGTTCAGTTCCTTGCTGGTGTAGTTCACGCCAAAGCCGAACTGGCGGCCGGCAGTGTTATCGCCAGCCTGCTCGCCCATGCCATACAGCGCATCGACGCTGAAGCCGGAGAATACCGGCGAGTTATAGACGATGGAGTTCGACAGGCGGGTATTGACGCCGCCGGTAGGGAACAGGTTCTTGGCGCTGCCAGCATAGCCGGCGCCGAATGGGTCGGCAACTTGCGACAGGGCGTTGTACAGCATGGTGTACTGGCGGCCCAGGGTGACCTGGCCCATTTCAGCGCTCTTCAGGCCAACGAAAGCCTGGCGCTGGGCGAACACGCCTGCGGTGTCCTGGTCGCCGGTGTCGATCTTGACGCCGGATTCGATTGCGAAGATTGCGGAAGTGCCGCCACCCAGGTCTTCAACACCTTTGAAGCCCAGACGGGAAGCCGAACCCACACCACTGGTCACCTTGTTGACGCTGCCGTTCACGCCGCCACGCTCAGCGACAAAGCCAGCGTCAGCGATACCGTAAATGGTCACATTGGACTGGGCTTGAGCTTGTGCTGCGAAACCGCCGATGATCAGTGCTGCCAGAGTAAGTTTTTTCACTTGTTGTCCTACGTTGTTGAAGTTGAGGGAAATGTTTCAAACGCAGCTATATTGCCCCTCAATTACTTCAACAATGTGACAGGAAAAAATTACTTCAGGCGTGATGTAACAACCCAGTAATATTCAGACCGCAAGACCTTGATTTCACGCGCAGCGATGCCCAAACGCTTGCGCAGCCAGCTGTCGGACGGGTAGTTCTTCATCACTTCGATACGGTTTCCGTCGTCATCTTTCTGGAATTCGTAGGTATTTCCATGCTGGTCGGTGCGGGCGATCGGGAAGCTCTCGCCATCGACATAGTCTTCGCCCATCAAGACCAGCAGCACATCCTTGCCGACCTTGTCACGCAGCTGTTTCAGGAACTTGTCCTGTTTTTCACGTCCCAACTGGGACCACAGGAACTCGGCGTAGACCGCCGTATACTGGCCCGGCGCGGCCTCCAGGCTATCCAGGTCAAGGCTTTCCAGCTGCAGGACCTCATGGCCATCCAGCAGTTCTTCGATGTGCTCGCGCACTTCGTACAGTTCGTCTTCGTTAATCACAGTTCGTAGTTCTCATGTTCGCCCTTCATCGCCTGTTCGATCAGCTTGCGGTTCAACGTCGGCGCCAGCAGCTCGATGAAGGTATATATATAGGATCGCAGGTAGGCACCCTGCTTGACGGCCACGCGCGACACATTCATGCCGAACAGGTGGCCGGCGGGGACGGCCCGCAGGTTGCGGTCGCGTTCAGGGTCGAAGGCCATGCCGGCGATGATCCCGACGCCCATGCCCAGTTCCACATAGGTCTTGATCACGTCAGCATCGATCGCTTCCAGCAGCACATCCGGCTTCAAGCCCCGCTTTTCGAAAGCCTGGTCGATGCGCGACCGGCCGGCGAAGGCGGCATCATACGTGATGATGTGGTGCTCGGCCACCTCTTCCAGCGTGACGGACTTGATCCTTAACAGCGGATGGTCCGGCGGCACCACCACCACGTGCTCCCATTGGTAGCAAGGCAGGGTAATCAGGCCGTCGATGGCGGCGATCGATTCGGTGGCGATGGCCAGGTCGGCCTGGTCGCGCTGTACCATTTCCGCGATCTGCTTCGGATTGCCTTGCAATAAAGACAAGCGCACCTTCGGGTACTTCTGCATGAAGGCCTGTACTACTTTAGGCAAGGTGTAACGGGCCTGGGTGTGGGTGGTGGCGATGGTGAAGCTGCCCGAGTCCTGGGCCGCATACTCCTTGCCGATCCGTTTCAGGCTGTCGATCTCCTGCATGATCAGTTCAACCGAGGACAAAACCAGCCGGCCTGGCTCGGTCAGGCCGCGAATCCGCTTGCCATGCCTTGTGAAAATATCAACACCCAACTCTTCTTCCAGCTCGATGATCGCCTTGGAAACGCCCGGCTGGGATGTAAACAAGGCCTTGGCGGCGTCGGTCAGGTTGTAGTTCTGGCGCACGGCTTCCCGCACGAATCGCAGTTGGTGAAGGTTCATTCTCGCTCTCGTTGGACTCCCCAGCGCATATTTTACGCTGATGCTTATGCCTTAACAGCATATAAGCAAATAAAGACTATGTTGTTTGGAATAAGGCCCCAGTTTATTACCATTGAATCCACTCTGGGCATGCCTTACTGGGAAAGCTATGTATCAATACGATCAATACGACCACCTCATCATCCGCGAACGCATCGCGCAGTATCGCGACCAGGTTCAACGCCGCCTGAACGATGAGTTGACCGAGGCCGAATTCCTGCCACTGCGCTTGCAGAACGGCCTTTATATGCAGCGCCACGCTTATATGCTGCGTATCGCCGTTCCTTACGGCCTGCTCAGCTCCAGGCAAATGCGCATGTTCGCGCATATCGCCCGCAAGTATGACCGCGGCTATGGCCACTTCACCACCCGCCAGAATATCCAGTTCAACTGGATCAAGCTGGAAGAGACGCCGGAAATCCTGAGCGACCTGGCTTCGGTGGAAATGCACGCCATCCAGACCTCGGGCAACTGCATCCGCAACGTCACTTCCGACGAATTCGCCGGCGTAGCCGCCGACGAGATCATCGATCCGCGCCCTTACGCCGAAGTGCTGCGCCAGTGGTCGACCTTCCACCCCGAATTCATCGCCCTGCCCCGCAAATTCAAGGTGGCGATCAACGGCGCCGTGGAAGACCGTGCCGCCATCGCGGTGCACGATATCGGCCTGACGGTGGTGCACAACGAAGCCGGCGAAATCGGCTTCAAGGTGATGGTCGGCGGCGGCATGGGCCGCACCCCGATCCTGGGTTCCGTGATCCGCGAGTTCCTGCCGCGCGAACACCTGCTGACCTATACCGAAGCGATCATGCGCGTGTATAACCTGCATGGCCGCCGCGATAACAAGTACAAAGCCCGCATCAAGATCCTGCTGAAAGCCCTGGGCGTGGAAGAATTCACCCGCCAGGTGGAAGCCGAGTGGGAAGACCTGAAAGGCACCGAGCAGACCCTGACGCTGGATGAGATGGAGCGCATCATCGCCTACTTCCAGCCACACGCCTACAAGTCGCTGCCGGCCATCGATCCGGCTGCCGGCCACGCCGACAACAAGGCCTTCAACAATTGGCTGAAGCGCAATGTGAAAGCGCACAAGGTGCCGGGCTACGCAGCCGTGGTGCTGTCGCTGAAGAAGACCGGCGTACCGCCGGGCGATGCGACCGCCGAGCAGATGGATTACATGGCCGACCTGGCTGACCGTTACAGCTTTGCAGAACTGCGCGTGACCCACGAACAGAACATCGTGCTGGCCGACGTCGAACAATCCCAGTTGTTCGCGCTGTGGCAGGAGATCAAGTCGCATGGCCTGGCAACGCCGAATATCGGCCTGCTGACCGACATTATCTGCTGTCCAGGCGGCGACTTCTGCTCGCTGGCGAATGCCAAGTCGATCCCTATCGCCCAGGCCATTGCAGAGCGCTTCGACCATATCGACTTCCTGCACGATATCGGCGACTTCGAGCTCAATATCTCGGGCTGCATCAACGCCTGCGGCCACCACCACGTCGGCAATATCGGCGTGCTGGGCGTCGACAAGGACGGCAGCGAATGGTACCAGGTGTCAATTGGCGGCGCGCAAGGCAACAACTCCGCCATCGGCAAGATCATCGGCCCATCGTTCTCCGCGCAGCAGATGCCGGAAGTGATCGACCGCCTGCTGCAGGTATATGTACGCGAGCGCACTCCGGAAGAGCGCTTCGTCGATACCGCGCAGCGCCTGGGCATTGTCCCGTTCAAGGAATTTGTATACGCCACGCCGATTGAAACCGCTGGCCGCCTGGTAGGAGAAGACGAATATGCCTAAGCAAATCATCAAGGGCCGCGCAATCGTGGCCGACGACTGGAACCTGGTGCGCGCCGAAGAAGGTGCCGAAGCAGCCACCGTGGCAGCGCTGGAAATACCGGCAGGCCGCGTGATCCTGCCGCTGGCAGCCTGGCTGGCGCAGCGCGATGCGCTTTCCGCCCGCGCTGCCGCCGGCGAAATCGCCGTGTGGCTGGCACCGGACGAGGACCCGGTCGCACTGCGCGACGACCTGCCGCGCCTGGCGCTGGTGGCAGTCGACTTCCCGAAGTTCACGGACGGCCGCGGCTATTCCCATGCCTGGAACCTGCGTTCCCGCCTGGGCTGGACCGGCGAACTGCGCGCCATCGGCGACGTGTTGCGCGACCAGCTGTTCTCGATGCAGCGCGTGGGCTTCGACGCCTACGACACGCGCCCGGACCGCAGCATTGAAGACGCCCTGAAAGGCCTGACCGTGTTCAGCGAGACTTACCAGGCATCGGTCGACCAGCGCGTTCCGCTGTTCCGCCGCCACGCACGTCCTACGCCTGCCGCAGGAGCCTGACCATGAGCGAGCTTGCCACCCGCGTGCGGGATACGCTCGCCACGCTCGAACGCGTTGCGGAAGAGTTCTCGCCTGCAGTTTTCGCCTCCAGCCTGGCCGCCGAGGACATGGTCCTGACGGACCTGATCCTGAAGGCCGGCCTGCCGATCGGTATCTTCTCGCTGCAGACCGGTCGCCTGCACCAGGAAACCACCAGCATGGTGGAGCGCGTGCAGGAGCGTTACGGCTATGAGATCGCGCTGTACCGCCCGGTGCAGGCCGACATCGACGCCTACGTGGAAAAGAAAGGCCTGAACGCCTTCTACGACAGCGTTGAACTGCGCAAGGAATGCTGCAATATCCGCAAAGTGGAGCCGCTGGGCCGCGCCCTGAACGGCAAAAAATCGTGGATTACCGGCCAGCGTCGCGCCCAATCTGCAACCCGCTCCGACCTGCCGGTGCAGGAGTATGATGGTTCGCACCGCATGGAAAAGTTCAATCCCCTGGCCGACTGGTCGGAACAGGAAGTGTGGGACTACATCCGCGCCAACGACGTGCCCTACAACCCGCTGCACGACCAGGGTTATCCGTCGATCGGCTGCGAACCCTGCACCCGCGCCATCCAGCCAGGCGAGGACGTACGCGCCGGCCGCTGGTGGTGGGAAAACCCGGACTCCAAGGAATGCGGCTTGCACCTGGTAGACGGCAAACTGATTCGAATTAAGAAAGTAGGCTAAATGAACGCACTGGTAGAACAACACGTCAACTCGCGCCATCTGGACGCGCTGGAGTCGGAGGCCATCCACATCCTGCGCGAGGTCGCCGCCGAATGCTCGAACCCTGCCCTGCTGTTCAGCGGCGGCAAGGACTCCGTGGTGCTGCTGCGCCTGGCGGAAAAGGCTTTCCGCCCAGGGAAATTCCCATTCCCGCTGGTGCACATCGACACCGGCCATAACTTCCCGGAAGTGATCGAGTTCCGCGACCGCCGCGTGGCCGAACTGGGCGAACGCCTGATCGTCGGCTCCGTCGAGGATTCGATCAAGAAGGGCACCGTGCGCCTGCGCAACCCGGCCACCGATTCGCGCAATGCCGCGCAAGCCGTGACGCTGCTGGAAACCATCGCCGAACACGGTTTCGACGCCTGCATCGGCGGCGCCCGCCGCGATGAAGAGAAGGCGCGCGCCAAGGAGCGCATCTTCTCCTTCCGCGACGAATTCGGCCAGTGGGACCCGAAAGCCCAGCGCCCGGAACTGTGGGACCTGTATAACACCCGCGTCCACCCAGGCGAGAACATGCGTGTGTTCCCGATCTCGAACTGGACCGAGCTGGATGTGTGGCAGTACATCGCCCGCGAAAACCTGGCGCTGCCGTCGATCTATTTCGCGCACCAACGCCAGGTGATCCCGCGCAACGGCCTGCTGGTGCCGCTGACCGACCTGACCCCGGCCCGTGAAGGCGAGACCGTCGAAACCCAGGTAGTGCGCTTCCGCACCGTGGGCGACATCTCCTGCACCTGCCCTGTGTCTTCCGACGCTGCCGACGTGGGCGCGATCATCGCCGAAACCGCAGTGACCCAGATCACCGAGCGCGGCGCCACCCGGATGGACGACCAGACCTCCGAAGCCTCCATGGAAAAACGCAAGAAGCAAGGATACTTCTGATGAACGCACTGAACGAGAACCTGAACGAACGCAACCTGCTGCGCTTCATCACCGCCGGCTCCGTCGACGACGGCAAGAGCACCCTGATCGGCCGCCTGCTGTTCGACAGCAAGGGCATCTTCGCCGACCAGCTGGCAGCCGTGTCGCGCGCCAAGCATAAGCGCACCGTGGGCGACACCATCGACCTGTCCCTGCTGACCGACGGCCTGGAAGCGGAGCGCGAGCAAGGCATCACCATCGACGTGGCCTACCGCTACTTCGCCACGCCCAAGCGCAAGTTCATCATTGCCGACACCCCGGGCCACGAACAGTACACCCGCAATATGGTGACCGGCGCCTCCACCGCCGATGCCGTGATCCTCCTGGTCGACGTGTCGAAAGTGAAGCTGCGCGAAGACGGCGGCGTAGACCTGCTGATCCAGACCAAGCGCCACTCCACCATCGCCCACCTGCTGCAGATCGAGCACGTGGTGGTGGCAGTGAACAAGATGGACCTGGTGAACTACGACCAGGACGTGTACGAGCGCATCGTCAAGGCATACGGCGAATTCGCGGCAACCCTGGGCATCAAGGACGTGAAGACCATTCCGCTGTCCGCGCTGGCCGGCGACAACGTGGTCGAGCAATCCGGCAAGATGCCTTGGTACCAGGGTCCTACCCTGATCGAGCTGCTGGAAGACCTCCCGGTGTACGACGAATCGCACAACTCCGCCTTCCGCTTCCCGGTGCAGCTGGTGGCGCGCCACAACGGCCACGAAGCCAATGACTTCCGCGGCTACATGGGGCGTATCGAAGCCGGCAACGTTTCGGTCGGCGACAAGCTGGTGGTGCAGCCTTCCGGCCAGAGCGCCACGGTCAAGGAGATCGTCACCTTCGACGGCTCCCTGCAAAGCGCCAGCGCCGGCCAGTCCGTTACCATCGTGCTGGAGGAATACGTCGACGTATCGCGTGGCGACCTGCTGGCCTCCAGCGCGCAGCCGGCAAACCTGCTCAAGCAGGTGAACGCGGACGTGTGCTGGCTGTCCGAAGAACCGCTGGACCTGCGCCGCAAGTACTGGATCAAGCATGGCACCAGGCAGAGCGCTGCAAAAGTGAGCAAAATCGACTCCATCCTTGACATCAACACCCAGCAGCGGCACGATGCGGATGCGTTGAAGCTGAACGACGTGGCGCGCATCGCGCTGACCGTGCAGCAACCGCTGGCGGCCGATGCCTATTCGGATATCCGCGCCACCGGCGCCTTCATCCTGATCGATGAAGTCACGCACCAGACAGTAGCCGCAGGCATGATCCGCCTCGGCGAATAAACTTCGCCAGACAGGAGCCTGCGCATGCCATACGGGAAAGTGTATTTGATTGGGGCTGGACCGGGGGCGCAGGATTTGATCACCATGCGTGGCGCACGGCTGCTGGCGCAAGCCGACGTCGTGCTGTACGACGCGCTGGTGACCGAAGAAATGCTGGCGCTCTGCCCGCAGGCGGAGAAGATCTCGGTCGGCAAGCGCGCCGGCCAGCGCTCCACCGCCCAAGGCGTCATCAACCAGCAACTGGTTGAATGCGCAGCGCGCTACCGCATGGTGGTGCGCCTCAAAGGCGGCGATCCGATGCTGTTCGGCCGCGCCGACGAGGAATTGACGGCGCTCGAGCAGCACGGCATCGAGGTCGAAGTCGTCCCCGGCATCACCACTGCGGTTGCCGCCGCCGCCGCGGCGCAGCAGCCGCTGACCAAACGCGGCGTGGCGCGCAGCGTGGCCTTCTTCACCTCCTCCACTGCTCCGGGCCATCCGGAAGAACTCACCATCCCGTCGACCGACACGCTGGTGCAGTACATGGGCGGGCGCGAAGCGATCGCCACCGCCAACAACCTGCTGTCGCAGGGCCGTTCGCCGGACACCCCGGTGGTCGTGATCGAAAATGTCAGCCGGCCGGACCAGCGCCTCGAACGCATCACCCTGGCCGAGCTGGCGCACGGCCTGCCGGCCGCGCATGGACCGGTACTGGTCATGCTGGGCAAGGCAATGGCGCCGCGGCCGCAGCAAAAAAGGTAAAATATCGTCCTCTTGCAATGAGAGGAACAAGATGAGCCAAGCCCACGAAGTCCTGGAGCGCGCCCGCAATGCGCGCCTGGCAGGCAAATACGAAGATGCCCTGCGCGACCACCTGTGGTTCCACGAACATGCGATCGAGGACGACCCGACCCTGGCCGGCGTTCGCCTGTCCTTTGCCCTGCGCGACTGGATCTACCTGGCCGAGCAATTCCCGCTGGCGCGCCGCGCACTGCAGGCGATCCGCGACCGCGACACCCAGCGCATCCTGAACGGCAGCGCCACGCTGGGCCGCTTCCATGACGTCAGCGCCATCAACAGCGCGCTTGGCGAGGAACGCGCCACCCACGACCTGTTCACCCAGATCGACGCCCAGCTGCCGGAACTGGCCAAGGATTGCGCCGAACTGGCCCTGCCGGCCCTGGTGGCCGTTGAAGATTTCCAGCTGGCGCGCCGCTACCTGCCGGACCCGGTGGCCCGCATCGCCGCCCTGGCCAAACGCGTCAACGACTTCGCCGAAGACCTGGCCAGGCGCGGCAACACCTCTTCCGCCCCGCAATTGCTGGCTTTCGTGCTGAATTACACCAAGGAAGTACGCCTGGTAGTGGAAGTATTGCGCCGCCTGGGTGAAGATGAGGAGCTGGCCAGAGCCAGTGCCGCCGCAATCGAATCGCTGAAGTCGGAAGCCCTGCGCGACGCCGTGCAGCGCGAATTCGACAACCCCGGCAGCACGATTGCCGCCATGGTGGCTCACGCCAAAGGCAGCGACGACAAGCAGTAATCGGTCATCGCGCGCAGCACGGTGGGGTCCTCCCCCACCGCGCCGACGGCGCGAATCGCCACGCCGGGATGCGCCAGGCGCATTTCATCGAGAAGCAGCGGCAGGTCGCGCAGCACATGCCCGCCCTGTCCCAGGAACACCGGCACCACGGTCACATCGTCGATGCCCTGCGCGGCAAGCGCAGCCACCTGCTCCGGCAGGCGCGGCGACATCAATTCCAGGAAAGCCAGCGAAACATCGGCATCCGGCGCACGCGCCGCGACCATGTTACGCAGCTGCTCGAACGGCGCCGCCCAACTGGCGGAGCGGGCGCCATGCGCGAACAGCACCAGAGCGCGGCCGCCCATGCTAGTGGCGCTCCACCCAGTAAAGGGCTCCCAGCGCCAGCATCAGGTAGAGCAGGCTTGGCATCAGCGCCGTCAGGAACGCCGGAAGCGCCGACAGCAGGCCGATATGCGAGAACAGGGTATTCACCAGCAGGAAGCTGACGCCGATCATGATGCCGATGAAGATCTTCAGGCTCACGCCGCCGGCGCGCGTATGCAGGTAGGCGAAAGGCAGCGCCAGCGCCATCAGCACGAAAATGGCCAGCGGGTCGAACAGCTTCTTCCAGAAGGCGATCTTGAAGCGCTCCGTGCCCTGCTTGTTTTCCTGCAGGTGGCGGGTATACACGGCCAGCTCATTGACCGACATGTGTTCAGGATCGGAGGCGGACACCGACAGGATCTTTGGCGTAATCTCCGAAATCAGCTCCTTGCTGGCATGCCGCCTGATCTCAACCAGGCTGGTTGCCTGCGCATAGTTATTGGCCAGGTTGGCTTGCGCCCCTTCCACCGCCAATGCCGGGTTGCTGAAGATATTCTCGGTCACCTCGTTCAGGAGCCAGGTGTTATTGCCCTTGAACGAAGCCGTCTTGGCGTAAGTCAGCGTACGCAGGCGAAAGCGATTATCGAAGTCGTACAGCTTGACATCCGCCAGCTGTCCATCCGAGCGTACTTCGCGCACGTTGAAAAAGCGCGTACCCTGCACCTCGCCGGTCATGCCTTCGCTCTTGATAATATCCTTGGTCCACATGCCGGAGCGGAATTCGGACGACACGGTGGCGCCTCGGCCCATCAGGCGAACTTTTTCCGCCACCGGCGCCAGGCGCGGCGTAATCAGTTCTCCGAAGATGAAGGCAATCAGCACCAGCACCAGTCCGACCTTGCCCACCATGACCGCGGCCATGCGGGTAGACATCGACGAGGCACGCATGATCGTGAACTCGGAAGTCGAGGCGAACTGCGCCATGGTATAGATGGTGCCGATCAAGGCCGCCACCGGCAACACCTCGTTTACGTGCTGCGGCAGCATCGTCAGCGTAAACAAGGCGGCATGCTGCATGCCATAGCCGTTCTTGCCGACCACAGGCAGTTCGCCGGTCAAGTCGAAGAATGCCTGCAATCCAAGCAAAGCCGCCAGCGCAAAAGCGACGGCCTGCAGGATCGAAACGAAGAAGTAGCGTTGCAGAGTGCTCATTTGCGTACCCCTCGCTTGAATGCGGCCCACATCGCGCGAGGATGGTAGCGGTGATTTACGTTAAGGCGCCAGGCGAACAATATCAGCACTGCCAGCGCCATCGCCAGGTGCAGCGGCCACCAGCTCATGCCAAATTTGAAGTTGCCGCGCCGGATACCCGACTCGAACACGTTGATCAGGTTGTTATAAGTGAAGAAGATCAGCACTGCGAGAATCAGGTTGATCGAACTGCCCGCGCGCGGATTGACGAAGCCCAGCGGAATCGCCAGCATCGACAGCGCCAGGCAGGCCAGCGGCAGCGACATGCGCCACATCAGTTCCCCCTTGGCTGGATTGGTGCCGGCGGCGATCAGCTCCGTCGTCGGCAGCGTTTTGGTCTCCTTCTGGCTGTCGGACTCGGACGACTGCTGCGAAACGCGCATGCTGTATCGCTCGAACTCCATGCTCTGGAAATCGGCATCGCCCGGCTTGCCCTGGTAACGGCGGCCGTTCTTCAGTACCAGGTGGCGGTCGCCGGAAGGCAGCGTCTCGATCACGCCCTCGCTCGCCACCACCACGGACGTGCCCTTGGCATCGACCTGGTTAACGAACACGTTGCGCACCACGGCGCTGCTGCCCGTGACGCCTTCCACAAAGAAGATGCGGTTGGCCGACGAGGATTCCTTGAACTGGCCCGGCGAAACTTTCTGCAGGTCTTCACGCTTGGCGAAACGCTCAACGTAATCGGCGCTCTTCGAACGCGCCCACGGCGTCGCATAAAAACTCAGCGCGCCGGTCAGCAGGACCAGCGGCAAGACAAACATGAATACCGGCTTGACGAAACGCGTCAGGCTGACGCCCGCGGCAAACCAGACCACCATCTCCGAATCCTTGTAGATGCGGGTCACCACCATCAACACGGAAATAAAACTGGTGAAAATCAGGACAATTGGCAGATAATTCAGGGCTGCGAACGCGATAAGCGCGATGACATCGCTGGACGCGACCTTGCCGCCTGCGGCTTTGCCGAGGATCGAAATCAAGGTCCACGTCAGGAGGATCGAGAACAGTACCGTAAAGGAAGCCCCGGCAGAGCTGACCAGCTCACGGCGGAGGGCGCGATGGAAGATCATTCGACGTTTATAATTCGTTCTACAAAATTTAGGAGAAACCAAATGGACTTTAGCATAAAAGCACTCGACGCCAAGAACACCATCGCCAGCGCCAAAAGCGGCTGCATCGTGGTCGGCGTCTTCGAAAACAAGAAGCTCTCGAAAGCGGCTAAAGCCCTCGACGGCGCAGGCGAAATCACCGCCGCCCTGAAATCAGGCGACATCACCGGCAAAGCCGGCACCACCCTGCTGCTGCGCGGCCTGAAAGGCGCCGCAGCCGAACGCGTGCTGCTGGTCGGCCTGGGCGCCGACGAAGCTGTCGCCGAAAAAGCCTTCGGTTCCGCCATCAATGCCGCCATCAAGGCGCTGGGCACCGTGGCATCGGCGGACGCTATTATCGCACTGCCTCTGGAAGAAGTGAAAGGCCGCGACGCCAACTGGGCGATCCGCTGCGTGGTGCTGGCCGGCCGCGATGCCGTGTACCGCACCGACGCACAGAAATCCAAGAAAGACCCGGCATGGGCCGGTCCCGGGAAAGTGGCGCTGGCCGTGGCCAACAGCGCCGGCAACAAGCTGGCCCTGTCGCAAGCGCTCGCCACCGCCAACGGCATGGAACTGACCAAGGACCTGGGCAACCTCTCCGCCAACGTCTGCACCCCAACCTACCTGGCCAACGTCGCCAAGAAACTGGGCAAGGACTTCGGCTTTGAAGTCGAGATCCTGGAGCGCAAGCAGATGGAAGCTCTGAAGATGGGTTCCTTCCTGTCCGTGACCAACGGTTCCGAACAGGCGCCCAAGTTCATCGTCCTGAAGCACAAAGGCGGCAAAGCCAAGGATGCACCGACCGTCCTGGTGGGCAAAGGCATCACCTTCGACACCGGCGGTATTTCGATCAAGGCCGGTCCTGGCATGGACGAGATGAAATACGATATGTGCGGCGCAGGTTCGGTACTGGGCACCTTCCGCGCGATCGGCGAAATGGGCCTGAAGTCCAACGTGGTCGGCATCGTGGCCGCATGCGAAAACATGCCTTCCGGCCGCGCCACCAAACCGGGCGACATCGTCACCTCGATGAACGGCCTGACCATCGAAGTCCTGAACACCGACGCCGAAGGCCGCCTGATCCTGTGCGACGCCCTGACCTACGCCGAGCGCTTCAACCCTGCCGCCGTAATCGATGTGGCGACCCTGACCGGCGCCTGCATCGTCGCCCTGGGCCACCATAACAGCGGCGTGTTCGCGCGCGACGACGAAGCCGGCAATGCACTGATCGACGCCCTGATGGCATCGGGCAAAGCGACCGGCGACACCGCATGGCGCCTGCCGATCGGCGAGCAGTACAACGACCAGCTAAAGTCCAACTTCGCGGACCTGGCCAATATCGGCTCGCCAGGCGGCGCGTCCTGCACCGCGGCCGCCTTCCTGGAAAACTTCACCCGCAAGTATCCATGGGCGCACGTCGATATCGCCGGCACCGCATGGAAGTCGGGCGCCGCCAAAGGCGCCACCGGCCGTCCAGTGCCGATGCTGACCAATTTCCTGATCGGCCGCGCAGGCTGATATTTGGAGCAGTCAATAAAAAAGCCGGGGAAACCCGGCTTTTTCTTTAGTAGACCGACGATGTCGGCAGCTGCGGCGGCGCACCGCGCGCAGCAGCACCCTCCCCGCGTTGCAGGACGACCGTAATCGTGGAAGGCAAGTCAAAGCCGGCCCCCGTCTGTTTATCGACGATCTGGCCGGCTCCGAGGGTGAAGACGATATTGCCCCACTTGGAGGCATTCTGGCGCGCTTCGATCTGGTCATAAGCCCAGACATCTTCGCGGCGGCAGTCCACCACGAGCGGCTGGGTGCTCTTGCGCACGGTCACCCGCCCGGGGGAAGTCACGAACCAGCGCCCCCGGTCATTGGAGAGCACACAGCCGATGGCAGACACCTGCTGATGATCCAGCACGGTCTGCACCAGTACCGACTGCTCGGTCGAGTCGAACAAAGTGGCGCAGCCACCCGCCGCCGCTGCGCATAGCGCTGCGGACGCGAATCGACTCAGCCTGGTTGGCATGCAGTCAGGCTCAGTCGGCCGACTGGCCCCGTTTCTGGCGCAGGCCCTGAATGACGTGCATGATGTCGTCCATGCTGTTCGCACCAATGCCCTGGAACGCGTCCAGGACTTCGTTCAGGACTTCATTACGCACTTCGGCGTCAGCGACTGCAATAGCTTGCGGACGCTGGGTCGCTGCGCGTGCGCTTGCCTCGCGGGCGGACTTGCGGCCGGTAGGCGACTTGCCGTGTTCCAGTGCCGCTTGCCAGATCAGCCAACGACGTTGTGTCTCATACACCAGATACTCTTCTGGCTTGTCTTCGCGCCGACGGACGATTTGGCCGTCCTTCTGCGCCCATGCTTCGAATGCAGATCGCATGTGTATTCCTTTAGTTTGCAGTGCCCGTTAAATCGGAATTAGTTTCCCTATATTACCACTTATTTACCTACAACAACATTCAATTCGTTGTATATAAGCAAAAACACCCAGCTTCGCGGAAACAACTTCGATACCAACCGTTTAATTATATTGACGTTTACGGTTGTTGATAGCGTAATTTTAGTACCAATCTGATAACTTTGAAGCACTATTGGAAATTATTTTTACAGTGGCACCTTTTTGCGACAGGAAAGCACAATTTTGATGTCACCACAGAATCATTGTTTGGCTCAAATACGACAGCTTCCCATAGCATAGTGAGTATTGATAAGATCTGCCCCCACGCAACTTGAAAGCCCGACATGAAATTAGCCACTTGGAATGTTAACTCATTGAACGTTCGCTTGCCGCACGTTACGAAATGGCTGGGTGAAAATCCGGTCGATGTGCTGTGCATCCAGGAAACCAAGCTGACGGACGACAAGTTCCCGGTCAAGGAAATCGAAGCGATGGGCTACCAGGTCGTTTTCAACGGCCAGAAAACCTACAACGGTGTCGCCATCCTGTCGCGCCATCCGCTGCAGGACGTGGTCAAGAACAATCCGAAATACCCGGACGAACAGCAGCGCATCCTGGCCGCCACCATCAACGGCATCCGCGTGGTGAACGCCTATGTGCCAAACGGCCAGGCGCTCGACTCGGACAAATACACCTACAAGCTGGGCTGGATGGCCGGCTTCCGCGACTGGCTGGGCGAAGAGCTGGCGAACAACGCGCACCTTGCGGTGCTGGGCGACTACAACATCGTGCCCGATATCCGTGATACGCATGACCCGGCGATGGAAGGCGACATATTCTGCTCGGACAAGGAGCGCGCCGCCCTGCAGGCACTGTTCGACCTCGGCCTGCACGATTCATTCCGCCTGTTCGAACAGCCGGAAAAAAGCTTCTCCTGGTGGGATTACCGCATGCTGGGCTTCCAGAAGAACAAGGGCTTGCGCATCGACCACGTGCTGCTGTCTGCGCCATTGAAAGAACGCTGCCTGTCCTGCGTGATCGACCGCGCACCGCGCAAGTGGCAGCAGCCGTCCGACCATGCGCCGGTCATCGCGACGCTGGGCGCTTAAGCTGCCTGGCGTTCCATCATGAGCTGGGCGCGCACGCCCAGCACGGGTTTCGAGAACAGGTAGCCCTGGGCAAAAGTACAGCCTTGCGCGCGCAAGAGCTGGAACTGCCCTTCCGTCTCCACCCCTTCCGCCACCACCGATAGCTGCAGGCTGTCCGACAGCGCGATGATCGCGGCTACGATGGCGCGGTCTTCCGCGCTTTCTTCCAGGTCCTTGATGAAGGCGCGGTCGATCTTGATCTTGCGCACCGGGAAGCGCTTCAAATAAGCCAGCGAGGAATAGCCGGTGCCGAAGTCGTCGATCGACAGGCGAATGCCCATCGCATTGATCTGGCCCAGGATCTCCAGCGTCTGTTCGCCATGCTGCATCAGCGCCGTTTCCGTGATCTCGAATTCGATCAGGACCGGATCGATACCGGTTTCTTCCAGGGTGCGCCGGATCGAATCGACCAGGCCGCGATGCATGAACTGGCGCGCCGACAGGTTGATCGCCATCGGCACCGGCGCCATGCCTTGGCGCTGCCACTCCATGCTTTGCTCGCAGGCGCGGCGCAGCACCCATTCGCCGATCGGCACGATCAGGCCGTTTTCTTCGATCAGCGGAATGAACTGGTCCGGCATCACCAGGCCGCCGGCCGGGCGCCGCCAGCGCAGCAACACTTCCAGCGTAGCCAGCCTGCGCGTGGCGATATCCATGATCGGCTGGTAGTGCAGCTCGAACTGCCCCAGTTGCAAGGCTGAGCGCAAGGCGCTCTCCATCTCGAAATGCATGGCGGCCGCCATGTTCATCTCTTCGTTGAAGTACTGGTAATTATTGCGGCCGGAAGCCTTGGCGTGGTACATGGCCGCATCGGCATTGCGCATCAGCGTGGCAACGTCGCTGCCGTCATCGGGATAGGTGCAAATGCCGATCGACGGCGTGATATGCAGCAGGCGCCCTTCCAGCGGAATCGGCTCGGACAGCAGGTCGATGATCTTTTGCGCAACGTGGCTCGATTCGTCGGTGCTGTGAATGCCGGGCAGCAGCACCACGAATTCGTCGCCGCCCAGGCGCGCCACGGTATCGCTGGCCCGCACCGCACCCACCAGGCGCGCCGCCACCTCCTTCAGCAGGGCGTCGCCGGTCATATGGCCCAGCGAATCGTTGATGGTCTTGAAGCGGTCAAGATCGATGAACATCACGGCCAGGCGACACCCGGAGCGCTGCGCGGCCAGCATGGCGCGGTCCAGGCGATCTGCCAGCAGTGCGCGGTTGGGCAGGCCGGTCAGGCTGTCGTGGTATGCCATGTGGTGCACACGGGCCTCGGCCTGGCGGCGCTCCACGATTTCAGCCTGCAACTGCGCGTTCGCACCTGCCAGTTCAGCGGTGCGTTCCAGCACCCGCACTTCCAGTTCGTCGCGTGCACGGCGCACCGCCTCGGCGGCTTCACGGCGCGAGGTGACGTCGTCGATCAGCCATACCGAGCGGCCTTTGGGATCGGCCATGTCGAATGGACGTCCCGACAGACGCGCCCAGAAACTGCTGCCGTCCTTGCGCACAAGCCGGTATTCGTAAGCGCTGGCGTGACCGGCCAGGAAGTCTTTTTCGGTCGCCTTGCGGGCCGCGTCCCAGCCCGCCAGGTCGGGATAAAAGGTCTGTACGCTGACGCCGGCCATTTCACCCGGGCCGTAGCCGAACAGTTCCTCCATCTTGGCGTTGCAACGAAGGTTGCGGCCCTTCTCGCAAACGGATATGCCCATTACCGCGCTGTCCAGGATGGCCTGGTTCTCCAGCAGCGCATTGCGCAGCGATTCTTCGTCGTGCTTTTGCGCGGTGCGGTCTTCGATGATCCAGATCGTACCCTGGGTTGGGTCTTCCGGATTGACCACATAGCCGATCAACTGGGCCCAGAAGTCGCTGCCGTCTTTGCGGCGCATCAGCGTCTCGGAGTGGAAGTGCCGGCCCTGGCTAAGCAGCGGGCCGGCAATGGAGCCGACCCGGTGATAGGTTTCGTCGTCCGGATAAATGGCGCGGCCCGGCATGCCCAGCGCTTCATCGCCCTGGTAGCCGAACATGTCGGCAAAGCCCCGGTTATAGCGCGTGATCAGGCGGTTCTTGGTGAACAGGATGCTGATCGAGGCATTGGTCATGATGGCCTCGACTTCCATCTGGGTCTGGCGCGACAAGGTCACGTCCTCCAGGATCCAGATAGTGCCGCCGGCGTTGTGCGCCTGGTCCACCGCCTGGGCGCGCACGCGGCACCAGATGATGGCGCCGTCCTTGCGCACCAGCTGGCACTCGCGCAGTTCGAACAGGCGGCCTGCAGCGAGCAAAGGCCCGGCCTGCAAGCCGAAAGCCGTGTGCTGCGCGGCCTGTTCAAACAGGATCGAAGCATGGCGGCCGCGCAGCTGCTCCAGCGTATAGCCGAACATTTCAGCCATGCGCGGATTGACCGTCAGGATTTCCTGGTTCTTGGTGAAAAGGATGCCGACCGATGCATTGTCCAGGATCGCTTTCTGCTCCAGCAGCAGGCGCCCCATCGCTTCCGTCGCCACCCGCTGCTCATTGATATCTTCCAGGATGAAGACCGTGCCTTCGCGGGCATCGGACGGGTCCAGCGCACGGCCATTGGAGCGGCACCAGAACAGGCTGCCGTCGCGGCGGCGCAATTGCAGTTCCAGCGTCAGCGGCGTGCCCTGCGCCAGCACCGGAAAGTACTCGGTGCGCATGCGCAGCGCTTCTTCCGGGGTCGGGTACAGGATGTCGCTCGGCGCGCCCTCCAGCTCCTGGCGCGCATAGCCGAACATCTCGGCCGCGCGCATATTGCATTCGACCACGTAGCCGTTTTTGGCCAGGATGATGCCGACAGCCGCATTTTCCAGGATGGCCTGCTGCTCCAGCATGGCCTTGCGCAGCGCGCGCTGGTCGCGCTGGGCACTGCTGATGTCATTGAAGATGATGGTGGCGCCGCCATCGAGTCCGCCCGGCAGCGCCTTGACGGTCAGTTGCACGGCGATGTAATTGCCGCTGGCGTTGGTCAGCACGCTGTCCCACTTGGGCGCGGTGCGCGGCGCCATGTTCGGCAAGGCTGCGGAAACCACCAGCGCGGCATTCAACTGCGCATTCGCTTCGGCGCGCACATGGCGGGCAAACATCTCCACCACGTTGCGCCCGCGCGGGTCCGATTGCAGCAAGGCGTCGAATTCGGAGTTGGATGCAATCACCAGGCCGTCGGCATCGCAGGCGCAGGCCGGCATTCCGACCAATTGCAAGGCATTGGCCACAACTTCAACATTGCTCGAAACAGAATTCATGTACGCCTGGACTCCGGGGGTATCCAGCCGATCATAGCGTACAAAACTGGCGCGTCAAAGAAAACGCCGGGTTTGCTGGCCTTGTTACAACAAAGCCATGTGTTTTTGCCGACGCGCAGCATCAACCTCCTCTTTCAACCGTGCGTTGGCTCTCGGCGCAATTTGATATTCTTCGAAACTTTGTAAATTTGATAAGTGCACTCGGCGCACTTGTTCCCCCGGATAATTGATAGGAGTTGCCCGAATGTCGTTTGGTCCATTGGATGGCAAGACAGCGCTGGCGTCATCGCCCCGCGGCGAGGCGCCAGGCGTATCCGCGCTGGCCGGCAAACTGGCCGGCCAGGCACTACCCACCGCAGTAGACATGGCAACCCAGGGCAGGCTGCCGCCTGCTGCTGCGCAGTTGGCGCAAGAAGCGATTGGCGCCGGGCTTGGCGCTATCGGGAGCGCTGAAGCAGTGCCGGCACCGCTGTTGCAGGGCGCGCCCGCATTGGCAGCGCAAGGCCTGGGCGGCGCCCTTCCTGCTGTCAACGCGCTGGCGGCGGAAACGCACGCTGCGCACTCCCGCGCAGTCGAAGAGGCTGCGCCCGCCGCCACACCGGCCCTGGCCAAGGCGCTGCAAATCGAAGAACATCCGCTGGCCGGCCTGGCGATCGAGGACTTCATGTCGCCGGCGCCGGAATATGCGCCGGCTGTCATGAAGCCGCGCCTGGCAGCGCTGCAGCAGGCTGTCGGCAGCGGCCCGTTTGCCGCCCTGCACGAAGGCAGCCGCCTGCTGCGATTCTATTCGCCCCTGGAGGGCGACAAGGCCCTGCTGGTCGAAGCGGTGACCGGCGAATCCGCTCTATCCTCGCCCTACTGCTTCACCTTGCGCCTGCTCTCCAAGAGCTCCAGCATCGACCTGCAAGACCTGCTGGGCAAGAACGTCTGCGTCGGCGTGCGCCTGGCAGACGGCAGCGAGCAATTCATCAACGGCTACGTCAATGTCTTCGGGTTCACCCGTTCGGACGGCGGTTTCGCCTTCTACCATGCCGAAATCGTCCCATGGCTGGCCTTCCTGCAACGCCGCACCAACTCCCGCATCTTCCAGGACCTGAGCGTGGTCGATGTACTGACACAGATCTTCACCACGGACTACGGCAGCCTGGCGGCCTATGAATTCAGGACCGCCAAATCCTACCTGCCGGAAAACTACATCGTCCAATACGACGAAACCGACGAGCACTTCGTCAGCCGCCTGATGGAGAAGTACGGCCTGTTCTACTACTTCGAGCACAGCGAGGAAGGCCACGTCATGGTGATCAGCGACGATTCGCGCGACAGTACTTTCTGCCCGCCGCAGTCGGCCCACGCCGAAATCGACTTCAATGGCGGCAACCGCTGGCACGAGCGCGATGCAGTCACCGCCTTCACTGCGCGGCGCGTGCTGCAGCCGACCAAGGTTGCCCTCAACACGTTTGACTTCAAGTCGCCCAATACGGTGCAATACGTGGAGCTGCCGACTGCCGCGCGCCAAGGCGATGTGCCGACGCTCGAAGTCTACGACGGCAATCCGGCGTTCTCCTACAAAGACCGCGACAGCGGTGAGCGCGAGGCGCAACTGCGCATGGAAGCGATGGAATGGCAGGCCAAGCTGTTTGCCGGCGAATCCGACTGCCGCGGCCTGGTTCCGGGGCACACCTTCAAGCTGCATGGCCACCACTGGTTCGACGTGACCGACGAAAAGGACAACGACTTCCTGGTCATCGGCGTGCGGCTCGATTGCCGCAACAACTTCTTCGCCAGCGACCAGGACGACGTTTATCGCAACAGCTTCAGCGCGATCCGCCGCAAGATCCCGTATCGCCCCGTGCGCGCGCATCGCTCGCCGCGCATGCCCGGCCCGCAGACCGCCACCGTGGTCGGCCCCAAGGGGCAGGAAATCCACACCGACCAGTATGGCCGCATCAAGGTGCAATTCCACTGGGACCGCTACGGGCGCCGCGACGCGGCAAGCTCCTGCTGGATCCGGGTATCGCAGCCGTGGGCCGGCAAGGGCTGGGGCACGGTTTCCATCCCGCGCATCGGGCAGGAGGTCCTGATCGATTACCTGGAAGGCGATCCAGACCGCCCGGTGTGTACGGGACGCCTGTTCAACGCCGACCAGCCGGCGCCCTACGCCCTGCCGGACGGCGCCCACATGATGGGCTTCAAGAGCCGCTCCACGCCGGGCGGCGGCGGTTTCAGCGAAATGGTGATCCACGACTCCAAGGGGTCGGAGCTGATCAACATCCACGCACAGAAGGACATGGTCACGACCGTGCAGAACGCGCACGCGACCACCGTCAACGGCCCGCACCAGACCAATACGGTAAGCCAGGGCTACCAGCGCAACACGGTCAAGCAGCAGATCGAAATAGTGTCGGAGACCTCCTATATCGACCAGCGGGCAAAGCAGCATATCGCGCTGACCGCCGAAACCGAACATATTGCCCTGACCGCGAAGAAGCACGTCGAAGTGGTGGCGGAGACGGAGCACATCGGCGCCACGGCAAAGAAATTCGTGGAGCTGAAGGCGGAGACCGAGCATATCGGTGCCACGGCGAAAAAGCACGTCATGCTCAAGGCAGAAACCGAGCATGTTGAGGTGGGCGCCAACAAATTCGTCGACATCAAATCCGACACCCAGCATATCCACCTGACGGCCAGCACCGACATCACGCTGCAAGTCGGCGCCAGCAAGATCGAGCTGCGCGCCGACGGCACCATCACCATCCAGGGCAAGTATGTCGACATCGTCGGCAGCGACCGTATCGACCTGAACAAGTAGGAGCCTCAACAATGCAATACCACACCAATAGCGCCACGTTCGATCTGCCAGCGCCGCTCAAAGACAAATCGATGCACATGTTCGTGATGCGGGATGATGGGCCAAGTGAATTCAGCGTCGTCATTACCCATGCCGACGTGCTGCCGGAAGAAAGCCTGGCAGATTTCGGCGATCGCCTGCGGCAGGAACTGGGACGCGCCCTGCCCCGCTTCCAGCTGCGTGGCCTGAAGGAATGCCAGGTGGGCGCCTCCCCGGCCATCGAACTGGCCTACAGCTGGCGCAAGGACGGAAACTTCATGCACCAGCGCCAGGCCATCGTGCTGGTTGAGGGGCCAGCACCCGGCACGCGCCAGGCCATGATGATCGCGGCCACCTGCCTGAATGCCTTTACCGAAGAATGGAACGCAGCGTTTGACGGTCTTCTCGCCAGCATGACGCTGCGGAATCCTTTGAGCGTGGCTGCGGCCGCCCCCAAACGGAAAGTGGTGGCAGCTACTCAGCCATACACCTTCGCACTTTCTGCACGCCGGCGCAGCCTGCACGTCTACGCCAACCAAGCCGAGGCCTGCCGCAAGACCGACCCGCGCGAAGTGGAGCTGGAAACCTGGGCCTTCTTCGACGCTGCCGGCAACCGTTTGCAGCCGCATTTCACGGCGCCCAATTCCTACGATCCGGGCTTGCGCAACACGGGCATGTATCAATTGGCGGCCCATCCTGATCCCGACGCCACAAGCCTGCTCGACAACCTGCACCTGGCGGCCATCTACGATCCACCAATGGACGTTCCGGGTCTGCCGCATCTGGACGCGGTGCGCAATTTCCTCGAACAGCAGGCGGCCTAGCCATGGCACAAGCGGCAGCAAGGCTGAATGACCCGATCGGTCATAGCCCCACCATGAGCTGGCTGCTGGGCGGCCTGATCGCCGCCGCGGCTATCGCGGTGGCGGCGGTGGCCGTCGTCGGCACTGGCGGCCTGGCCGCCGCCGCCATCATCGGCGGCGCAGCAGCAGCCGGTGGCGGCATCGGTGAAGTGATGAGTACCATGAGTTGGGCGCCCAAAGAGGAAGTGGGCAACATCACCACCACAGGCTCACCCAACGTCTTCACCAACAGCCTGCGTGCAATCCGCGCCCACCTCGACACAGCGAAGTGCGACAAGCATACGGATACTGAAAAGGTGGCGACCGGCAGCGGCAAAGTCTTCATCAATAGCTGGCCCGCCGCACGCGTCGACGACAAGACCACCTGCAGCGCCACCATCACCAAGGGTTCTCCCAACGTGAATATTGGTGGCGAGACCGTGCAGACCGACGATATGCACGCCGAAGACCTGGTGCCGACCTGGGTGCATGTCGCACTGTTCGTCGTCGGCGCAGGCGCAGCTGTGGTGCTTGCCGGTCCCGTCGTCGCTGCCGGCGGGCTGATTGGCGGCATCCTTGGCGGAATGGGCGGGGGCTGGGTTGGCGGGAAAATATTTGGCGAAGGCTCGGACGGCCAGAAGTGGTCGATGCTGGGTGGCGGCCTGCTTGGAGGCTTCCTCGGCGCCAAAGGTGCCGGTCTGTGGAAGCCGACGTCGGTTTCCCCTAAAGCCGCCGCCCCGGGGGATGATGTTCACCCGAATGCGGACGTTGGCAGAAATCCCTTTACGCGTACGGGGTTACCAAGGAATACGGACCGCCTGGTGCTGAACCAGGGACAAAAGCCAACTTGCGGCCAGAACTCGATGGCCATGATAATGGATACTCTCGGTAAGCCTGTCGAAGTTGGCGCGCTCATTGATCGAGTACCGCCGGCCGGTGGTGGCACTACCATGCCGCGCATGGTCAGTTTGTTCCGCACCGAGGACGTTAAGGCTATGGCATGGACTGGCCGCAACGTGAATGACGTAGCAAAATACACGTCGAAAGGCGTGCCGATCATGGCGGTGATTGCAGATAATCCGAAGGCCAATCCCCCGGGATTCCTGCACTATGTTGTGGTTGACGGCGTAACTACGCGAAATGGCGTACGCGTTGTGGCTATCCGTGACCCGCATGGTAAGCAGTATTTTCAGCCCGTCAGCAAATTTGAACAGCATTTCACCGGCGAAGTCATCGTGCCGCGAAATGTCAGTGTCCCAAGGAGAAAGTAGTGAGTCTGTACCTGCATATTAATCTGCCAAAGAATCTCATTTCGGAAGAAATGATCCGGCAAAAAAACATCCCTTGCTTTTGCAAGGTAGCCAAGGAATTCGAAATCGAATTCCTGGACCCATTACCGGAAGCGACAGGTGTTGTGCAAGGTTGGGATTGGAAGCTGCTCCACGAGCGGGCTATTTCGGGCGTAGGCGGCATTTATACCCACTACACCTTCGGGATGGTGTCACTGGAAGCTGCGCAGCCGGGCGTCTACAAGGTCATCGACCTCGCCATGTTCGACACAAGCTTTGGCTGGTGCCCGGTGTTCCAGAACGGGGAATATAGCCCGCCCGGTAAATTCTATGACGATGACGACGAAGACGACGATATCAGGCGATGATGACGCGGAAGGCCTGCATGCGTCCAGGCGCGCAAGCGTCCGGCCGTCAAGCCGAACGCATAGCCTGGCGCATCAGGCGGCTGGCACCCTCACCCAGCCTTCCATCAGGACCCGCGCGCTGCGGCTCATGATGGCTTTCTTCACGGTCCACTCGCCATTCTCCTGCGTGGCCTGGGCGCCAACACGCAGCGTACCGGAAGGATGGCCGAAACGCACCGCTTCACGTTCGCCGCCCCCGGCTGCCAGGTTGACCAGGGTGCCGGGAATGGCGGCAGCCGTGCCGATTGCCACTGCTGCAGTGCCCATCATCGCGTGGTGCAGCTTGCCCATCGAGAGGGCGCGCACCAGCAGGTCGATGTCGCCGGCCTGCACCTGCTTGCCGCTGGATGCGGTGTAGCCGGTTGGCGGCGCGACGAAGGCCACCTTTGGCGTGTGCTGGCGCGTGGCCGCTTCCGACACGTCCTTGATCAACCCCATGCGCACCGCGCCGTGGGCACGGATGTTTTCGAACTTCGCCAGTGCGGCGGCGTCGCCGTTGATCGCATCCTGCAGCTCCGTGCCGGTGTAGCCGATGGCATCGGCATTGATGAAGATGGTCGGAATGCCGGCGTTGATCATGGTTGCCCTCAGTGTACCGACGCCCGGGACTTCCAGATCGTCGACCAGGCGGCCGGTGGGGAACATCGAACCTCCCGCTCCCTCCTCTTCCGCCGCCGGGTCAATGAACTCAAGCTGCACTTCGGCGGCCGGGAAGGTCACGCCATCAAGCTCGAAGTCGCCGGTTTCCTGCACTTCGCCATTGTTCATCGGAATATGCGCGATGATCGTCTTGCCGATATTGGCTTGCCAGATGCGCACCACAGCCATGCCGTCGCGTGGCACGCGGGCTGGAGCTACCAGTCCGCCGCTGATGGCGAACGCCCCGACCGCTGCGGAAAGGTTGCCGCAGTTGCCGCTCCAGTCGACAAAAGCCTTGTCGATGCTAACCTGGCCGAACAGGTAGTCCACGTCATGGTCGGAACGGGTGGAAGCGGACAGGATCACCGTCTTGCTGGTGCTCGAGGTCGCGCCGCCCATGCCGTCAATCTGCTTGCCATAAGGGTCCGGGCTGCCGATCACGCGCAGCAGCAAGGCGTCGCGCGCCTTGCCTGGCACCTGGGCCGCTTGCGGCAGGTCCTGCAGCCGGAAGAACACGCCCTTGCTGGTGCCGCCGCGCATATAGGTGGCGGCTATCTTGATTTGCGGTGCGTGTGCCATCATGCCGCCTTTGCCGATTCAAGGAAGTCCTGCGCGAAACGCTGAAGCACGCCGCCTGCTTCGTAGATCGATACGTCTTCCGACGAATCGAGGCGGCAGGTGACCGGTACTTCAACGCGTTCGCCGTTCTTGCGGTTAATGACCAGGGTCAGGGTGGCGCGCGGTGAGCGCTTGCCGATGACATCGAAAGTCTCCGTGCCGTCGATGCCAAGGGTCAGGCGGTTCACGCCCGGCTTGAACTCCAGCGGCAGCACGCCCATGCCCACCAGGTTGGTGCGGTGGATGCGCTCGAAGCCTTCGGCCACAATGGCCTCCACGCCGGCCAGGCGCACGCCCTTGGCGGCCCAGTCACGCGAGGAACCCTGGCCGTAGTCGGCGCCGGCGATCACGATCAGCGGCTGCTTGCGCTCCATATAGGTTTCGATGGCTTCCCACATGCGGGTCACCTGGCCTTCCGGCTCCACCCGGGCCAGCGAACCGGCCTTGATGCTGCCGTCGGCATTGCGCACCATTTCGTTTTTCAGCGTCGGGTTGGCGAACGTGGCGCGCTGCGCGGTCAGGTGGTCGCCGCGGTGGGTGGCGTAGGAGTTGAAGTCCTCTTCCGGCAAGCCCATTTTGTGCAGGTATTCGCCTGCAGCGGAATCCATCATGATCGCATTCGATGGCGACAGGTGGTCGGTGGTGATGTTATCGCCCAGCACGGCCAGCGCGCGCATACCGCTCAGGGTACGCTCGCCTGCCAGCGCACCTTCCCAGTACGGCGGACGGCGGATGTAGGTCGATTGCGGACGCCAGTCGTACAGCGGCTCGGCACGTTCGGCGGCTTCTTCGCTGCGCGCGAACATCGGGATGTAGACTTTGCGGAAGTGTTCCGGCTTGACGGAAGAAGCGACGATGGCGTCGATTTCTTCGTCGCTCGGCCACAGGTCCTTCAGGGTGATGGCCTTGCCGGCGGCGTCATGGCCCAGCACATCCTTCTCGATATCGAAGCGGATGGTGCCGGCGATGGCGTAGGCCACCACCAGCGGGGGCGAAGCCAGGAAGGCTTGCTTGGCGTACGGGTGGATACGGCCGTCGAAGTTGCGGTTGCCCGACAGGACGGCGGTGGCGTACAGGTCGCGCTCGACTACTTCCTTCTGGATCACGGGATCCAGCGCGCCGGACATGCCGTTGCACGAGGTGCACGCATATGCGACGACGCCGAAGCCCAGCTTTTCCAGTTCAGGCATCAGGCCCGCTTCTTCCAGGTATAACGTGACAGCCTTGGAGCCTGGCGCCAGCGAGGACTTGACCCATGGTTTGCGCAGCAAGCCCGCCTTGTTCGCATTGCGGGCCAACAGGCCGGCGGCGATCATATTGCGCGGATTGTTGGTGTTGGTGCAGCTGGTGATGGCGGCGATGATCACGGCGCCGTCAGGCATCTTGCCCGGCTCGTTTTCCACCACGCCCGAAATGCCGCGTGCGGCCAGCTCGCTGGTCGGCACGCGCTTGTGCGGATTGGACGGACCGGCGATATTGCGCACCACGCTCGACAGGTCAAACGTCAGCACGCGCTCGTACTCCGCGGTGGCCAGGTCGTCCGACCACAGGCCGGTGTGCCTGGCGTAAGTTTCCACCAATTCGACCAGGTCGTCGTCACGGCCGGTCAGCTTCAGGTACTTGATGGTCTGCGCGTCGATGGAGAACATTGCCGCGGTGGCACCGAATTCAGGCGCCATATTGGAGATCGTTGCGCGGTCGCCCAGGGTCAGCGCGGTCGAACCTTCGCCATGGAACTCCAGGTAAGCCGAGACCACTTTTTCCTTGCGCAGGAATTCAGTCAGCGCCAGCACGATGTCGGTGGCGGTGATGCCAGGCTGCGGCTTACCGGTCAGCTCAACGCCGATAATGTCCGGCAGGCGCATCCAGGAGGCGCGGCCCAGCATCACGGTTTCCGCTTCCAGGCCGCCCACGCCGATTGCGATCACGCCCAGCGCGTCCACCATCGGGGTGTGGGAGTCGGTGCCGACCAGGGTGTCCGGATACGCTACGCCGTCGCTCACCTGAATGACGGGCGACATGCGCTCCAGGTTGATCTGGTGCAGGATGCCGTTGCCTGGCGGGATCACGTCGACGTTCTGGAACGCCTTCTTGGTCCAGTTGATGAAGTCGAAGCGGTCTTCATTACGGCGGTCTTCGATGGCGCGGTTCTTGTTGAACGCATCCGGATCGAACCCGCCGCATTCCACCGCCAGCGAATGGTCGACCACCAGCTGCGTCGGCACCACAGGGTTGACCAGGGCTGGGTCGCCGCCCTGCTCCGCGATCGCGTCGCGCAGGCCTGCCAGGTCGACCAGCGCGGTCTGGCCCAGGATGTCGTGGCACACCACGCGCGCCGGGAACCATGGGAAGTCCAGGTCGCGCTTGCGCTCGATCAGCTGCGACAGCGACGCGGTCAGCATGGACGGGTCGCAGCGGCGCACCAGGTTTTCCGCCAGCACACGCGAGGTGTACGGCAGCGTAGCGTAGGCGCCCGGCTTGATCGCATCGACAGCTTCGCGCGCGTCGAAGTAATCCAGCCTGGTGCCTGGGAGTTGTTTGCGGTATTGGGTGTTCATGATTACTTGCGGTCCTTCAGTGGTACGAAGGCCAGGTCTTCAGGGCCGACGTAGTTGGCGCTTGGACGAATGATCTTGTTGTCGATGCGCTGTTCGATCACATGGGCAGCCCAGCCCGAAGTACGGGAGATCACGAACAACGGGGTGAACATGGCGGTCGGGACACCCATCATGTGGTACGACACGGCGGAGAACCAGTCCAGGTTCGGGAACATCTTTTTGATTTCCCACATCACGGATTCCAGGCGCTCGGCGATGTCGAACATCTTCATCGAACCGGCTTCCTGCGACAGGGAGCGCGCCACTTCCTTGATCACCACGTTGCGCGGATCGGAAATGGTGTATACAGGGTGGCCGAAACCGATCACGACCTCCTTGTTGGCGACGCGGTTGCGGATGTCGGCTTCGGCTTCGTCGGCGTTTTCGTAGCGCTGCTGGATATCCAGCGCGACTTCGTTGGCGCCGCCGTGCTTCGGTCCGCGCAGCGCGCCAATTGCGCCGGTGATGGCGGAGTGGATGTCGGAACCGGTGCCGGAAATCACGCGGCTGGTGAAGGTGGAGGCGTTGAACTCGTGCTCCGCGTACAGGATCAGGGAGGTGTGCATCGCACGCACCCACGATTCGGACGGCTTTTCGCCGTGCAGCAGGTGCAGGAAGTGGCCGCCGATGGTTTCGTCGTCGGTTTCCACGTCGATGCGCTTGCCGTTGGTGCTGAAGTGGTACCAGTACAGCAGCATGGAGCCGAAGGAGGCCATCAGGCGGTCGGCGATGTCGCGCGCGCCGGCGATGTTGTGATCATCCTTCTCAGGCAGGCAGCAGCCGAGCACGGACACGCCGGTGCGCATCACGTCCATCGGGTGGGCCGATGCCGGCAGCGCTTCCAGGGCGGACTTCACGCCTTGCGGCAGGCCGCGCAGGGACTTCAGCTTCTTCTTGTAGCCTTTCAGTTCAGCCAGGTTAGGCAGCTTGCCGTGCACCAGCAGGTAGGCGATTTCTTCAAATTCGCAGGTGGTGGCGACGTCCAGGATGTCGTAGCCGCGGTAATGCAGGTCATTGCCGGTCTTGCCGACGGAGCACAGGGCGGTATTGCCGGCGGCAACGCCGGACAGGGCGACGGATTTCTTGGGCTTGAAGGCTGGGGCTTGTTCGGTCATGGCGGTCTCTCCTCGGATTATTTCTTGGCCGCTGCGAACAGCGCGTCCAGTTTTTGCTCGAAATCGTGATAGCTGATGCGCTCGTACAGTTCGGCGCGGGTCTGCATGGTGTCGACCACGTTCTGCTGGGTGCCATCGCGGCGGATCGCGGTGTACACATTCTCGGCAGCCTTGTTCATGGCGCGGAAGGCTGACAGCGGGTACAGCACCAAACCCACGTCGGCGGACTTCAGCTCTTCCACGGTGAACAGCGGGGTCGAGCCGAATTCGGTGATATTGGCCAGTACCGGCACTTTAACTGCCGCGGCGAACTGCTTGTACATGTCCAGCGAGATCATCGCCTCCGGGAAGATCATGTCGGCGCCGGCTTCCACGCAGGCCACGGCGCGCTCGATGGCCGCATCCAGGCCTTCCACGGCCAGCGCATCGGTGCGGGCCATGATCACGAAGTTTTCATCGGTGCGCGCATCCACGGCAGCCTTGATGCGGTCGACCATCTCGCCTTTGGACACGATTTCCTTGCCCGGACGGTGGCCGCAGCGCTTGGCGCCGACCTGGTCTTCGATATGCATCGCTGCGGCGCCGAACTTGATCATCGACTTCACGGTGCGCGCCACGTTGAAAGCAGAGGAGCCGAAGCCGGTATCGACGTCCACCAGCAGCGGCAGGTCGCATACGTCGGTGATGCGGCGCACGTCGGTCAGCACGTCGTCCAGGTTCGAAATGCCCAGGTCCGGCAGGCCCAGCGAGCCGGCCGCCACACCGCCGCCCGACAGGTAGATCGCCTTGAAGCCGGCGCGCTTGGCCAACAGGGCGTGGTTGGCGTTGATCGCGCCGACCACCTGCAGCGGGGATTCTTCTTGCACGGCCTTGCGAAAGGCGGCGCCTGCGGAATATTGGCTCATGATGTCCTTAACAGTTATGGAGAGTTTGCCGACCATAGTGCAAGTGGCGTGCCAGCCGCGCCGGTCCAGCAAAATCAAGTACTTGCAACGCCGGCGCCAGAGTATAATGTTCCAAATTGAAACACGTGCAACGTTTCAGGTGAAACATGCGACATTCCACTCCCCTGCCCTTCGACCCGGCCGACAAGCCTGTGATCTGGACCGTTTCAGTCTCGCGCCTGTCGGAACTGTTCCGCGATATCACACTGGAATACGATGCCCTGGCCGATATCGAGCCGATCAACCTCGGCTTCGACGAAGCCGCGCGCCACATCCGCGAACGCCTGGCGGCCGAGCGCTGCGATGCGGTGATCGCGGCAGGTTCCAATGCGGCCTACCTGAAAGGCCGCCTGTCGATACCGGTGGTGATCGCCAAGGCCAGCGGTTTCGACTTCATGCAGGCCCTGGCCCGCGCCCGCAAAGTATCGGACCGCATCGGCGTGATCACCTACCAGGAGGACATGCCCGCGCTGGCGGAGTTCGCAGCCACCTTCGGCGTGCCGATCGAACAGCGCACGTACGCGACCGAAGAAGACGCGCGCGCGCAAATCAACGACCTGAAAGCTGCGGGCATCAAGGCCATTGTCGGCGCAGGCTTGATTACCGACCTGGCTGAAGAAGCCGGCTTGACCGGCGTGTTTGTCTATTCCGCCGCCTCGATCCGCCAGGCCTTCGACGATGCACTGGAACTGGCGCGCCTGGCGCAGCTCGAAACCAATCGCAGCCGGCGCCACGTGGTGGCCGACACCCTGCGCGCCAAACATGGGCTGGCCGACCTGCGCGGTGAATCCGAGGCGATGGAGCGCGTGCGCCAGGCGGTCGTGCTGTACGCGAAGTCGCCCGCCACAGTGCTGATCCAGGGCGAAACCGGCAGCGGCAAGGAACTGGTGGCGCAGGCCATCCACCGCGAATCGCCGCGCACCCTGGGCGGCGCCAACCGGCCGTTTGTCGCCGTGAACTGCGGCGCCATCGCCGAATCGCTGCTGGAATCGGAATTGTTCGGCCACGAAGAAGGCGCCTTCACCGGCGCGCGGCGCGGCGGCCACGCGGGCCTGTTTGAAGCAGCCAACCGCGGCACGCTGTTCCTCGACGAGATCGGCGAAATGCCGCTTGCGCTGCAGACCCGGCTCCTGCGCGTACTGGAAGAACGCGAAGTGGTGCGGGTCGGCGGCACGCGGCCGATTCCCGTCAACGTGCGCATCATCAGCGCCACCCATTGCGACCTGGAGGCACGCGTGCGCGAAGGCCGCTTTCGCGCCGACCTGTTCTACCGCCTGGCCGTGCTGCGCCTGTCGCTGCCGCCGCTGCGCGACCGTCCAACCGACATCCAGCCGCTGGCCGAATGGTCATTGCGCACCGCACTGGCCAGCCTGGGCGCACGCGCCCACCCGAACCTGCCGGCCGAACTAGCCGCCTGCGCCCCGCTGCTGCTGCGCTACGATTGGCCGGGCAATGTGAGGGAACTGCGCAACCTGACCGAACGCCTGGCGCTATTCCTCGCCGCCGAACCGCTGCAAGCCCTGACACCAAGCTTCGTCATCGGCGTTGCGCCGGAACTGGGCGCGTCCTCGCACACGGCACCGCAACTGGCCGCACCGTTCGCATCGGCGCCACGCGCGAGCGCACCGGAACGCGTCACCGAAGTACTGGCACGTTTCGGCGGCCGCCGCGACGCCGCGGCTGACTACCTGGGCGTCAGCCGCACGACGCTCTGGCGCCGTTTGCGCGAAGAACAGGAAACCTAGTGCGCCTGCGGCATCGAAACCACATAATATTGCATCAATTACAATGCCGTAGTATCGTCTTGCCTTGATTTCAGGGGCAATTCATGGAATATCGCAGGGAAATTGATGGTCTACGGGCGGTTGCCGTCCTGCCGGTAATCCTGTTTCACGCAGGGTTCCAGCTGTTCGGCGGCGGCTTCGTTGGGGTCGATATTTTCTTCGTCATCAGCGGCTACCTGATCACGACGATCCTGATCCATGAACTGCAAGCCGGCCAGTTCTCGATCCTGAATTTCTACGAAAGGCGGGCGCGCCGCATCCTGCCCGCGCTATTCCTGCTGCTGCTCGCCTGCCTGCCGTTCGCCTGGTTCTGGCTGGTGCCCGATGATTTGAAAAGCTTTGGGCAAAGCCTGCTGGCCGTCACTGTCTTTGCATCGAATATCCTGTTCTGGCAACAGAGCGATTATTTCGATTCTTCCGCCGAATTCAAGCCGCTGCTCCACACCTGGAGCCTGGCGGTGGAAGAACAGTTCTACCTGCTCTTCCCCCTGTTCCTGATGCTGTTCTGGCGCCGCGACCAACGCGTGCTGCTTGCGGTGCTGGCAGGTACGGCGCTCGCCAGCCTGGCTGCAGCACAATGGGGCGTTGCCAAGGATCCGACTGCCACCTTCTTCCTGCTGCCCACACGCGGCTGGGAACTGGCCATCGGCGCCCTGTGCGCGTATTACATGTCGCGGCCGGGCGCCGGAGAGTATGCGCAGCGCACCCGCGAACTGGCCAGCCTGGCGGGGCTTGGCCTGATCGGCATCAGTATTTTCGCCTTCGACAAATACACGCCCTTCCCCAGCGTATATGCGCTGCTGCCCACGGTTGGCGCTGCAATGATCATCCTGTTCGCGGCGCCGCCGACTACGGTCGGCAAGATCCTGGGCAGCAGGATCCTGGTCGGGGTGGGCCTGGTCAGCTACAGCGCCTACCTGTGGCACCAGCCGCTCCTGGCGTTCGCGCGCCATCGCAGCATGGAAGGCCCCAGCACCGCGTTGATGGCCAGCCTGGTTGCGTTGACCATGGTGCTGGCCTACCTTAGCTGGCAGTTTGTCGAAAAGCCGTTCCGCAACCGCAGCAAGTTCGGCCGCCCGCAAGTCTTCGCGTTTGCCATCGCCGGCTCGCTGCTGTTTTTCGGCATCGGCTTGGCCGGCCACAAAACCGATGGTATGCGAAGCGTGAAAACTACGCCACAGCAGCAGGAGGTCCTGCGTACCGTCACTGCAAGCCCAGAGCGGGCTGTCTGCCATACCAAAGGGCTGGACTACCGCAAACCCCAGGACGCCTGCGCTTTCAATGCAACTGGCGGCGAATGGGCTGTATTCGGCGACAGCCATGCCATCGAACTGGCTTACGCGCTGTCAGTGGAGTTGAAGGACAGCCACCAGGGAGTGCGCCAGTTCAGCTTCAGCGGCTGCTCGCCTTCCTATCAGCGCGCAGACCTCAATCCCGGCTGTAGCGACTGGACGCGCGAAACGGTCGACTTCATCGCCGGCGATCCCCATATCAAGGAGGTAGTGGTCAGCTACCGCCTTCACAGCGCGCTGTTCGGCGACCATGAAGGCATTTACCCGCGCTTGCCGGACGAATTCTCCGATGCCAAGCGCAGCGCCATCTGGGCATCGTACAAGACGATATTGAACCGCTTTGTCGGCGCAGGCAAACGCGTGACCGTGGTATTGCAAGCGCCGGAACTGCCGCGCCAGGTGGACAAGCTGATACGCCAGGCCGAGGATCCACGCACCGTTGACGGTGTCACCCTGGACTGGTGGCGCCGTCGCAGCGCCTATGTCGAGCAACGGTTGGGCGAATTGCCTGCCGGCGTGCGCATCGTGCGGCCGGAATCGTTGTTTTGCGATGCAGCGCGTTGCTACGCCGTCAAGGACGCCAAAGCCCTGTATTTCGACGACGACCATATGTCCGTCTACGGCGCGGGTCTTGTCGCGCACGGTATCCTGGCGGGACAGGCGCGCGCCTGCGAAACCGGCTGCTCGCTAAAATCGACGGCATGGACGAGCACACCGAACAAGAGACACTAAAAGAACAGATGGGCCGCATCATTGAAGAGGCGCGCATGATACTGCCAGGTATCCAGGCACTGTTCGGCTTCCAGTCCATTGCCGTCTTCAACGACCGCTTCGAGAAGCTGCCGGTCTACGCCCAGGACTGCCATGCCGCCGCCCTGGCGCTGGTGGTGGTGGCCATCGCACTGGTCATGCTGCCTGCTGCCTACCATCGCCTGGCCGAACCGGGCCAGGTCTCCATGCATGCGATCAAAATTTCTTCGCGCGCCATCTGCTACGCCCTCGCACCGCTTGCCGCCGGCCTGGCGCTGGACATCGCCGTGGTCCTGTATATGGTCACAGGAAGCGACATGGGAAGCGCAGCCGGCGGCCTGGCCGCCTTCCTGCTGCTGATTGGCACCTGGTTCATTTTCCCCTTGCGCGCCCGCGGTCGCTCACACCGCCCCTGAGCAACCGCCTGTCATCCGATCCGACCACTCGTCATATCGCCGGAACGGCATCCTTCTGCGTGCGTTATGCTTCCATTCCATGAAAAGAGCACACTATTTTTGGCCGCTGCAAGTCACTGGCTGGGCCGGCGTCGCGCTGTTCGTCGCCCTGGTCAACCGGCTGGAAATCATCCTGTTCCCGCTATCCGCCTGGTGCGGCTTGAGTGGCCTGGCCTTGAGCTGCGCGTGGCGCCAACTGTGCAATACCAGGCAGCGCCGCGGCAAACACCTCACCTGGCCGGTTGCAGTCGGAGCGGCGATCCTGCTGGGAGTCATCCAGAGCGTCGGCAATCTCGAAATGGACCGTTTCCTGACAGGTCCCGGCTGGCAAGGCGGCGGGTTGCCGTGGAAATTGATCCTGCTGTCGTTCTGGAGCGGCGTCATGCTGGCATGGAATGTCTGCTACATGGCCGCACTGTCGCTGCGCAGCAACCAGCGCCTGCCGCTGCAAGAAGAACTGAGCGCCGTGAACGCCTACCTGGCGATCGAGAAAATTCGCTTCGAAGAACGGCTGCAATTCGCTATCGACATAGGCAAGGACATGGAAGCGATCATGGTCCCGCCGATGGCGCTGCAAACGCTGGTGGAAAACGCTGTGAAATACGGCGTCGAACCGTCCTCGAGCGGCAGCGCAATCAGCATCCGCGCGCAACGTACCGGCGGAACTGCCATCATCGAAGTAGCAAACCGCGGCCGCATCCTGGCAGGCGGCAAATCGGCCGGAGTTGGCGTGAGCAATGCACGCAAGCGTTTGGCGCTATCCAAAGGCGAGCATGCCACCCTCGATCTTGCTGAAATCGACGGCTGGGTGCGCGCAACCTTGCGCTTTCCGGTCGCAGCATAAAGGATTCCACTACATGGACCACAACCGCGCCCCCGTCTCCCGCCTTGGCTGGTTCTCTGCGCTACAAATCATTGGCTGGGGAACGCTGTTCCTGTTGATCATCCTCGGCAACAACCGCTATACGAATGCCAAGATACTGGCCTCATTCATCCTGGTTTTTGGCAGCGGCTGGATGTTCACCAGCGCATGGCACCGCATCTTCAAGGCATGGCGCTGGAACCGCCATGGCAACGATTGGCGGCTGCCAGCTGCCGCAGTGCTGGTACTGGCACCCTTGCAGACTGCGATCTCGGAGCTGGCAACCTACATCTTCGCGCCTCACCTGGCCGATGTCGGCCGTCCGGAGCGCATTTCAATAGAACTGGCCTTCTGGTGCGCCGTCATGCTGGGATGGACCATCTGCTACATGGCGGCGGTTGCGCTGCGCCGCGCCTCGAGGCTCGAGGCCGAAGCACTTCGACTGGAAGTGCTGGCAAAGGACGCCGAACTGCGGGCCTTGCAATCGCAGGTCAACCCGCACTTTTTCTTCAATAGCCTGAACAGCGTCCGCGCCCTGATGTACGAAAACATCGACAACGCCGCCCATATGGTCGACCAGCTTGCTACCCTGATGCGCTACACGCTCATGTCCACGTTCAGCGATTGCGTGCCGCTGAAGCAGGAACTGGATGCCGTGCACGCCTACCTGGGCATCGAGAAGCTCCGCTTCGAGGAACGCTTGCGCGCGCATTTTGAGATCGGCGACGGGATGGCGCACGTGACGATTCCGCCAATGACTTTGCAGACCCTGGTTGAAAATGCGGTCAAATACGGCGTCGAGCGCCGTACCGACGGCAGCGAGATCCGCATCACCGCACGCCAGTCGGGCGGCCATGCAGTGATCGAAGTCGCCAACCAGGGCTCGCTGCTCGCCAATGCCGGCTCGACCAAGGTTGGCATGGGCAATGCACGCAAACGGCTGGAACTGGCAAAGGGCGGACAATCCAGCCTGGACTTGAGCGAACACGATGGCTGGGTGACGGCTACCTTGCGTTTCCCGCTCGCCGCCTGAGATAGAGCGCAATGAATAAACTTCGTACACCGCTACTTGCGCGCATCAACTGGTACTGGATCCTGCAAGGACTGGGCTGGAGCGCCATCACTGCTTTCATCATGCTGGTCAACGGCCCCTTCCTGGAAAAGCCAGGCGCGGTCCTGGCCTGCATCCTGGATGGCGTCAGCGGCCTGGTGCTGACCGACTTATGGCGCCGGTACATGAAGCTGCGCGAATGGAACTCGCGCAAGGCGGACTGGCGCCAGGTCGCCGTGGCCATCTTCATCCTCGGTCCATTGCAACTGGCTGCCGTCACTTTCATCGCGCGCACACTGGTTGGCGTGGCCGACGGCGGTAGCTGGCTGCCGATGCTGATCCTGTTCTGGTCCGGCATCATGACGGCGTGGCAGGTGTGCTATATGGCTGCCACGGCCTTGCGCCGCGCCAACCGCTTCGAATCGGAGGCGCTGCGTCTCGACGTGCTGGCCAAGGAGGCCGAACTGAAGGCACTGCAGGCCCAGGTCAACCCGCACTTCTTTTTCAATAGCCTGAACAGCGTGCGGGCGCTGATCTTCGAGAACCCGCACTCGGCCGCGCAGATGATCGACCAGCTGGCAACGCTGATGCGCTATACGCTCGCTTCCAGCTATGCCGACACCGTACCGCTGAAAGAAGAAATGGAGGCAGTGCAGTCATATCTCGCCATCGAAAAGATCCGTTTTGAAGAACGCTTGAATGTCGCCATCGACATCGCCGGCGAGATGGGCGCGGTGACGATCCCGCCAATGGCCGTGCAGACGCTGGTGGAAAACGCGGTCAAATACGGCGTCGAGCAAAGCAGCGTTGGAACGGAAATCCGCATCAGCGCCAGCCAGGCCAATGGCCGCGCACAGATCGAGGTAGCCAACCGTGGCACGCTGGCCAAGCTTGGCAATTCGACCCGCGTCGGCCTGGCCAATGCCCGCAAACGTCTGCTGCATGCCAAAGGCGGAAATTCCAGCCTGGACCTGGTGGAGCGCGATGGCTGGGTGCGCGCCACTGTTACCTTTCCTTTGTCATCATGATGCGCGTGCTGGTCGTCGACGATGAACGGCTGGCGCGCAAGGAACTGCGCCGCCTGCTGGCTGGCCACGCGCATTTCGAAATCGTCGGCGAGGCGGCGGACGTTGGCGACGGCATTGCCCAAGCCGCCGCTTTGACGCCGGAATTGATCCTGCTGAATGTTCAAATGCCGGGCGGCAGCGGCTTCGACCTGCTCGACGCACTCAACGAGGTACCGGAGATTATCTTCACTACAGGCCAAGGCCCCTGCCCGGCCGACTACCTGCTCAAGCCCATCCACCCGCAACGCCTTGCAGCCGCATTGGAACGCGCTGCAGTGCGAGCCGGAATGGGCGGGAAGCCGGGCAAGCTTTTCATCCGCGACGGCGACCGATACTGGCTCGTGCGCCTGATGGATATTCGCCTGTTTGAATCGGAAGGCCAGCAAACACGCGCCTATTTCGACGGCGGCTCGCCGCTGATTGCACGCCCGCTGCCGCAGTTGGAGAAGCTGCTCGACCCGCAGCAATTTCTCCGCGCCAGCAGCCGCCATATCGTCAACCTTGCCGATGTCGATCGCATCGTCCAGACAGCCGGCGGCTCCCTGGCGTTGAAAGTAGGCGGCGTCGCGGTGGAGATCACGGGCGCTAACCAGCCCGTTATTTCATGATGTACGACGATGCAGAATGGATGTATGCTCGCACCGACCAATTCCTCCACTAACCGCTCCTATGACAGAACTCCGGCGTCCTTTGTTGGCAAGGCTTAACTGGTACTGGATCATGCAAGGCCTCGGCTGGACACTGATCTTCCTCGTTGTCGCGGTAATTTACAGCCATTTCCTCAACTTGCCCGGCGTGCTGGCCACCTGCGTCTGGACCGCGGCCAGCGGCGCCTTGCTGTCGGACCTTTGGCACCGTTTGATCAAGGCCCGCAGCTGGAATACCGGCACGATCAAGTGGCGCATGTTCGTAGGCCCGTCGCTTTTGTTAGGACCGCTGCAGGCGCTGAGCGTAGCGGCGGCGATCTATTTCTTGCAGGGGAAATTCGACAGCAGCTGGGCATGGATGGCGCCTTCGGCTACCCTTTGGAGCTGCGTTTTCGTCGGCTGGCAGCTTGCTTATATGGTGGCGCTGGCTATCCGCCGCGCAAACCAGTTCGAAGCGAGCGCCCTGCGCATGGAGGTGCAGGCCAAGGACTCCGAATTGCGCGCGCTGCAAGCCCAGGTCAATCCGCATTTCTTCTTCAATAGCCTGAACAGCATCCGCGCGCTGGTCTACCAAGAACCCGATTCGGCCTCGCAGATGATCGACCAGTTGGCGAGCCTGATGCGCTATACCCTGCAGACAGGCGAATTGCACAAGGTGCCGCTGCAAAAGGAACTGGAAGCAGTCGAAGCCTACCTGGCCATTGAAAAAATCCGCTTTGAAGAGCGCTTGCGCGCCAGCATCACCGTCGAACCGGGGCTGGAACAGGTCATGGTTCCACCCATGTCATTGCAGACTCTGGTGGAAAACGCCGTCAAGTACGGCGTGGAGATGAGCAAGACCGGCAGCGACATCCTGATCACCGCCCGCCGTGCCGGCGACAACGCCCTGATCGAGATCGCCAACGCGGGCGCCATCCGCTCGTTCGGCAACTCCACCAAGGTTGGCCTTAGCAACACCCGCAAGCGCCTGGCCTTGTCCTTAGGCGACGAAGCGAGCCTGCAATTGAGCGAGAACAGCGGCTGGGTACGCGCCACCTTGCAATTCCCGGTGGCCGCATGATGCGCATCCTGGTCGTCGACGACGAACGTCTGGCGCGCGCCGAATTGCGGCGCCTGCTGGCCTCCCATCCCGGCGTCAGTATCGTCGGGGAAGCGGCCAATGCCGCCGAAGCGGCCAATGCCGCCGAAGCGGCGCTGCAGATCGCAACCCTGCAACCGGACCTGCTGCTGCTGGACGTGCAGATGCCGGGCGGCAGCGGCTTCGACCTGCTGGCCACACTGGACGAGGCGCCGGAAGTGATCTTCACCACCGCCTTCGACCAGTACGCCCTGCAGGCCTTCGAAGCCAGTGCGCTCGATTACCTGATGAAGCCCATCGAACCGCAACGCCTGGCCGCGGCGCTGGAGCGAGCCGCCGCTCGCCTGGGCCTGGCGCCACCGCCCAGCGCCGCGCCACGCAAGCTGTTCATCCGCGACGGCGAGCGCTGCTGGTTCGTGCGGCTGGAAGACATCCGCCTGTTCGAGTCGGAAGGCAACTACACCCGCCTCTACTTCAACGGCGCCGCACCGCTGCTGGCGCGCTCGCTGCTGCAAGTCGAGCAGCGCCTCGACCCGCAGCAGTTCTTCCGCGCCAGCCGCCGCCACATCGTCAACCTGGCCGCCGTGCAAGGCGTCGAGAACGGCGAAGGCGGCGCCTTGTCCTTGCGTATCGCCGGTATGACGGTGGAAGTTTCGCGCCGCCGCGTGGCGGCCCTCAAGCAATTGCAGGAATTCTGAGCGAAAAAAAACCCGCCCAAAGCCGGGCGGGTTTTCGCAAGCGGAGCACCGCTTATTCGACTTCAACGGTCTCCGGGGGTGGCGTAGGCGCCGCATCCGGTTCCGGGAACTCCAGTTTGATGGCTTCGGCTTCGTCCAGGTCCACGATCACGCGGCCGCCGGACACCAGCTTGCCGAACAGCAGTTCGTCGGCCAGCGCCTTGCGGATCATGTCCTGGATCAGGCGCGACATCGGGCGCGCGCCCATCAAAGGATCGAAGCCCTTCTTCGACAGGAACTTACGCAGTTTCTCGCTGAAGATCGCTTCCACCTTTTTCTCGTGCAGCTGCTCTTCCAGCTGCATCAGGAACTTGTCCACCACGCGCAGGATGATTTCCTCGTCCAGTGCGCGGAAGCTGATGGTCGCGTCCAGGCGGTTGCGGAACTCCGGCGTGAACATGCGCTTGATGTCCGCCATCTCGTCGCCTGCTTCCTTGCTGTCGGTGAAACCGATCGAACGCTTCTGCAAGCTTTCCGCACCCGCATTGGTGGTCATGATGATGATCACGTTGCGGAAATCGGCTTTACGGCCGTTGTTGTCGGTCAGCGTGCCGTGGTCCATGACCTGCAGCAGGATATTGAAGATGTCAGGATGCGCCTTCTCGATCTCGTCCAGCAGCAGCACCGCGTGCGGCTTCTTGGTGATTGCTTCGGTCAGCAGGCCGCCCTGGTCGTAACCCACGTAGCCAGGAGGCGCGCCGATCAGACGGCTCACCGCATGGCGCTCCATATATTCCGACATGTCAAAGCGGATCAGCTCAATGCCCAGAATGAAGGCGAGCTGCTTGGCCACTTCGGTCTTGCCGACGCCGGTCGGACCGGAGAACAGGAAGGAACCGATAGGCTTGTCTTGCTTGCCCAGGCCGGCGCGCGACATCTTGATCGCGGAAGCCAGCGCTTCGATCGCAGGATCCTGGCCGAACACCACGTTGCGCAGGTCGCGGTCGATGGTGGCCAGCTTGCTGCGGTCGTCCTGGTTGACGGTCTGCGGCGGGATGCGCGCGATCTTGGAAATGATTTCCTCAATCTCGGCCTTGCCGATGGTTTTCTTCTGCTTCGACTTCGGCAGGATACGCTGCGCGGCGCCCGCCTCGTCGATCACGTCGATCGCCTTGTCCGGCAGGTGGCGGTCGTTGATGAAACGCGCCGCCAGTTCGGCCGCAGTCGACAGCGCCGACGACGAATACTTCACGCCATGGTGTTCTTCGAAACGCGACTTCAGGCCGCGCAGGATCTGCACGGTTTGCTCCACGGTCGGCTCGTTGACGTCGACCTTCTGGAAGCGGCGGCTCAGCGCATGGTCTTTTTCGAACACCCCACGGAACTCAGTGAAGGTGGTCGCACCGATGCACTTCAGCTGGCCGTTGGCCAGGGCCGGTTTCAGCAGGTTGGACGCGTCCAGCGTGCCGCCCGAGGCCGAACCGGCACCGATGATGGTGTGGATCTCGTCGATGAACAGGATGCCGTTCGGGTTGTCTTTCAGCTGCTTCAGCACCGCCTTCAGGCGCTGCTCGAAGTCGCCGCGGTACTTGGTGCCGGCCAGCAGCGCACCCATGTCCAGCGAGTAGACCACAGCGCTCGACAGCACTTCCGGCACGTCGCCCTGGGTGATGCGGTAAGCCAGGCCTTCCGCAATGGCGGTCTTGCCCACGCCAGCCTCGCCCACCAGCAGCGGGTTGTTCTTGCGGCGGCGGCACAGGACCTGGATCACACGGTCCACTTCGTCTTCGCGGCCGATCAGCGGGTCGATCTTGCCCTCGGCGGCCGACTTGTTCAGGTTCTGCGTGAACTGGTCCAGCGGCGATTCCTTGGCCTGGCCTTCCGGCACGCTGCCCTCTTCCACGCCCTCGGAGGCCTTGCCGGACTCCATCTGCTGGTCCTTGCGCACGCCGTGCGAGATGAAGTTGACCACGTCCAGGCGGGTGACGCCCTGCTGGTGCAGGTAGTACACCGCGTGCGAGTCTTTTTCACCGAAGATGGCCACCAGCACGTTGGCGCCGGTCACTTCCTTCTTGCCGTTGGAAGCCGACTGCACGTGCATGATCGCGCGCTGGATCACGCGCTGGAAGCCCAGGGTAGGCTGGGTATCCACTTCGCCGGTGCCAGGCACGGTCGGGGTGTTATCGCCGATGAAGTTGGTCAGCGTTTTGCGCAGGTCCTCAATATTCACTGCGCAGGCGCGCAGCACCTCGGCTGCCGATGGATTGTCAAGCAGCGCCAGCAGCAAGTGCTCCACGGTGATGAACTCGTGTCGTGCCTGCCGCGCTTCGACAAACGCCATATGCAAACTTACTTCCAATTCCTGCGCAATCATACTTCCTCCATCACACATTGCAGGGGGTGCCCCGCCTTGCGTGCATGCGTTAAAACAAACTCCACTTTGGTTGAAGCTATATCTTTAGAGAAAACGCCGCACACGCCTTTGCCGTAGCGATGGACACTCAGCATAATTTGTGTGGCCGTCTCCCGGTCCTTATTGAAATACTCCTGGATGATGGCGACTACAAACTCCATCGGAGTGTAGTCGTCGTTCAAGAGCGCCACCTGGTACATAGGTGGCGGCTTTATTGCCTGCCGTTCCAGGACGGTTTCGGTGTCATGCTTGGTTGCCATACGCTTATATTCTAATGCTTTCAGACTAGTTGCAACGCCCATTTAAGAGGGCCATTTCCACCAGTACTCATCTTACGCGTTTTCGCCGATTGCCGCAGATGGCGGTCAGGTTGGCATAAATCAAGGGGCCTCAAAAATAGCTGTTGCAAAAAGCTCACCGTGTGCTAGTGAAAGCGCTTGACATTAAAAATTGTTCCGCCAACAATGCGATATCGACATTGTGCAGTTCTGTACATGCCGGTAAGAAGTGAGTTGTCGAGGAGGGGGCAGGAAGCTTCTTGCTTTTATGGCTCGTGTGATTCGTTTTTAATGAAGGTTTTTTTAATATGGCAACTGGTACCGTTAAGTGGTTCAATGACTCCAAAGGTTTTGGCTTCATCACTCCTGATGATGGCGGTGAGGATTTGTTCGCGCACTTTTCCGCTATTAACATGAACGGCTTCAAGACCCTGAAAGAAGGTCAAAAAGTGCAGTTCGAAGTCACGCAAGGCCCTAAAGGCAAGCAAGCTTCCAACATCCAATCCAGCTAACCCTGGCCTCGGATCAGCAAAAGCCCCGCCCTGCGGGGTTTTTTTTCGCACCTTGCCCGGCAACTACTATGCTGATTTCGTCATGCAAATACGCACTCTCAGCCTAGCCGACACGCCAGCCCTGCTTGCGTTCGAGCTCGCCAACCGCGATTGGTTCGAATCGCAGGTCGATGCGCGAACGCCCGACTTTTACAAGCTGTCCGGCGTAGCGGCACATATAGAGGAATACCTGGCCCGCTATTCGGCCGGCAGCCTGCATCCCTGCCTGTTGATTGAAGACGGGGGCATTCTTGGCCGCTGCAACCTGAAAGATATCGACCGCATCGGTGGCCGGGCCGAAGTCGGCTATCGCATTGCAGCGTCCGCCATTGGCCGCGGCCTGGCGGGTGCCGCGCTGTCGCACCTGATGGAACTGGCATATGGCCGCTGGGAGCTGGCCGGCCTCGACGCCCACGTCACCATTGCCAACGCCGCCTCCGCCCGGGTCCTGGAACGCGCCGGCTTCGCGCTGGCAGGCCCGTCCCCCATTACCGCCGTGGTCGGCGGCGCGCAACTGGCCTGCCTGCATTACCGGCATAATTAAAGCAGCCCCCGCCAGCATTCCCATGATTTGGCGAATCAACGCGGGAATTTTTGTGCGCTGGGGTAAGATAGACTTATCTTTAGGATAAGTTTTTCATATGCATAAGCCGCGCAATCTCACCGCCACCGTGGAATCAACAAGCTACCAGGTCGAAAGTCATGAACGGTTGGCAAGCGGGGCGATCCGAAAGGCACTGGAAGAACCCGACAATCCGCACCAATACAGCCTGCTGGCAGTACCCAGCCACCTGGCCCGGGGACTGCTGCAGCGCTACGCTCGCGGCGACTCGCTCGACTTGCTGCGTCACCACTTCCATGGTGACTACCTGCCCTTACTTCAGCAGGCGGCAGACTTGTGCGCCAAGCTGTTTCCCGATCATCGGCTGCGCCTGCAGGTTGACCAAACAGCTAGCTGGATGCTGCTGTTCGCCTTGGTCTGCTTCGATGACGATGGTGCGCAGGTGACGCATCTGGACAACTGGTTCACGCCGGGCGGCAATCCAGTCCTGTTTACGATGGTGCGCAAAGCCTTCGCGCCAGGTGAGCGCTACCCGGCTGATCTCGATATTGAGCATAAGGCGATGCCGCACGAGGAGCAGCTGGTGGGTGCGCTGCTGCAGCCGCCCGCAACCTGGCCGCAGGCATTTGCCACCTACATGAAGCAGTGGCCCAGGCTGATGAAGGCTTTCGGCTACCGCGAGCAGGTCGGGGACGGCAAGTCGGCATTCGAATATTTCCCGCTGCACCTGGGCCTTGCCGTTTGTGCCTTCGATGTCGACGACAGCGCGTTCCGCCACCTGCCCTACTATCCGCACGAACTGGTCGACTACTACCGCACTCACGTTCGACCAACGCGCGACGCCTGGCGCAGCTGCGTGCGGGACCCGGCTGAGGGCTTGCCCGCTACCGCCAGACCAAAACCCAAGCGTGACTATGTCCTGACCAAAGCCGAAGCGTACGCCCGCTGGATCGAGCTGGTGTGCGGCGAGCAGCCTGCCCTAACCGACGCCGCCAGGCAGGCGCTGGGCAAGCGCAAAACCATGCCGCCTATCCATACGCTGATGGCGACGTTGGCAGCGCGTGGCCTGGCGCTGCACGCCGATTTGAAGGATGACGCCACGTTGGCCGCCCAGGCAACGGCCCTGTGCGAAGCATGGCAATTACCCGCAGCAGGGCTTGCCAATACGGCGCAGCAAGGAACGGCCGCCGTCACCACGATGCTGAATGCGCTGCAAGACCGTGCAAACGACAACGAACGGCGGCTGGCCGTCTTCGACGACGGCGGCGATAACTGGAATGCCCTTCTATACAGCTATCACCATGAAGCCGAATTCACGACGCTATGTGAGCAACTTGGCCTCAAGCGCCTGAACCATAGCCAGTGGCAATAACTTAACAAACAAAAGGAAAATAAATGTCGACATTCGAATTGCATACAACGCACCGCCTGCTGGCTGCCCTTCTGTTGGCGGCAGGCGCATTAACTAGCGAGACAAGTCTGGCGGCGCCCATCGAATTGCCGCCACTGGGCCTGTACCGCATCGATACCGACGGTACGATGGCCTTCAGCGGCAACCCTACCCAAGTCCGCTTGACCACCGAGGGTGAGCACGGCGATACAACCGCACGCTGGCAAGCCGGCGCAAATAGCGCCACGCGTGAGTTCAAGGGCAGTGCTCCGGTCACGCATTGCGTCAAGGCCGTGACCGGCGGGACGCTGCCCTTGCCGCCGCAAGCCGAAGCTTGCACGGTGCAGTCGATAACCAGAATCAAGGATGGCTTTACCCAGACCGCCAATTGCTCTTTCGGCAGGCTTGACTTGACCGTGCACCAACTCGACAAGGAGCGCTGGGAATTTCTATCGGATATGACGATGGTGACGACCGGCGCCGCGCCCAATATGTCAGTCCTGTCGCCTTTGCTCAAACAGCAGGCCGAGCATGGTGAGACGCCCGAGATCCGTGCACGCGCCAAACAGCAACTGGCCGAGCTGCCGGGCATGCAAAAGCAGAGCGACGCGACTTACGCCGCCACCATTGCACGCATGAAGGCAGAAATGGAGAATAGCACCGACCCAGAAGAAAAAGCCGGCATCCGCATGGCGCTCGACCGCATGCAAGCGGGCACGCCGACCATGAAAACCCGTTCGCGTACCGTCTGGACGCGTATCTCGCATACCTGCGATAGCGGCAAGTAGTCAGCTTGCGCCAACGTTGAAGGGCTGCCCCAGCCGAGAAAAATAAAAACCCCATGTCCTCGCGGAAATGGGGTTTGGCTTGAAGCCGGATCGATTACATCTGTTCGATCATCACGTCGCCGAAGCCGGAGCACGACACCTGGGTCGCGCCTTCCATCAGGCGGGCGAAGTCGTAGGTGACCTTCTTGGAGGTGATGGCCTTTTCCATCGCGGAGATGATCAGGTCGGCAGCCTCGGTCCAGCCCATGTGGCGCAGCATCATTTCAGCCGACAGGATCAGCGAACCCGGATTCACGTAATCCTTGCCTGCATACTTGGGCGCGGTGCCGTGGGTCGCTTCGAACATGGCCACGGAGTCGGACAGGTTGGCGCCCGGTGCGATGCCGATGCCGCCCACTTGCGCCGCCAGCGCATCGGAGATGTAGTCGCCGTTCAGGTTCAGGGTGGCGATCACCGAGTACTCCGCAGGACGCAGCAGGATCTGCTGCAGGAAGGCGTCGGCGATCGAATCCTTGACGGTGATCTCGCGGCCGGTCTTCGGATTCTTGAACTTGCACCATGGGCCGCCATCGATCAGCTCAGCACCGAATTCCTTCTGCGCCAGCGCGTAGGCCCAGTCACGGAAGCCACCTTCGGTGTACTTCATGATGTTGCCCTTGTGGACAATGGTCACGGACGGCTTGTCGTTGTCGATCGCGTACTGGATCGCCTTGCGCACCAGGCGCTCGGTGCCTTCGATCGACACCGGCTTGATGCCGATGCCCGAAGTTTCAGGGAAGCGGATCTTCTTCACGCCCATTTCCCTGGTCAGGAATTCGATCAGCTTCTTGGCGCCTTCCGAGCCTTCCTGCCATTCAATGCCGGCGTAGATGTCTTCCGAGTTCTCGCGGAAGATCACCATATCGGTCTTCTCAGGCTCGCGCACTGGCGATGGCACGCCTTTGAAGTAGCGTACGGGGCGCAGGCAGACGTACAGGTCCAGCTCCTGGCGCAGGGCCACGTTCAGGGAACGGATGCCGCCGCCGACCGGGGTGGTCAGCGGGCCCTTGATCGACACGACGTAGTCCTTCAGTACCTTCAGGGTTTCTTCCGGCAGCCATACGTCCGGGCCGTAGACCCTGGTCGACTTTTCGCCGGCGAAGATTTCCATCCAGCTGATCTTGCGCTTGCCGCCGTACGACTTGGCAACCGCCGCGTCCACCACCTTGATCATCACCGGGGTGATGTCGACGCCGGTGCCGTCGCCTTCCAGGTAAGGGATGATCGGGGTGTCAGGCACGCTCAGGGAATAATCGGCATTAACGGTGATTTTCTGGCCGTCGGCAGGTACTTTGATATGTTGGTACATCGTGTTCTCCGAAGAAGGGGTTTGGCAGTCTTCTATAAGACATAAGACACTGGCGTTCCACATTATGCACCAGTATTTTACTGGGCGCTATACTACCAACCTATGCCCCTGATACTTTTTAATAAACCTTTCCAGGTATTGTGCCAGTTTTCCCCCTCCGGGGATAAGGAAACCCTGGCCGATTACATCAAGATCCCGAACGTCTACCCGGCCGGCCGCCTCGACTATGACAGCGAGGGGTTGATGCTGATGACCGACGATGGCAAATTGCAGCACAAGATTGCCCACCCCGATCGCAAGGAAGCCAAGACCTACCTGGTACAGGTGGAAGGCGTGCCGGATGCCGACGCCATGGGGCGCCTGCAGGCGCCGCTCGACCTGGGCGACTTCACCACCCTGCCCTGCAAGGCGGTACGCATCGCCGAGCCGGCCTGGCTGTGGCCGCGCAATCCGCCGATCCGCCAGCGCGCCGGCCAGCCCACGTCCTGGCTGGCGATCACCCTGCAAGAAGGCAAAAACCGCCAGGTACGGCGCATGAGCGCCGCCATCGGCCACCCTACCCTGCGCCTGGTGCGCTCGGCCATCGGCGCCATATCGCTGGCCAGCCACCCGCTGATGCCGGGCGAATGGATGGAAGTTTCAGCGGACGACCTGAGCACGCACTAAATAAGTCAACCAGGCAAGTCGCGGCAGCGTTGATGAATCAGGTTCACCAGAACCTTCATCCACTATAAAAGGAGTTCGCCATGTCTAAGACTACTGTCGCGCTGCTTGCCTCCCTGCTTTCCCTCTCCGCCTTCGCTGCCGACCACCACCTGAAAGGCTCGGCTTCCGCCTCGGCTTCCGCCGCAGCATCCGCTGCCTCGATGGCATCCGCCGCACCAATGGCTTCCGCCGCATCGGCCGCTTCGGCCGCCGCTTCGGACGCGGCCTCCGCCAAGAAATCGGCCAAGAAAGCCAAGAAAGCCGCTTCTGCCGCGGCCTCTGCTGCCGCATCGGCAGCCTCCGCCGCTTCCATGGCTGCTTCGATGAAGTAGGCGCAAAGTGAAAAACCCGCTATGGCGCAATGCCATGCGGGTTATTCCGGTACACCTGTTCGGTACACCTGTTTGGCGGCTAATGCCGCCAGCACACGAACTTAGGCGGACAGTGCCTTCAGGGCAGCTGCCAGACGGCTCTTGTGACGAGCAGCCTTGTTCTTGTGGATGATTTTCTTGTCAGCGATCGAGTCGATGGTCGACACGGAAGCCTGGAAGATGGTGGTAGCAGCAGCTTTGTCGCCAGCCTGGATCGCCTTGCGAACAGCTTTGATCGCGGTGCGCAGGGTCGAACGCTGAGCGGAGTTGTGAGCGTTTTGCTTAACTGCTTGACGAGCGCGTTTGCGCGCTTGTGCGGTATTTGCCATTTGAGAATCCTAATTCGTTGTCAAAGTTCGTTTGCAAACAATAGCGTTTGCCAAACCGGTGCGGTGTTTTCAGAGCCGGCTGAACGTCGCTGCCTGCCATACTGAATTCTGTACAGCCTTAAATTATAACGGGGTTTTGCTGCCAGGGCAATTCTAAATGTCGGGGCGTTGCTGCTTTCGCTATAATCAGCGCCCATGAACTTGCTCAAGACCCTCGCCGCTATTTCAAGCATGACAATGTTGTCCCGCATTACGGGGCTGCTCCGTGAAGTCCTGTTCTTCCGCGCTTTCGGCGCGGGCGGCATGACCGACGCGTTCTACATTGCCTTCCGCATTCCCAACCTGTTGCGCCGCCTGTTCGCGGAAGGCGCTTTTTCGCAGGCTTTTGTGCCAATGTTGGCAGAATACAAAAACAGGCAGGGTGAAGAGGCTACCCGTTCCCTGGTCGACCATGTGGCGACCGTCCTGGTCTGGGCCACGCTGCTCACCAGTGCGGTGGGGATTATAGGCGCTCCGCTGTTCATCTATCTGATTGGTTCGGGCTTGAGCAAGGATCCGGCATCGTTTGACGCCGCGGTGTGGATGACGCGCCTGATGTTCCCCTATATCGCTTGCATGTCCTTCGTCGCGCTCTCCAGCGGCGTACTGAATACCTGGCGCCAGTTCAAGATCCCGGCCTTTACCCCGGTGCTGCTGAACATCTCCTTCATCTCCGCTGCCCTGTTCCTGGCTCCGCACTTGAAGCAACCGGTTTATGCCATGGCGATCGCGGTCGTGGTGGGCGGCGTCCTGCAGGTTGCGATCCAGGTGCCCTCGCTGGTGAAGATCGGCATGCTGCCACGCTTGTCATGGAATCCGCGCGTCGGCCTGGCCGATCCGGGCGTGCGCCGCATGCTGAAAAATATGCTCCCTGCCCTGTTTGCAGTGTCGGTGGCGCAAATCAGCCTGATGATCAACACCACGTATGCCTCCTGGATGCAGGAAGGCAGCGTGTCCTGGCTGACCGCCGCCGACCGCCTGATGGAATTCCCCAACGCCTTGCTCGGCGTGGCGCTGGGTACCATCCTGCTGCCTAGCCTGTCAAAGGCCAGCCAGGAACAGGACCACGACGAATATTCGTCCCTGCTGGACTGGGGCTTGCGCCTGACCTTCCTGCTGGCCATGCCGGCGGCGGTAGGTATTGCTGTGCTGGCGTTGCCGCTCATGGCAACCCTGTTCCACAACGGTAAGTTCACCGACTTCGCGGCCGTGATGTCGGCGCAGCCCTTGCTGGCTTATGCGGTCGGCCTGGTCGGCATCATCCTGGTCAAATCGCTGACGCCGGCATTTTATGCGCGCCAGGATGTGCGCACGCCGGTGCGCATCGGTGTCATCACCCTGGTTGCGACCCAGGTAATGAACCTGGCTTTCGTCTGGCAGTTCAAGGTCGCCGGGCTGGCGCTGTCGATCAGCGTGGCGGCGCTGCTGAACGCCGCCTTGCTGTACCGGGGCCTGCGCGCGAAGGGCATCTACAATCCGCAACCGGGGTGGCCAAAGTTCCTGGCCCGTTTGCTGGCGGCGGTAGTCCTGATGGGGCTTGCCGGCTGGTGCGGTGCGCAGCAATTCGACTGGCTGGGCATGCGCCAACACGCTTTCCTGCGCGCCGGCGCGCTGTTCCTGGTGATCGGCGCCTGCGCAGTGGTGTACTTCGGCACCCTGTTCGCGCTCGGTTTCCGCCTGCGCGACTTCAAGCGCCGCGCCAAGTAAAGGCGCCAGGCTTCAGCGGCGCGATGGCGGCGGTGGCGCCTCTTCGCGCGGCTGCTCGCCGGACTGCTCCGGCGCCGGCTCTGGTGGCGGCTCCTGCGGCTCCTGCGGCGGCTCTGGCGGCTCCTGCGGCGGTTCGGCAGGCTGCGGCGGCTCTTGCGGAGTGCCCGGCTTGCTGCCAGGCTGCGTGCCGCTCAAAGCACCGGGCTGGGTGCCGTTCATGCCGGTCAGCGGACTGCCCGGCTGCATGCCCGATCCGGGTTTGGCCGGCTGTCCCGGCTGCTGGCCGGGCTGCTGGCCGTCCGCGCCCTTGGCGCCAGCAACCTGCACGCCCTCGCCGCTGAATTTCCAGTCGGCCAGGCTGGTCTTGCCTTCAAAAGCCACGAAGCGCGGCGGGAAATTCCCGATCTTGATCGGCGCCGCTTTCGACAGGCTGTATATGGCCAGGATGCCGCCATTCTCGTTTGCCTTCACCAGGCCCCATTCGGCCTTGCCCGTCATCGGGTCGACATAGACGCGGCGCAAATGGCGGCGCAGTTGCGGGAAGCGCGGGTCCTTCAGCAGTTCGGCGAAAGAATTGGGATAGTTGGGCTGCCCCTGCGGCGTGGCGGCGGCATAGCTGGCCAGGGCGTTGCTGTACTCCATGCCGATGTCGAGCAGGGCCTGTTCAGCGGCCGCGCGCTGCATGGTTGTGCCAAGGCGCAGCGACATGGCGCCAACCAGGCCGATAATCGCCACCAGGATCACTACGCTGGCGTAGGTGAACCCGTGCTGCCTACCACTCGGAATAAGGCTTGCCGCTGCGGTCATTGCCGGGCGCTCCGCTCTTGATGTCTGCCACGCCGCCTTTGCTGACGTCCTCCGGCGGCACGATAGTCCAGCTATCGCTCTTTTCCGTGATCGGGTCGATCGGGACGGCACGCAGGTATTTTTTCTCCACCAGCTGCTCCAGGCTGTCCGGGAAGCGGCCAGTGTCGCCGTAGAACTGGTCGATGATGGCGCGCGTGCTGCGCAGGTTATCGGCCAGGATGGTTTCCTTGGTCTTGTCCACGCTCGGGAAATAGCGCGGCACGGCGAGCGTCAGCAGCAAGGCGATGATGCCCAGCACGACCAGCAGCTCGATCAGTGTGAAGCCCTTCTTGTTCACCATTTCTTGTAAGGCACGCCGTTCAGGCCTACCTGCTCCGAAGTCGAAAACACGTCAAAAACATCCTCGCCTTCGCGCGGATCGTCGGCGTCGCTGGCGTAGCTGCGCTTGCCCCAGCTTTGGCCATTGCTGGCATTGGAATCCGGGTTGAAGGGGTCGCGCGGGATGCGGCGCAGGAAGTAGATCTTGCTGCGCTTCGGGCTGCGTACATCGACCACGCCTTCCACCAGCACCTCCAGCGTGCGCGGATAGCCGTTGCCGGTGATGGACTTGGCAATGCGCCCCTCATCGTAGGCGGTCTTGTAGTCGTCCAGCGCCTTGCGCATCACGTGCAGCGCGCTGCGCAGCTCCTGCTCGTTGCGGCGCTGGACCACGGTCTGCCCGACCGGGATCGCCAGTGCGGCGAGCAGGCCAAGGATGGCCAGCGTCACCAGCAGTTCGATCAGGGTGAATCCGCGCGCGCGCATGCTTACTCTTTACGCTCCGTGCTGGCCGGCGGCTGCACGGTATTGGCGGGGGCCGGTGGCGGCAGCGGTTTGGTCACGCTGGAAGCCGGGCCGGGCTGGGTATTCGACAGCGGCAGTTTCTGCGGCGCGGGCTGGTCCGCCGGTGCGGCGGGTGCGGCGGGTGCGGCGCCTGGCGTCGGCACGGCCGTCGTGACGGCATCCTGCGCAGCAGTCGCGCCGGCTGGGCGGGCGCCCGGCAGCACCACGGCCTGGCGCGGTGCGACGTCAGGCTTGCGGCGGAAGTTCGCTTCGGTACCGGCCGAGAATTCGGCAACCGAGGTTTCCGGGCGCTGCAGGTTGCGCACCAGGTGCGGCGTGATCGACAGCACGATCTCGGTCTTCTGCTTGTCATCCGTCTGCGTGCCGAACAGGCGGCCCAGGATCGGCAGGTCGCCCAGGCCCGGCACGCGGTTGCCCGTACTGCGCTCCTCGCTATTGATCAGGCCCGCCAGCACCTGGTTCTCGCCATCCTTCAGTTGCAGGAAGGTGGAAGCCTGGCGCGTGCCGATCTGGTAGGCGGTGGTGCCGCTGGCGGTCGTCACGCGGTCGATCAGGTTCGATACTTCCAGCGCAATGCGGATGCCCACTTCGTTGTTCAGGTAGATGATCGGCTCCGCATTCAGCGTGAGCCCGACATCGACATAGCTCACCGATTCGGAGGCAAAGCCGCCCGTGCCCGGCGAAATGGTGGTGGTAATCACCGGTACCTTTTCGCCGATCACGACCTTGGCCTTCTCCTTGTTGCGCACGCGGATGCGCGGGCTGGCCAGCAGGTTGGTGTCGCCGTCGGTCTTCTTGATATTGAGGGTCGTGGCAAGCGCCGAGACGCCGATGTTGTCGCGGTTGATGTTGTCGAGGTCGCGCAAAGTCAGCTTGGTTGCGTCGCGGGCACTGCCCAGCACCGACAGGCCGACCTGGTTCGGCCAATCCACGCCAAGCTTCATCAGGCGGCTGCGCTTGACCTCCAGGATCTCCACGTCCAGCATCACTTCGGGCTCGGCCTGGTCTTGCGTTGCAATGATCTTTTCCGCCAGTTTCACCGCATCGGCACTATCGCGCAGGATCACCAGGTTGAGCTTTTCATCGGCCACCACGTCGCGCGACTTGAGGATGGTCTTGAGCGTGTTGGCGACGGTTTTGGCTTCCGCGTTCGACAAATAGAAGGTGCGCACCACCGTTTCCTGGTACTCCTTCAGCTTGGCCGCCGTGTTGGGGTAGACCAGGATGGTATTGGCATCCATCACCTGCTGCTCCAGCTGGTTCGTCATCAGCAGGAAGTAAATTGCCGATTCCACCGTGCTGTTCTTCAGCATGATGGTGGTGCGGGCGTCGCTCTTCACATCCTTGTCGAAGATGAAGTTCAGGCCCGAACGGCGCGAAATGATGTCGAATACCTGTTTCAGCGGCGCTTCGCGGAACTCGATCGTAATCGGGGTCTTGTAGGCTTTGGACAGGCCCGATTCGGCCGGCGGCTGCGGCGTCTGCTCATTGATCTCGCGCATCAGGGCGCGGCCGGCCGCGTGGTCCGGCTTCTCGGCCAGCACCGTGCCGACGCGGCTCTTCGCCGCTTCGAATTCCTTCTGCTCCAGCGATGCACGGGCTTGCGCCAGCAGCTTGTCGTGGCGGTCAGCCATTTCCAGCGCACGCAGGCCGGCGCGCGCGCGTTCGTTTTGCGGGTCCATCGACAGCACGCGCTGGAAATTCTGCGCGGCAGGGAGGTATTTTCCCTCATTGATGAACTGGTCGGCCTGCTCCAGCAGGCGGGCGCTGGCCCGCTCGCGCGTGTCGAGGTAGGCGGAGCGATACAGGGCGCTGTCCGGGTTGCGCTTCATCGCTTCCTGGTATTTCAGCAGGCCCGCTTCCACCTGGTCTTTTTCAACCAGGCTGCGGCCATCGCGGTAGGCCATATCGGCCGCGCAGCCGGACAGTGCCAGTACCAGCACGGACAGCGACAGCGTTCTCAGATTTGGCTTCACTCAATTACTCCAATATTTAACTGCTGCACCTGGTTCATGGGCAGGTAGGTCATGGTCAGGGTTGGCGGTGCGATGGCATCGACGCGGTACGTGCCGTCGATCTGCATGCCTTTTTTCACGACAAAAGTCTGCTCGCCGCGGCCAAGGTACACCTCCCACTGGCCATCGGCGGCTGCCTTGCCCAGGAACTGGAACGGCAGCGGCGGCGCTGTCGGCGGCGGCGGCGGCGGCGGTTTCAGTTCCGCAGCCGTGGGCGGCGGCGGCGGTGGATTCCAGTTCTGGCCGCCGAATACCCCGTCCTTGCTCTTGAACGAGCCTTCGCCGACTTCGCCGATCAATTCCTCGCGCGGCACCAGGCGCAGGATCGAGGTCTCCCCTGCCGCCGCATGCGCCACTTTCACCGCCGGCGGCGCGCTGGCGGCCGGCGCGCGCGCCGGCTTGCGTTCGACCGCTTCCGCCACCGTGTCGTTGGGGGCCTTGTCGCCGAACAGCACCAGCGCTGCGGCGCACAGCAGCGCCGCGCCCATCAGCATATGGCGCGGCTTCATGGCTTCTCCTTCAGGTACAGCGTGAAACGCATGCGCGCCTCGACCACCGGCTCGGTAATGGTTTCGCGGCGGAAGGCAATATCGTCCAGCGCCGCGAACGGGATCGCCGACAGGGCCTGCATGCTGAACTGCCAGATATTCTGGTAGGCGCCCTTCACCGGCAGCGTGACCTGGTAGGCAGAGACGCCGCTGGCCTTATCCAGGCTGAATTTGTATTCGCCCTGCTCCAGCGCCAGGCCGGTCTTGGCCGCGATGTCGAACAGCTGCTTGACCTGCTGTTCGGCATGGCGTTTTTCGCCCAGGGAGGCATAGAAATGGGCCAGGTTCTCGTTGGCGGTCGGCGGCGGCGCCGCTTGCACCAGCTGCGCCGGCGCGGGCGGCAAAGGCTGGGCCGCCTCTTGGCGCGCTTTCAGCGACCATGACAGCAGCGACGCTCCGGCCAGCAGCAGCGCCAGCGCAACGCAGCCGGCTATGCCAAGGCGCATTGCCGCCAGGCGCAGGCGCAGCATCAGGGCCGCCGCGTTCATCGCGCCCTCCATTGCACTTCGACCTGGAAGCGCAGCGGGCGATTCGGGTCCTGGTCGTTGATTTCATGGCGCAGCAGCGCAGCGCCGGCAAAGAATTCCTGCTGCTTCAGCTGCTCGATGTAGCCGACCATATCGTCGCTGTTCTTGGTCTCCGCCGTGATTTTCAGTGTCTGCTTGCGCGGATCAGGGTCCAGCGCCAGCAGCGCCACAGCCGGCGTATTGGCGGCGGCCACCGCATCCTGCAGGTCGCGCCATGGCAGGTTCAGTTGCAGGATGGCGGCGTTGACCGCCACCGCCTGGGCTTCCGGAATCACGGTTTCCGGCTTGCGCTCAGGCGCGCGCACGGCGGCGGCTTGCTTGCGCTGCTGGGCGCGCAGGTTTTCTTCGCGCGCCGCTTGCTGCTGCGCAGCCTGCACGCCGAAGACGCCCCCCGCCGTCAGCAACGCCAGGCCCAGCACGCCGGCAGCCAGCGCCAGCGGGTGGCTGCGATACAGCGTGCGGCGCCAGCCGGCAGCGGCAAAATCGATCTGCATAGGCCTCATGCTGCAGCTCCCAACGCGGCAGTGGCGATATGCTTGTCGCTGCTGGCCGGTTTTGCCAGCGCCGGCGGCACCTCGCCGCTGAGCTGGATCAGGGCCGGCGCCTGCAATCCGAGCAGCAAGGCCTCGCGCTGCGCCGCCTGCGTCAGCCAGTAATGGTCGGCGCCGGGCGGAATGGCGACATGGCGCAAGGCGCGCAGCTTGCCGCCTTCGCAGGCGGCCAGTGCCAGCACATTGGCCTGCGCAACGCCGAACCACGCATCGTTCTTCAAGGCGCCGGCATGGCGGTTCCAAGCTGCCACGAAATAGGGAACGATGGCGCTGACGACCAGGCCATGCTGGGCGGCGGCGTTTTCGATGGCGGCCTTCAGCAAGCGCGGAATTGCCGCTGCCATGAAGGGGGCGGCGGCGTTCCAGTCCGCGCTGACGTGCCAGGCGGCCGGCGTTTCGCCGTACAGCGTGTGGAAACGCAGCGCCGCGGCGCCTTCCAGGTCGGCCAGGCGGGCGGCCTGCGCCGGCGGGCTGACTTGCCACAGGCGCAGCAGTTCATCGGACAGGACAAAACTGGCGGCCATGCCGGCAGCGCCCTGCCCTGCAAGCAGCGCGCCCAGGGCCAGCGGCAAGGCAGCGGCCGGCGCAGCCGCCAGCGCCTGTTCGGCCAGCAGTTCCGGTGCGGCCGAGCCCCAGCGCGGCACGCGCAGCAGGCGTATGGCGTACGGCGTGACTTCGATGCGCAGCGATTGCGTCAGATTTTTAAGCATGCAAGGTCACCCGCTTGATTTCCGCCAAGGTCGTATCGCCGCGCCGCACCACGTCCAGCGCCGCATGGCGCAGGCTGCGCGTGCCGTTGGCATAGGCTGCCGCCTTGATCTGGCGGATCGGCCGCTTTTCCACGATCAGTTCGCGGATTTCATCGTTCAGGGTCAGGATCTCCGCGATCGAGCGGCGGCCCTTGTAGCCGGTGCCGCGGCAATCGCCGCAGCCCTTGCCTTCCTTGAAGTTGTATTCGTAGACGTCGGCGCGCGCCAGGCCGACGCTGGCCAGCTCCTCGTCCGACGGCGTCACCTCGACCGCGCAATGCGGGCAGTTGATGCGCACCAGGCGCTGCGCCCAGATGCCGTTCAGTGCCGACACGAAGGCATAGGGATCGATGCCCATATGGGTAAAGCGCCCGAACACGTCGAACACATTGTTGGCGTGGACGGTGGTCAGCACCAGGTGGCCGGTCAGGGCCGACTGCACCGCGATTTCCGCCGTTTCGCGGTCGCGGATTTCGCCCACCATGATCTTGTCCGGGTCGTGGCGCAGGATCGAGCGCAGGCCCTTGGCGAAGGTCAGGCCCTTCTTCTCGTTGACCGGGATCTGCAGGATGCCCGGCAGCTGGTATTCCACCGGGTCTTCGATGGTGATGATCTTTTCGCGGCCATTGTGGATTTCAGTCAACGCAGCATACAGCGTGGTGGTCTTGCCGGAACCGGTCGGCCCGGTCACCAGCAGCATGCCGTAAGCCTCCTGCGCCAGCGCACGCAAGGTCGACAGCGAAGCGTCGTCGAAGCCCAGCGCCTCCAGCGTCAGCGAGCCATAGGACTCGATCATGGCGCGCTTGTCCAGGATACGGATCACCGCGTCTTCGCCATGGATGGACGGCATGATCGATACCCGCAGGTCGATCTCGCGCCCCATCGATTCGACCCGGAAGCTGCCGTCCTGCGGCACGCGGCGTTCCGCGATGTCCAGCTCGGCCAGCACCTTCAGGCGCGAAATGATCTGCTCCGCCACGTCGATGCCGTTGACGGCCGTGGCATGGTCCAGCACCCCGTCCACCCGGTACTTGACGGCCAGGCCGCCGGCAGTCGATTCCAGGTGGATGTCGGAGGCGCCGGCTTTCAAGGCGTCATACAAGGTCGAATTGACCAGCCGCACGGCCGGGCTGGCGCCCTCCGACACCGAGGCAAACGACAGCACCGCCGCCGTCTTGCCGTCGCGCCGCGTGCCCTCCGCGCCCGACACCAGGGTATCGACCGCGCGCGCCGACTCTTCCTGCTTCGACAGGTAGGCCTGGATGTCGGCCTGCAGCGCCAGTCGCAGCTGCAGCGGCGCGGCTGCCGAGCAGCGCGCCTGCGTCGCCAGCCAGGTCTGCAGGTCGAGGTCGAACGGATCGGCAATCACGCCCACCGCCGCCCCATCGTGGGAGCGCAGCAGCACGCAGTGGCGCGCCATGGCCTGCGACAGCGGCAGCAGGTCGAAAGCCGTCTCGAAAGCCAGCATGTCGGCCGTTTCCAGCACCGCCAGGCCGAAAGGCTGGGCCAGCGCCCGCACCGCCATGCGCGGTTCGATGCCGGACAGCTCTTCCAGCTCCTCCACCAGGCTGCGTTTGGACAGCGCGCCCTGCGCGCGCGCCTTGGCCAGCAGGGTTGCATCAAGCACCGGCAGCGTCATGCCATTTCTCCGGCCAGGTCAAAAATCGGCATATACAAAAGCACCACGATAGCGCCCACCACCAGGCCGATACCGGCCATCAGCAGCGGTTCAAAAGTACGGGTAAAACGGTCGATCCAGCGCCCGATCTCGCCGTCGTAGAAGGCGGCCGACTGCGTCAGCATGGCCCCCATTTCGCCGGTGCGCTCGCCCACGCGCAGCATGCGCAGCGAAATCGGCGTGGTCAAGCCATTGGCTTCGAAGGCCGACGACAGCGGCAAGCCCGCCTCGATCATGGCGCGCGCGCCCTGCAAGCCTTCTTTCACATTGGCGGACACCATGGCCTGCACCGTGTCCACCGCATTCAGGATGGTGATGCCGCCCTCGCTCAGCATGCCCAGCGTCAGGTACAGGCGCGATAGCTCATAGATCTTCACGCGCTCGCCCACGCCCGGCAGGCGGGCCAGCAGGCGCGCCAGGCCGCCGCTGCGCAGCAGGTGGCGCACGCCGAACACCGCGCCGCCGATCGCAGCGGCCAGGCCGGCCACCAGCGGCAGGGTATGCGCCGCGGCAAACTGGCCCCAGCTCAGCATCAGCTGCGACATCCACGGCAGGTTGCGCCCCGCGCCCTGGTACACCTCGGCAAAGCGCGGCACCACATAGGCAATCAGGAACAGCGACACGCCGCCGCCCACCAGCAGCAGGATGCAGGGATAGATGGCGGCGCTGACCAGCTTGGCGCGCACCAGGTCGACCCGCTGCTGGTAATCGATGAAGCGCTCCAGCGAGCGTGGCAGGTCGCTGGTGCCTTCGGCAGCCTTGACGATGCCCACATACAGGGGCGGGAACAATTGCGGCTGCTCGGCCAGCACGGTGGAAAAGCGCTGCCCTTCGCGCAGGCCTTGCAGCAGGCGCTCCAGCACGCCGCGCGTGGCCGGCGCCGATTCCTTTTCCAGCAGCGCTTCCAGCGCCTCCACCACGCCCAGGCCCGCGTTCAGCAGCGCCAGCAGCTCCTGGCTGAACAGCACCAGCGAGAGCGCCTTGGCTTTGCCCGCGCGCAGGCCGGCACTGCGCGGCGTGATGGCGCTGACGAACAGGCCGCGCGCCTCCACCTGGCGCCGTGCATCGGCCTCGTCGCGGCCATCGACCACCAATTGGCCGATCGCCATGTCCGGCGACAGGGTGCGAACATCAAACTGCATTGCTTAAACCACGCTGTCTTTATTGGGCGCCGATGTCGGCGTTCTCGCCTTCGCCGCCCGGCTGGCCATCCTTGCCGAGGGAGATGATGTCGTATTCAGCCTTGGCGCCGGGCGCCTTGTACTGGTATGGGCGGCCCCATGGATCGGGCGGCACGCCCTTTTTCAGGTAGGGGCCATTCCACTTGGTGCCTGCCGTGGCCGGCGCCGCCAGCAATGCAGGCAAGCCTTCCTCGGTGCTCGGGTAGCGCCCGACATCCAGGCGGTAGGTGTCGAGCGCCTTGTCGAAGGCCTCGATCTGCGCCTTGGCGATCGTGACTTCGGATTTACCGAGCTGGGAAAAGTATTTCGGGCCGACATAGGCGGCCAGCAGGCCGATGATGACAATCACCACCAGCAATTCGAGCAGGGTGAAGCCGGCGGCGCGGCGCGAACCTTGAAACTGTGCTACTTGCATCCGGACGACTCCTATGATGACCGCTGAAGAACTCGCAAGACTACCACGCAGTTTAAGTATTCAACAACATTTTGATTAATAGTGTGTGTCTTTGCAGTCATTCACAAAAAAAAACCGCCCGGACGGCCTGCGCCCGGGCGGTTTTTCACCTTGCAAGCTGCGCTTAGTCCTGCAGCTTGGCTTGGGCGCGGTCCGATTCCGGCGCCGGCACGGTAGCGCTGCCGGTGTTCACATTGACCAGGGTGGTCGCTTGCACCGTGCCGCTCAGGTCCTGGAACTGTACGCCGCCGACATAGCTCTGGTTCTCATCCAGGCCAGCCCAGCTGACGCCCACCGTGGTGTTGGTCCCGCTGTACACGCGGCCCGGCAGGGCCGCAGTGAACTGGCCGCCGCTGTCGCCCGGGGTCACGATCCACGACGCCAGCTTGTGGTTCATGGCCTCAGGATTCTCGCCGCCATAGGCCACTACGCACACCTTGTAGTTGCCGGCCGCCGGCGAAGCCACCTGCACCGCTTCGCTGGTGCCGTCATGGCCGGAATAATTCCAGCTGCCGTCCGGTGCCAGCATGCCCAGGTCATGGTCGTCGCTGGCCGTGCCGGTATCCTTCTGGAACAGCGCGAAGCGCGCCGCTACCGCCCCGGCCGGGATGGCGACGTTATAGACCTTGATGTTGGCGGTGTCGGCGCCGGTGGCGCAGGCATCCTTCAGGGCCGCCGAGCTGACCGCCTTGGCCGCCAGCGTGACGCTGTCGCCGAAGACAGGCGCTTTCAGGCCGCCCTTCAGTGCCGTCAGGCGGCCGCTGAAGGTGGTGCGCACGGTGAACAGGCGGGTGCCGGCCGGCTTGTCGCCCGACGCCAGTGCCGGCGCAATGACCGGCTTGGCGGTACGGGCCTGGATCGGGCTGCGCACCACGTGGTTGCCATCGGACCAGACCAGGCTGCCGAACTGCCACACGGTTTCAGGCGCCGTGGTGCGGGTCAGCTTGACGGTGAAGCTGCCGCTGGCGCCAGGCGCCAGGGTCAGCGTGGCTGGCGTGACCACGGTGCTGAAGCCGGTCACCGCAGCGCTGGCATTGTAGGTGGCCGTTGCGCCGCCCACATTGGTCACCTTGCGCTTGATGGTGACGCTGTTCTGGATCGCACCGGCGGTGATCGATGCCAGGTTCAGGTTGTAGGTCTCGTCCAGCGTGCCGTAGGTGATGCAGTCGGAAGCCGGCTGCACCAGCGGGCGGTTCACCTTGCACTGGTAGGCCACCAGGTCGGCCTTGCCCATGTCGTATACCAGGCCAGGATCGTTGGCCTTGTTCGGTGCTACATGGCCGGCGCCCTGCGCCCATGGCAGCTTGCCGTTCTGCGCGCCTGGCAGGGCGTCGTCCAGCGTATCGTAGGCGGTGGTCATCAGCGCCGACTTGATGGCCGCTGGCGACCACTCCGGATGCGCCTGGCGCAGCAGCAGGCCCAGGCCGGCCACGTGCGGGCTGGCCATGGAGGTACCCTGGATCGAAGCGTAGGCTTGCTGGCCCGGCGCGCCGGCCGCCACTGCCGCCGTTTCGGCAGGGTTGAGGGCTGCCGCGTAGCTGGCGATGACGTCCACGCCCGGCGCGGTGACGTCCGGCTTCAGGATATTGCTGTCGCCCTGGTTCGGGCCGCGCGAGGAGAAGCCGGCCATGATCGGCGCCGGCTTGGTGCCGGGGTAGAAGGCGCTCAGGGAAGCCGTCGCTGCCGCCTGCGCCTTGGCGTAGGCCTTGATCGCGCTGCCGTCGGCGGCGCTCACGTGCACCGTCGGCACCGAGTGGATTTCGCTCACCAGGCCGGCGCCATTGTCGCTCAGCACCATGCCAACGCCGCCGGCATTCAGCACTGCCAGGCTCTTGTCGACGCGCGCGTTATTGCCGCGGGTGCAGACCACCACCTTGCCGGCCACCTTGGCCGGGTCCAGCAGGACCTGGCCGGCTGGCGGCGCGGCGCTGAAGCACAGGCTGGCGTTGCCGCCGCCCACGCCTGCATCCTCGGCGCGGATCAGGGCCGTATCAGGCAGGCTGCTCAGGTTGTTGGAGGCGCCGTAATACTTGGCGCCGCTGCCCAGCTTGACATCGGCCTGGAACTTGCGGTCATGGGTCGAGGCGCCGACCGTGGTCAGCCATGGGCTGAGGTGGGCCACGGTATTGGCCGGGCCGGCATTGCCGGCCGATGCGGCCACGAACACGCCGGCCAGCGAGGCGCGGTAGAACGCCTGTTCGACGGCGTCGCCGGTACCGGTCTGCGAACCGCCGATCGAGAAGTTGATCACGTTGACGCCATCCTTGACGGCGTCGTCGATCGCCTGCACCGAGTCCGAGTTGTAGCAGCCGTTGTTGACGTTGGTGCCGTCGGCGGCGCCCTCTTCAGCCGTGCTCCAGCACACCTTGTAAGCGGCAACACGGGCGCGCGGCGCCATGCCGGAGGTCAGCCCCATCGGCACGCCGCCGATGGTGGCCAAGACATTGGCATTGCCGGCGGCGGTCGAAGCGGTGTGGTCGCCGTGGCCGCCATGGCCGATCGCGTGGCCATCGGTGCCGGAGCTGGAATCACGCGGCGAAAAGTACTCGGTCCAGTGCTTCGGCTTGCGGGTGGAGAGGAAGCCGGCATTGTAGAACTTGGCGCCCACCAGCTTGTTGTTGCAATGCAGGGCCGGCTCAAAGCCCTCGCCCGCCACGCAGCCGCCCTTGAAGGTGGCTGGCGGTGCGCTGAAGGCCAGCGTGCCGGCCGGGTCGAAGGTTGGCACATCGTTGGCATCGACACGGTCGGCAAAGGCCGGGTTTTCCGGCCAGATGCCGCCGTCGATCACGCCGATCACCAGGTTTTCACCCTTGACCTGGCTGCCGCCGGCAAATTGCGACCACAGGCCATTGATGGTGCTCAGGCCCAGGAAACCGGTGGTGGACACGGTGTCCATGCGGCGCACGGCATCGGCCTGCACGTCGGCCACGGCCGGGTTGGCCTTGAGCGCCAGCACTTCCGCCTCGGTCAGCATCACGGTAAAGCCGTTCAGCACCACGTCGTAATTGCCGACCACGGTCGGATTGCCGACGCTGGCCAGCACTTCATCTTTCTTCGTGCCCAGGTAGCTGACATAGTTCTGTACCTTGGGCGAGCGGAAATCAAACACTTCGCCCTTGGCCGGCTGGGTTGCCGCCAGGCCGCTGACGCCGCCGTTATAGGTGGCGGCCGGCTGGTCTTGCAGCTGGACGATGTAAGCCTTGCGCTCATCTTGCGCGACAGCGGACAGGGTAATGCTGGACAGCAGCGCCAGCACTGCCAGTGCGGCTGGACGTTGTTTCAAATTCAGTTTCATGGATTCTGTTCCGGTTCAGGTTAGCAGGGAGATTCAGCGCGCGCGGCGACGGCGGCTGGCCAGGGCCAGGCCGCCCATGCCAAGGCCGAACAGCGCCAGGCTGCCCGGTTCCGGGATCGTCGCGATATCGTCGATCGCAAAGTTCGCCATGCCGCCGCCGCGGTAGCACTTGCCGTCGCTGTTGCACTCCAGGCCGAACACCAGCACGTAGCTGTAGTAATCGGTCAGCTTGCCCAGGTTGAAATGCTGGAAGCTGAACTGGCCATTCTCCGGTGCGGCCAGCGCCAGGCGCACCAGCGGCCCCATTTCTTCATCCTTGGCGTTAAAGCCTTGCACCAGCAACTGGCCGGCCATGTCCGGGAAGCTCTCCTGGCCGGCGCCGACGAAGCTGGCGTTCAGGCTGCCCAGGCGGAAGGAGGAATTGTCATTACGGCCGAAGTAGAAATAGCCATCGTTGAGGCCGGTGTAATACTGGCTGACATTGTTGACCGGGCAGTTGCCCGTGGCGCAGGTTTCCGGTTCGCTGCCTTTGACAAAGGCCCCCACCATATCGCCCTGCTGCTCGCCGCCGTAGGCTTCCATCCAGTAGTCGCCAATCTTGACATGCTGGCCGGCCAGCATGAAAGGCGATTGCGGATTGCCCTCAAAACTCAAAGTCCCCGCCTGGGCGACGCCGCCCATGGCCAGCACTGCCGCCAACAGGATGTGACTGACTGCTTTTCCTGCGCGAGGTGTTTGATTATTAAAAAATTTCACCGTCGATTCCTCTGCGAATTGTGATCATGAAAGGGCGTACGGAACTTTTGGTCCGCTCCGCCCCGGCTCCACTAAACGTTCTACTTATGAGCAACTTTACTTGCGGAAATTTTGGTAAGCGCAAGTTGCCGGTAGGAAGCATGATTCATGCCAAGATAATAATTATCAAAGGAATCAATGTGTTATCTTGGCAAGATTTATTTAACTACAAAAAGTGTAAAAATTTCCGACACTTTGCATACGAATGCACGACAAATAGCCGACACTTGGCCGGCTGCTTGGGAATCGGGACGGGAATTAGCGGTCGAGTGCGCCGCCCAGCTGGCATTTGCCGGCCACGCACTGCGCGCCGGGGTCGGCGATGAAGCGGCAATCGCTGGCCATGCCGGAGCGGGCATTGGCATCGCTGCGCTCCTTGCGGTAGCGCTCCGCCAGCTGCGCCACCTTGGCCGGGTCGCTGCGCGCGGTCGAATAGGCAAGGTAGCCTTCCGGCCCGCCGCAGGATTTGGCGCCCAGCGCCACCGTGCGGCACTGCTGGTCGCTGCTGCAGGCGGCATCGCTGCCCAGGGCGCGCAACTGCGACAGGGTGTCGGGGTTGGCGTGGCTGCAGGCGGCGGCGCCCAGGCAGGCCAGCAGGATGGCAAGTTGTTTCATCAGAATTGCTCCGAATGCGATGGCCTATGATCGGTCCTGCCGCCCGCCCGGTCAACCGTGCCGGCAGCGGGTGCAATAAAAAATCCGCCCTGGCATGCGCCGCGGCGCACACCAGGGCGGACTGTCGCCAGCCGTCGTTTAGTCCTGCAGCTTGGCGGCCGCTACGCGGTCGGTCTCGGCAATCGGCACGGCCGCGGCGCCGGTGCTGACATTGACCAGGGTGGTGGCCTGCACCACCCCGTTCAAGTCCAGGAACTGGGCCGCGCCGACATAGCTCTGGTTATTGTCGAGGCCGGACCAGCTGACGCCCACCGTGGTGTTGTTGCCCGCCACCACCTTGCTCGGCACTGCCACCACGAACTTGCCGCCCGTGTCGGCCGTGCTGACCACCCACGATGCCAGCTTGTGCTGCATGGCTTCCGGCGTCGTGCTGCCATACGCCACCACGCACACGTTGTAGGTGCCCGCTGCGGGCGATGCCAGTTGCACCGACTCGTTGCTGCCATCGTTGCCGGAGTAGCTCCAGGCGCCGCCTGGCGTCAGCACGCCCAGGTCATGGTCGTCCGAGGCCCCGGAATCCTTCTGGAACAGGGCGAACTTGGCGGCCACGGCGCCGGCCGGGACGCTGACCTTGTAGACCTTGACGTTGGCCGTATCGGCACCGGCCGTGCACAGGGTTTTCAGGACGGCCGAGCTGGTCGACTTGGCTTCCAGCGTCACCGCATCGCCATAGCTGGCGGCCTTCAAGCCGCCTTTGGCATAGCCCATGCGGCCGGAGAAGCCGGTCAGGACCGGGAACAGGCGGCTGCCGGACGCTTTGTCGCCGCTCAGGATCGCCGGCGCCGTCACCGCCTTGCCCACCTTGGCCTGCACCGGAATGCGCACATTATGGCTGCCATCGTTCCAGGCCAGGCTGCCGAACTGCCAGGCGTTGGCCGGTGCGCCGTTCGGGGTCAGCTTGACGGTGAAACTGCCGCTCTGGCCGGTGGCCAGCGTCAGCGACGACGGCGAAACCACGACGCTGAAGCCAGGCAGCGACGCCGTGGCGGTATAGGTGGCTGCCGGTCCCACATTGGTCACCTTGCGGCGCACCGTGGTGCCAACCCCGCCCAGTGCCGTGGACACCGTGATCGAAGGCAGGTTCAGGTTATAGGTCTCGTCCAGCGTGCCGAAGTTGCTGCAGTCGGCGGCCGGTACGGCTGGCCGGTTGACCTTGCACTGGTACTGCACGTAGTCGGCCTTGCCCATGTCGTACACCAGGCCCGGGTCGACCGCCTTGTTCGGATCCACATGGCCGGCGCCTTGCGACCATGGCAGCAAGCCGTTCTGCGCGCCCGGCAAGCCATCGTTCAGGGTCGAATAGGTGGTGGTCATCAGGGCCGACTTGACGGCGGCCGGCGACCAGTCGGGATGCGCCTGGCGCAGCAGCAGGGACAGCCCCGCCACGTGCGGGCTCGACATCGACGTGCCCTGGTAGGACTCGTAAGCGGCCGGCGGCACGAAGCTGCCCGCGACCACCGCGCTGTGCTGGGCCGGTGTCAAGGCCGCCGACACGCTGGCGATGATGTCCACCCCTGGCGCGGTCAGGTCGGGCTTGAGCACGTTGGCGTCGCCCATATTCGGGCCGCGCGACGAGAAGCCAGCCATCACCGGCGCCGGCTTGCTGCCCGGGTAGAAGGTGCCGATGGCGGTCGTGGCGGCGGCGCCCTGTGCCAAGGCATACGCCTTGATGGCGGCGCCGTCGGCAGCGGAGATGTGCACGCTCGGCACCGAATGGGCTTCGGCCACCAGGCCGCCGCCGTTGTCTGCCATCACCATGCCGACGCCGCCGGCATTCAGCACAGCCAGGCTCTTGTCGACACGGGCATTGGTGCCGCGGGTGCAGATCACCACCTTGCCGGCCACCTTGGCCGGATCCAGCATCACCTGGCCGGCCGGCGGCGAGCTGCTGAAACACAGGTTGGCGTTGCCGCCGCCCAGGCCGGCGTCCTCGGCACGCACCAGGGCCGTTTGCGGCAGTGCCTTGGTGTTGAGCGAAGCGCCGGTATACTTGCTGCCGCTGCCCGTGGTGGCATCGGCCACCAGGTTGCGGTCGTGGGTCGAAGCAGCCACCGTGGTCAGCCATGGGCTGATGTGGGCCACCGCATTGGCTGGGCCGCTGTTGCCGGCCGAAGCGGCAACGAACACGCCCGCCAGCGAAGCGCGGTAGAACGCCTGTTCGACCGCATCGTTGACCGTGTTCTGGGCGCCGCTGATCGAGAAGTTGATGGCGTTCACGCCATCCTTGACCGCGTCGTCGATGGCCTGCACCGAATCGGAGTTGAAGCAGCTGTTGGAGGCGCCGGTGCCGTCGTCGGCAGTGGGATCATCATAGGTCCAGCATACCTTGTAGGCAGCCACGCGCGCGCGCGGCGCGACGCCGGAGGCCGGGCCCATCGGGATGCCGGCCACCACGGCAGGGACATTGCTGTTGCCGGCGGCGGTAGAAGCAGTGTGGTCGCCATGGCCGCCATGGCCGCTCGTTACGCCATCGCCGCCGACATTGGAATCGCGCGGCGAATAGAATTCCGTCCAGTTCTTGGGACGGCCGCTGGCCAGGAAGCCGGCGTTGTAATACTTGGCGCCCACCAGCTTGTTGTTGCAATGGATGGCCGGATCGAAGCCCTCGCCCGCCGCGCAGCCGCCGGTAAACGAGGCCGGCGCCGTGTTGTAAGCCAGGCTGCCGCCGGCATCAAAGGTCGGCACGCCATTGCCGTCGACCCGGTCGGCAAAGGCCGGGTTTTCCGGCCAGATGCCGCCGTCGACGATGCCGACCACCATGTTTTCGCCTTTGACCTGGCTGCCGCCGGCAAATTGCGACCACAGGCCGCCTGCCGTGCTCAGGCCCAGGAAGCGCGGCGTGGAAATGGTATCCATGCGGCGCACCGCATCGGCCTGCACGTCCGCCACGGCTGGATTGCCTTTCAGGGCCAGCACTTCGCTGTCGGTAAGCAGGGCGGCAAAGCCGTTCAGCACCACATCGTAGTTGGCAATCACGACCGGATTGCCGACGCTGGCCAGGACGTCGGCTTTGCGGTCGCCCAGGTAGCGCACATAATTCTGTACTTTGGGATCGCGGTAGTCGAACACCGCGCCCGGTGCCGGCTGGGTGGCCGGATAGCCGCTGACGCCGCCGACATAGGTGGTGGCCGGCTGGTCGCTCAATTGCACGATATAGGTTTTGCGCGCCTCTTGCGCGCCGGCGCCCACGGTCAAGCTGGACAGTACGGCCAGCACCGCCAGCGCCGCAGGACGCAGTTTCATGGTCATTTTCATTTGGATTCCCGGATCAGGTTAGCGAAAGAGCCGCGGCTTAGCGCACACGGCGGCGGCGGGCGGCCAGGCCAAGGCCGGCCATGCCCAGGCCGAACAGCGCCAGGCTGCCTGGTTCGGGAATCGTGACGATATCGTCGATAGCGAAGTTGGCCAGGTTGGAGTTGCGGTTGCAGCTGCCATTGGCATCGCAGGAGTAGCCAAGCACGCGCACAAAGGCGAACTGTTCCTTGATCGAGCTCAGGTCGAAAGTACCGAACTGGAACTGGCCGCCGCTCGGGCCGGACAGGCCGAGCTGGCGCGCGCCGCCCAGCGCCTGGCCCAGGGCGTCAAAACCTTGCAGCACCAGCATGCCGGCGACAGCCGGGAAGCTGGCCTGGCCGGTGCCGATGAAGCTGGCGCGCAGGCTGCCGAGGCGGAACAGGGAATCGTTATTCTGGCCAAAGTAGAAATAACCGTCATCCAGGCCGGTATAGTACTGCGATGCATTATTGACCGGGCAGCTGACACCGAAGCAGCTGGCAGGATCGCTGCCGTCGACAAAGGCGCCGACCAGGTCGGAAGTCTGGCTGCCGCCATAGGACTCGATCCAATACCCGCCGACCTTGATGTGGTCGCCGGCGAAAACGAAGGGCGAATCGACCTGCCCTTCAAAATTGAGCACTCCTGCCTGCGCCACACTGCCTGCGGCCAGTGCTGCGACGCACAGGAATTGTTTGATCGCCTGGGCTGCGCGATGTGTTTGGATCTTAGAAATATTGGCCACGGAATCCCCTGGATGGTTGAACTCTCGAAAATGGCAGCCTGCCTCGTGGACAGCTGCCTGACTCAAATCTATTGCCTACAACACAACTTTACGCACGGCTATGCTGCCGCGTGCGGGAGGGCGCACGCAAAAATCATGCCCAATCAACATTTCCAAAAGAATCAACCAGTTGATGAAGTGCCATTATTGGCACTTCATCAAAGTGTAAAAATCTTCGACAAATCTGCAAGCGGCGGGATGGGGAATTGCGCCACGGCGTGGGCGCGGTTGTTGACGCCGAGCTGGCGGTACAGGCGCTGCAGGTGGTTCTTGACGGTCAGGGGACTGATGCCGAGCAGGCGGCCGATTTCCCCGTTGTTCTTGCCCTCGCGCAGCCACTGCAGGATTTCAGCCTGGCGCGGCGAGACGGCTGGCGCCGGGGCCGCGCTGGCGATGCGCTGCAGCGCCAGGTGCAGGTAGGGCAGCAGCAATTGCAGCAGCCAGGATTCGCGTACGCCGGCCGCCGCCGGCATGCCAAGCAGGACCATGGCACTGCCGCCGCAGGCCAAGGGCCCGCAGCCGTGCAGCAAGCCGTGCCCCATGGCGCCGGCCTGCAGCGCCAGCGGCTGCCCGCCGCCCTGTTGCCACTGGCGCAGCCAGGCCGGGGCCGGCCCTTGCCGGGCGTCGCACAGCAGGGCGCTGGCGGAGGCCGCCAGCACGCTGCTGTGCAGGCACTCCACCTTGCGCGCCCGGCCCTGCTCGTCGAGCTGGATGCACAGCAGTACGCCATGCGGCAACAGGGCCTGCAAGGCGCCCTGGCTCCACAGGAATAATTCGCCCTGCGTGGCCAGGCCATGCGCGCCATCGATGGCGTGCAACAGGTATTCCTGCTCGCGGGCGTCGGAATTCAGCATTGGGCGTGGAAGCGGTAGCCGCTGCCGCGCACGGTCTGGATCGCTTCATGCATGCCGCTGGGTTGCAGCGCATTGCGCAAGCGCCCCACATGGGCGTCGACCGTGCGTTCGTCGAGGAAGACATGGCTGCCCCACACCTGGTCCAGCAATTGCGCGCGGCTGTGCACGCGGCCCGGGTGGTGCATCAGGTAGTTCAACAGGCGGAATTCCACGCGCCCCAGGTTCAGCTGGCGGTCGCCTGCCGTCACGCTCAGGGTATGCGGATCGAGGCGCAAGCCCGCCACCTGCAAGGCGCCCGGCATGCCGGCTGGACGCCGGCGCCGCAGCACCGCATGCAGGCGGGCGATGGTTTCGCGCGGCCCGAACGGCTTGCAGATGAAATCGTCGGCCCCGCTTTCCAGCGCCAGCACCTTGTCCTGCTCGGCGCAGCGCGCACTCAGCATCAGGATCGGCAGTTCGCTGGTGCGCGGCGCCGCGCGCCAATGGCGGATCAGCGACACGCCCGACTGGCCCGGCAAGTCCCACTCCAGCAATACCGCTTCCGGCAAGCTTCCCTGCAGTGCGGCAAGCGCCGTCATCGCATCGCCGTGGCACTGTACCGCATAGCCCGCCTGCCCCAGGTTATGGGCCAGCAGTTGCTGCACAGCGGGGTCGCTGTCGATGACGAGAATGTTGAAGGACATGGCAAAAAACGCAGGTCGTTATGCGGAAAACTATGAATCATGCCAAGTCCTGCACGCTAATACAATTTTAATTAAGTATTAATATTCTGCCGAAATAAATCCCCCCACTCCCTCTGTGCCATCCAAATGAAAAAGCACCTTGGGAGCCCAAACTCCCAAGGTGCCTGTGGTGTTTGTGCAACCGCGCTGCTTATGCGCGGCGGCGAACCCAGGCCAGCATCAGCAGGCCCAGCGCCGCCAGCGCCAGCGACGCCGGCTCCGGCACTGCGGCCGGGAGCGCCACGCTGGCGATTGCGTCATTGATGCTGAGGATCTGCAGGTCGGGGCTGCCGTCCGCTGCCGCGACAAACATCAGGTCCAGGATCTTGCCCTTGATCGGGTTCTGGTCGATGTCATAGGCCACCACGCCGAAATTGGAATTCAGCAGCGCCGAAGGATCGCCGGAAATCGTCAGCAGGAAGCTGAACACGCCACCGAACACGCCCTGGTACAGCACATCGTTGGGGCTGCTCGAATTGAGCATGGCAAAACCGCCCGGCACCGCGGCGGCATCGCCCCAAGGCGAAAAATTGGCCGGGTCCATATTAAAGCCCTGCAGTTGCGCCATGGTTGCAGTCGCGGCAGGCGCCCCGTCCACGCCATTGAAGGTGAAGTCCAGGTAGCCTTGGCGGCCGGCGCCGTAAATGGAGGTATCCAGCGTCACCAGGCGCATGACGTCCGCCATGGCGTGGCTGCTGGCGCCAAAGGCCAGCAACAGCGCGGCGATGCGCAGGAATCGGGTCAGAAGCTTGTTTTGCATGGTTCAGGTCCTCAGAAACTGCCGTTGTAGACTTTTGGCGTGTAGTTGACGGCGACACGGCCCGGATTATTGAATTGCAGCTGGACGGTTGCCTGGGCACCGGCAGCCAGCGCCGGCGCGGCGGTGATGTAAGGCATGCCGTTGATAGAGCCGCTGGCATTGGCCAGGGTGACCCCGGCCGGCAGCCCTTGCAGCACATACTGCAGCGGTGCGGCCATGTCGGCGCCGCTGCTGTTGGTCAGCCAGGCAGTGGCGGTGGCGATGCTGCTGAAGCGGCCCTGCACCAGGCCGGAACGCTGGATCTGCACACTCGAAGTCACGTCCACGTACGATGGCGCCAGGTTCAGGCTGATCACCACCGGATCGTGGTCGGAAGCGCGGTAAGGCAGCGTGTTGTACAGGGCCTGGGCGGCGGCATTCTTGCCATCGAGGTTGAAGTCCAGCACTTCCGGCTCGTCGGCGTTGGCGTTCCACTCCATGGCGCCGGCTACCTGCGAACTCATGGCAGCGCTGGCCAGGGCGTGGTCCAGGTAGCCGCTCTCGCCGCCGAATACATAGGAATGCGGCATGCCGTTCGGGCGCACGAAGCGTTCGACCTGGTTCTCGAAGCGCAGCGGGCGCTCGGCGGCGGTCAGGTACATGATCGGGTCTTCCATGCCGTAGGCATTGAAGTCGCCGATCAGCAGCACATCCGGGTCGCCGGCCGCCGCCACCACTTGCGGCACGAAGCTTTCGGCCAGCTGCTGCGCCTGCGCCATGCGGTCCGCGTTGTAGCAGCTCTGGCCGTCATTCTGGTCGGCATTGGCGCCGCTGGCGCCGTTGCAGCGCTTGGATTTCAGGTGGTTGACGATGACGCTGAACTTCGCGCCGTTATTGGCCTTGAAGGTCTGCGCCATCGGCGGCCGGTCATTGACCTGCGCCGCATCGGACAGCGCAGCGCCCGCCAGCGCCACCTTGGCCGGCTTGTAGATCATCGCCACCCGGATCGCATCGGTGCCGGTCGCAGGCGGCTTCGGCACATAAGCGTATTCCACCCTGCCGTATGCCGAGTTCAGGCTGTCCACCAGGTAGCTGGTGGCATAGTCGCCGTTGTTCTGGATCTCCATCAGGCCCACCACGTCGGCATCGATCGCCTTCAGCCCGGCCACGATCTTGTCGCGCTGGCGCACGAACTCTGCCATATTGTCGGCGCCGCGGCAGTTGGCTTTGCTGTTGCCGCTGCCCAGGGTGCAGCCCTGGCCGGTCTGTCCCAGCACATCGGTGCCGTCCATGAAGGTGGTGAAGAAGTTCAGCACGTTGGCGCTGGCCACCTTCAGGTTGCCAGCCGCCACTTCCGGCACCGGGGTGCGTGGATTATCGCGCGAGAAGACCGGCGCTTCGGTCGGCTGCAGCTTGAAGCCCGCGCCGCCGCTGCCCAGGGCGCCGAAATCGATCACGCCGGTCAGGCCGCTGACGGTATAGCCGACGCGCACCGTGCCGTCCTGGTCCAGGTAGGGCACCGTCGCCGGCGTGACGAACAGGCCGTCGTCCAGCGTGATCATATTGGCGGCATTCTGCGCCGCCAGCGCGAGCGCATCCGCGCTGCGGGCCGGATAGCGGTTGGTCGGGATCTCGCGGCGTCCGGCAGACAGCGTGAGTTCGCCGCGGCTGGCCAGCGAATCGGTAGCGTTGACGGTCAGCGCGCCCGGGAAGCGCACCAGCATGCCTTCCACATTGGCCAGGCTGGTGCTGGACAGGTCGATATTGGCCGGGGTAATGCTGTTGCCGGTGCTCTGGGTGAGGACGCTGGTCACGCTCGACAGCTCGGTATAGGACCGTGTTGCCCCGCTTGGCTTGTACTCGGTCACGGTGCCGCTCACGCGCACCAGGTCGCCGACCTTGGCCGCCATCGCAGCCGCCCCCATGTAGACGAACATGCCGTCGGAAGTATTCGGGTCGCCGTCGCCGGCCACGTCCTGGATGAAGAAGCCGCTGCCGACCGTGGCAGTCACCACGCCCTCGGTGGTCAGCTTCGCACCGCTGAACGGGCTGCTGGCGCCCGAGCCCTGGATCTGCGGTACCGGCACCACCGTGCCGGCGCCGACTTCCACGGTCAGGCTGACCGTGCAGCTGGCTTCCTGCCCCTGGTCGTTGGAGAACTTGACCGCAACCGGGTAAGTGCCCGCCGCCAGCGATGGCGAGGCCAGCAGCGACACGCTGGCACTGCCGCCAACCCCGCCCGCAGGAAGCAGCTTGCCCAGGCTCAGGCCAGGCACTGCGGCCGACGTAAGGAGCGCGTCGTTGACGATGCCGTCGGCGTCGGAGGCCGACAGCGCGATGCTGCCGCCGGCGCCGAAGTTGAGCTTGGCGGCGGCCGGGCATAGCGGCACGATTGGCTGCGGCAGCGGCCCGTTGTCGCACATATTGGCCGGCGAAGCGGCCGTGCGGAATTGCGGTGCGACGGCGCTGAAGTCGGCCGCGTTGTTGTTGCTGTCGGTGCAGCCGTTGTTGGCGCGCAGCAGGCTGGTGGTGGCGCTCATGCCGGTCGCGGCAGCTGTTTCGGAGAAGTTGGCCGAACCGTAGCCGACCACGTCCTGGATCGATGCGCTGCCCGGCTGCGCGCCGCTCAGCGCCGTATTGTTATTGACCAGCGCTACCTTGCCGGACGCGCCGCTCATGTTCACGCTGGCGCTGTAATGGTCGGCCGCGAAGTCGGCGCCGACCGCGACATTGCTGCTGGCCAGTTTGAGCAGGAAGTATTTGCCCGGGTCGATGCTGGTGCCGGCCGGCAGTTCCGCCTTGCCCCAGGTGGTGCCGCTGGCAGACGCATACTGGATGGTCCAGCCGCCCACGGCCACCGCAGCGCTGCCGCGGTTGAACAGTTCAACGTAATCGTAGCGCAGGGTAGCGCCGTTATTGCCGCCCGCGCCGTACATCTGGCTGATCACCACGTCGGCAGCGAAAGCCGGCTGGCAAGCCAACAGGGCGGCCAGCGCGCTAGCGCGCAAAGGAATGCGTTTGTCCATGAAAATGAATACCCCCAGAATATGTACCAAAAGGAATTTTTTATTGTTCTTTTGCATATTAACTGTTTGATATGACTAGTTGGTGACACACGATTAGTCCAAACGGACTAACGGGGATAGGGCCGCGCCAGCGGGTCTCCTATGAAAAGGCCCTGCGCGGGCCATGCCACGCTGCGCCAATAGGCTTCGATCGCGGTGGCTCCGCTGAGGTAATGCTGCAACAGGATTTGCGGATGAGGAAATTTCTGCCAGTGATTGCAGGGCTCGCTGACCGTGCCATAGCTGGCGGTGGCGCCCGCCTCCAGCCAGCGCAGGCTGCTCATCTGGCCGCTGCCCAGCAGGTCGCCGCCATAGGACGTCAGGTGGTCGGCCAGGGCGCCGGGCAGGAAGCGCAAGGTCTCCAGCTTGCCGACCTGTGCCAGTCCGGTCTGGTAGAGCATGACATCGCGGGCTCCTTCCAGCACGTCCTGCTGCAAGGTGTGGATCGTCAATTTGCGCGCCGGGATGGCGCCGCTGGGCGGAAAGAAGCGCGCCCGGGTATTGCGCGCCGCCTCGCTGGTCTGCAGGAAATAGGCGCCCGCTTGCGGCACACTGAAACCGGCCGCCTTGCCGCGTTCGGCCACCGCGCGCGCCACCTCCAGCGGTTCGGCCGGCAACAGCATCGACAGCCGCATGCCGGGCGGCAGCAGCTTGCCATTGAAATAGGGATTTTTGCGCCCGGGCGCGCAGCTGCGCTCGCATTGCGCCGCATCGAAGCCCAGTGTATAGGCCGAGGTCAGGCTATTGCATTCCACCGCATAGGGAGCGGTCCAGGCAAACAGCACGGCGCGCGCGTCGCCAGGCAGCTGGCGGTCGATTTCGGTTTTCAGCCGCGCAAAGGCATCGGCATCGAGGCGATGCGGCTGGCCGGGAATACTGACATGGGCGATGCGCGCCGATGGGATGCCGCGCAACCGGGCGTAGTAAGCGCCCAGTGCCACGCTGGCAGGATCGGCATCGTTGACCACCAGCCCAAGCTGGGCCGGCTGGAGTTGGGCGCGCGCCCCGGCTGCCGACAGCAGGAGCGCGGCAACAATGCAGCGTCTAGCCGCGATGGTAGACATCCTCGAAGCGAACGATATCGTCCTCGCCGAGGTAGCTGCCCGACTGCACTTCGATCAGGTGCAGCGGCAGCTTGCCCGGATTCTCCAGGCGATGGCTCATGCCGATCGGGATATAGGTCGATTCGTTCTCGGTCAGCAGGCTGACCTTGTCGCCGCAAGTCACGCGCGCCGTCCCCGATACCACCACCCAATGTTCGGCGCGGTGATGGTGCATCTGCAGCGACAGCTTGCCGCCCGGGTTGACGATGATGCGTTTGACCTGGAAGCGCTCGCCCACGTCGATGCCTTCGTACGAACCCCAGGGACGATACACCTTGGTATGGTGCAGATGCTCGGTGCGGCCGCTGGCTTTCAGGTGGTCCACCACCTGCTTCACGCGCTGCACATGGTCCTTGTGCGCCACCAGCACCGCATCGGAAGTCTCGACGATCACCAGGTCCTGCACGCCGATTGCCGCCACGATGCGGCCCTCGGCGCGCACCAGGCAGTTCCTGGCATCATCGGTGTACACGTCGCCGCGCGTCACATTGCCGTTGCCGTCGGCCTCCAGCACGTCGACCAGCGCCGACCAGGAGCCCACGTCGTTCCAGCCGATCGCCGCCGGCGCCACGACAGCCTGCCTGGTGTGCTCCATCACCGCGTAGTCGATGGAATCGGATGGGCAGGCCGTGAAGGCCGCCTCGTCGAGGCGGCAGAAATCCAGGTCGCGATAGCCCTTGCTGACCGCTTCCTCGCTGAATCTGGCCATCTCGGGCTGGAATTGCGCCAGCTCCTTCAGGAAGGCGTCGGCGCGGAACAGGAACATGCCGCTGTTCCAGAAGAAGTTGCCGGCATCGATAAAGCCCTGCGCCGTCTCGCGGTCCGGCTTCTCGACGAACCTGCCGACCTTGTAGCAGCCTTCGGCCGGCAGCGGCTCGCCGCTCTGGATATAGCCATAGCCCGTTTCCGGCGCGGTCGGCACGATGCCGAAGGTGGCCAGTGCGCCGCCTTCGGCCTGGGTCGCGGCGCGCTCGATCGCAGCGTAGAAAGAGTCCACGTCCTTGATCACATGGTCGGCCGGTAGCACCAGCATGAGCGCTTGCGCATCGATCGCCTGCAGGTAATGGGCGGCGGCGGCCACCGCCGGCGCGGTATTGCGCCCCACCGGCTCCAGCAGGATGCCAAGCGGGCTGACGCCGATTTCGCGCATCTGCTCGGCCACCAGGAAGCGGTGCTCGTTGCCGCACACGATCAGCGGCGCCATCATGCCGTTGCGGCCAGCCAGGCGTTGCACGGTCTCCTGCAACATCGTCTTGTCCGATACCAGCGGCAGCAGCTGCTTCGGCAACGCCGCGCGCGACAAGGGCCACAGCCGGGTACCGGCGCCGCCGGACAGGATGACGGGATAAATTTTCATATTAAAGTTGTCTCTTTGGCAACATTATGCGCGGCACGCCGGGTCGCACGGCGATCCCGCGCATTAGCCCAGCCTCCGCCTTCTGCTTGCGAAATATGCTGCATTTCGCCAGCGCGGTCGACACTATACTCTTTGAACACGATTAATTCGTCGAGTGTAACGTCCGGTAAGACTCGAGTATATTCGAACAACACGCTGCGCACTACCCTTGCCCCGCTGCGAATGTGGCTGCCGTGGCCAATCCACGTCGGCCCGATGATGGTGGCGCCGGCCTCGATGCGGCAACCGGAGCCGATATAGACCGGCCCGATGATGCGGGTGCCATGCCAGTCGATGCTGGTGTTCAGGCCGACCCACACGCCCTCCTCCACCTGCACGCCCGGCACCGTCATGTGCGCCACGCCGCCGGTCAGCACGCCTTGCAGCACTTCCCAGTAATCCTTGACGCTGCCGATATCGATCCAGTCGAATTTGCGCGTCTGGCAGTAGAACGGCAAGCCGCGCTGGGCCAGCAGGGGGAACAGCTCGGAGCCGATATCGAACTCCTGGCCGGAGGGAATCAGGTCGATCACTTCCGGTTCGAACAGGTAAATGCCGGTGCTGGCGCAATTCGACTTGGCCTGCGCGCGCGATGGCTTTTCCTGGAATTCGAGCACCCGGCCGCCGCCGTCGCTGACCACCACGCCATAACTGCTCACCTTCTCCCACGGCACTTCACGCGTAATCACGGTGGCCAGGGCGCCCTTGCGCCGGTGTTCGTACAGTGCCGACTTCAAATCCAGGTCGATCAGCGCGTCGCCGCACAGCACCACCACCGTCTCGTCGAAAAACCCGCCGAACTCCTGGATCTTCTTGATGCCGCCGGCGGACCCGATCGGCTGCGGCACGACCTCGCCCTGGTCGTTGGTATAGCCTTCAAAGGAATAGCCGATCTGCACGCCGAACTGGTGCCCTTCGCCGAAATACTCTTCGATCTTCTCATGCAGGTAGCTGACATTGACCATGATCTCGCTGACGCCATGCCGCTGCAGGTGCTCAACCAGGTAGGCCATCACGGGCTTGCCGAGGATCGGGATCATCGGCTTCGGCAGTTCATAGGTCAAAGGGCGCACCCGCGTGCCCTTGCCGGCCGCCAGAATCATCGCTTTCATAGGTTGTCCTTTTCCAGAATCAGCTCGGGCGCCGAGTACAGCCGCTCATAAGCTGCCAGCAGCTTGGGCGCCTCGTATTCCCATTCAAGTTCATTGACCACACGGTTGCGCCCATAAGTACCCATGCGCGCGCGCCGCTCCGGATCATCCAGCAACTCCACAATCTTCAGCGCCATGTCGACCGGGTCGTTCCTGGCCGCGTACAGCGAAGCTTCCTGCGCCGATACACGGCCCTCGGTCAGGTCGAACTGCACGATCGGCTTGCCCAGCGCCATGTACTCCATGATCTTGTTCATGGTGGACTTGTCGTTCATTTCGTTGGCAACGTCAGGATTCACGCACACATCGGCCGTGTTCAGCATTTCCAGCAACTGCTGGTCGGGCACCCGCCCCGTAAACGTCACGTACTCGGCTACGCCGAGCTCGCGCGCCAGCGTTTTCATCTCCTCCAGCGAAGTGCCGCCGCCAACCAGGCCGAAATGCACGTCGCGCCGCCCCATCTCGTGCACCACCACGCGCACGCTTTGCAGCAGCAGGTCGATGCCTTCCTGCGCCCCCATCACGCCGACATAGCCGACCAGGAAACGCCTGCCCTGCTTCAGCTGCTGCAGCGGCGGCAGCACGCGCAGGCGGTCCAGCTTGGGTCCGCTGCGCACCACGTACACCTTGTCGGGATCCATGCCGCCGCGACCGATGGCGATGCGCTTATACGAATCGTTGGTGGCAATCGACACGTCGGCGGTGCGGAACGACAGCCGCTCCAGCCAGACCATCAGCTTGTAGAAGAAGTCGCGCCGCCCGAACTTGGCTTCATACAGTTCAGGATTGATGTCATGGTGGTCGAACAGGAAGCGCTTGCCCAGCAAGAACTTGAAGAAGCCGCCGACCAGGAACAGCAGGTCGGGCGGATTGCAGGCATGGATGACGTCGAAACCGTGGCGTAACAGCACCTTCCACGCCAGGCGCGAACTATGGAACAGCGCCGCCGAATACTCGATGGCATAGCCCAGGGCGCCCTGCGCCTCCATCGGCAGCTTGTAGCGGTAGATATGGATGCCGTCCAGTTCCTCGTAGCGCGACTCATAACCCTTGCCGGTCGGGCAGATGATCGCTACCTGGTAGCCATTGGCATGCAGCGTCGTCGCTTCCTGCCATACGCGCCGGTCAAACGGCGATGGCAGGTTTTCGACGATGATAAGCACACGGCGCTGCTCTTCGCGGTTACCAGCAGATGCCATCGTACGCCCCTTCGCTCTGCTTGCCCGAGACGCGCACCAGGTCCACCAGGTGCTGTCCCGGCCGCAGCTTGTCAGGTACGGCCTGGAATTCCGGCGCGCCATTGCCGATCACCACCGTGTCGGCAAACGCAAGGACCGCATCCATCGAATCGACCATCAGCCGCGAGATGTGGGGAATGATGTTCATGATGTAGTCCTGGTTGGCGCCGGTCAGCGCCGCCAGCTTCACATTCCTGTCGTACAAGCGCAGGTCGTAGCCCTTGCCGATCAGGTGCTCGATCACGTCCACCAGCGGCGATTCGCGCAGGTCGTCGGTGCCGGCCTTGAAAGAGAAGCCGAGGATGCCGACTTTCCTGCCCGGCTTTTCCATCACCATCTTCAAGCCCTTTTCCACCTGCTTGTGGTTGGATGGCAGGATGGCGTTCAGCAGCGGCAGTTCCAGGTCGAGCTGGCGCGCCTTGTAGATCAGCGCGCGCACGTCTTTCGGCAGGCAGGAGCCGCCAAAGGCAAAACCTGGCTTCATGTAATACGGCGAGAGATTCAGCTTGGTGTCCTTGCAGAAGATCTCCATCACCTCGTGGCCGTCAATGCCGACCGCCTTGCAGATATTTCCGATCTCATTGGCGAAATCGACTTTCAGCGCGTGCCAGGTATTGTCGGTGTACTTCACCATTTCCGCCGTCTCGACGTCGGTGCGCACCACCGGTGCATCCATGCCCGCATACAGCTGCAGCAGCAGGTCGCCGGAGCGCTCGTCGGTCTCGCCGATCACCGTCTTCGGCGGGTGGTGGTAATCGTGCACCGCCGTGCCCTCGCGCAGGAATTCCGGATTGCCGCACACGCCGAAATCGATGCCCGCACGTTTTCCGGACGCCTGCTCCAGCGTCGGAATCACCAGCGAACGCATGGAGCCGGGCAGCATCGTGCTGCGCGCCACCACCACGTGGAAGCTCTCCTTCTCGCGCAGCGCATGGCCGATCTGCTCGCACACCTTGCGTACCGCGCTCAGATCGAGGTTGCCGTTCATCTGCGATGGCGTGCCGACGCACACCAGCGAGATCTCGCTCGACATCACGGCATCGCGCACACTGTCGGTAGCGCGCAGGCGGCCGTCACGCACCGCATTTGCAATCATCTCGCCGATATCCTTTTCGATGATCGGCGTCCGTCCTTCGTTGATCAGCCCAACCTTGGTGCGGTTCGGGTCGACCCCGATGACCGTATGGCCTTCTGCCGCCAGGCAGCCTGCCGAAACTGCACCTACATAGCCCATGCCAAAGATACTGATCTTCACGATGACGCTCCTTCCAGTAAGGTAATTTCGGTCACGATCGTGCTGGTGCCGCGTATCGCTCCGCGCCACGCTGCTGTCGTGATGCCGGCTTTGCTGTCAAAGCTGCGCGAGATCCATCCCGCGATTGGCGCCGTGCTGGCGCAATGGAGTTGCGGCCCATTCCCGAACCGGCATGACATGTGCAAACCCTTATCCCGCTTGGCGATATGCAAAGCTTGCCCAACCGTTTCGGCATGGCAGCCTTCTGCAAAATGCCAGTGCAGGGCTACCTCGTGCTCGCCAAAACATTCTAGGATATCTTCAACAACGAGCGCGTTCTTTTGGGAATCGAAACGAATGATGCGCCGGTGCATGACAGGATCGCGCAAGCGCATATAGCCGTCTTGTTTTCCCTCAAAGAAATGAGTCGCGTCGTGCGACAACGCCACAGCGTTGGCCTTACGCAGCCACATGAAGTTGCCGCCGATTTCCGACTGGTCCAGCCCATCGACTTGCACGGTGTTATGCGCCGCAGTACTGCGGAAATAGTCGCGCCACTGGCGCTGCGTGTGGTAGGCGTAAGTACCGGGATCGACCAGCATTTCCTGCCCGCCCATGGAGAGCGTGAAGGCCAGCGCATCGGCATGCCCATGCGCTGCCAGCGAGAGATAGCCCAGCGGTCCGCAATCGACCACGATGCGCACTTCCTGCGGCGTGCCGAAATCCTTTCCAAGCAGGTAATAGCCGCCTTGCGGGAAAGCCAGGCGCGGCGTTTCCCGTTCACCCGGCACGCCAGACGGCAACGCGGCCCAGCGCGCATCGGCATCGGCGAACAGCCAGCGGTTGCGCTCATCCAGCGCGCCGGCCTTGGCCTTGAAGTCGGCGCGCCCGAACAGCAGCGCCGCGCTGGCAAGCAGGGAGCGGTACGGCGCTGCGCCAGATGCGTCCAGGCGCAGCATGCGGGCATCATCGGCATCGCCGGTCATCGGCACATTGCCGCCCACGTCCATCAGCGCCGCGAGGAATTCCGCCATGCGCTCAAGGCGAGCCAGCCACCCGGGCGGGAAGCTGGCGCCGTTGGCTTGCGCGGCGAGCTGGCATAGCAGCATCATGTCCATCACCTCGTGGTGATAATAGATCGCCTGCTCCTTGTTGACGCCATCCTCCCAGTTCTGCTGCAAGCCCTGCTCGGCCAGGCCGCGTTCGGCGCGCGCGCGCCAGCGTACGCTCTCGGGCCAGCAGGGCCATTGCACGCTCGCGATGTACAGGCCCATGTACTCGCCGAGCAGATGGTTGTTGGCGGACGAGTGGCGCGACAGGTGGTGGCTGATAAAGTGGCAGTGCTTGTAGACCGCATTCAGCCAGCGGTGACGCCAATCGTCGTCAAGGCTGCCGTCCAGCAGTTGCCAGGCGGCCGACCAGTTCAGCAGGCGCACGCCGAGCTCCAGCGAACTGGCCCAGTGCACGCCTTGCGGATAGGGGCATTGATCGAGCCAGGAAATGAGCAGCGTGCGCGCACCGTCGCGGTATTTCCGCTCGCCGCTGCAGCGCCATGCCTGGGCCAAGGTCACCAGCTCCAGGTGCCGGCTCGGCTCCCACAGGTATTTGATATCGCCCACCAGCGACGCGTCGCGGTAATCGATGGACGGCCCCGGCGCCATCGGCGCGCTGGTGCCGCTGCGCGGGTCGCGGTTCCACTGCGGCGGAAAGCCCAGCGGCGCCCCTTCCAATGCAAACACGTTCCAGCGCCCTGCCAGCAGCGCATCGGCTGCCATGCACAGCGCGCCGGCCTCCACCTCCGCTGGTGCGGCAAGAAAGGCGGCGCCGAAACGATCCAGGGCCGGCACCGGCGGATAGCTGGCCAGCCCCAGCCCCATCGCGGCGGCTTTGCGGCGCGCCAGCTGGTGCATACGCCAGACAACTTCGGCAGGCCCCATCAGTTTGAGGCGATTGATTTTCCAGGCCAGTGCAGTCATTGCGGCAAAAATCCCAGTTCGCGATACAGCCGCTCAAGCCGCGGCAATACGGCATCGCTGCTGAAGGTGGATTCCACCTTGCGCCGCGCTGCCTCCCCCATGCGCCGCGCCAGCGCATCGTCTTCCAGCAGTTGCGCCAGCCGCGCCGCCAGCGCATCGACATCGCCCGGCGCAACGAGGAAGCCCTCCACGCCGTCGGCCACCGCTTCCGGAATGCCGCCCACCGGCGTGGCCAGCACGGGCAGGCCGGCCGCCATCGCCTCCAGCACGCTCATCGGCAAACCTTCGTTATACGAGGGCAGCGCGTAGAGGGAGGCCAGCGCCAGCTGCTGCCGGCGGCTTTCCGCCCCGACCCAGCCCAGCAGGTTGAGCTGGCTGGCAATACCCAGCTGCGCGGCGCGCTGGCGCACCGCATCGAGCTCGCCATCGCCGCCCAGCCGCAATTCCAGCACAGCGACCTGCGGCGCCACGCGCGCCGCCGCCTGCAGCAGGTCGTAGCTGCCCTTGCGCCGCCCCAGCCGGCCCAGCGACAGCACCGCGCCGCGCCGCCGCTGTTCCCAGGAACTCGCGGCCGGCAGCAGCACCGGGTTGTATATCGCCTCGACATGCGGGTTGCGCGACATCCCCTCCACCCAGCAGCGCCATGCCTCCGACAGCACCACCACGCGCGTGCTGCGGTCGAAAATGAAACGCACGAAGCGCTTGCGCCAGGGCCCGCACTCCTCGCCGTAGAACATCGCAAACTCCGCTCCGTGCAGGTGCAGGATCGCCGGCACGCGCGCAGCGAAAGCCAGCAGGAAAAAGCCCGACTTGCGCCAGAAGCTGGCGCGCGAAGCCACGTGCACGTGCACCAGCCCGACCTGGCCGCGCAACAGCATCGCGGCAAACGCCGCGTAGGCAGCCAGCATCGCGCGCAGCTTGCGCCACCGGCTGCCATCGCAATGCGTGGCCAGGTAGCGTACGCCGAAGCGCCGCAGCATGCCGGCCTGCTGATACACCCTCACCACGGAAGCGATGCCGCCCATGGTGTCCATCCCGGTTCCCAGCATGACGATGGTTTTCATGTACGCTGTCCGTCCTTCCATTCATTGACCACCCAGCGGAACTTGCCGGCCGCCGTATTCGGCAGCTCGTCGCGCAGCACCACCCTTACCTGCACCGTCGCATCGACCAGGTGGCGGATGTTGTGCAGCAGCTTGTCCTGGTCCGCCTGCGAGAAGCGCACATCGGGCACCAGCCGCAATTCCCAGATGCCCGGCCCGACCTGGGCCACCTGCGACTTGCGCACGTTTTCCACGCCCTTGAAGGCAAAAGTCAGTACCGAAGGACTGACTTCGGAACCGTCGCCGCCGGTGATGCGGTCTTCCAGCTTGCCGCTGACCGGCTCGATCATCGGGAACGGCCGGCCGCACAGGCAATGGCCGTGGCGCCAGCGCGTACGGTCGCTCAGGCGGTAGCGCACCAGCGGCATCGCCAGGTTATGCAAGGTGGTGCCAACCACATGCCCGTAGCCGTCGGTCGGCTCGCCATGGTCGTCCAGGATTTCAACGTGCGAATAGTCCGGATTGACGTGCATCGAACCGTACTCGCACTGCGTGGCAAACGCCACCCGCTCCGCCATGCCGTACATGTCCATGATCTTTCCGGCCAGGCGTTCGCGGATCAGTTCCTGCTGGTGCGGGTACAGCGGCTCGGAAGCCGTGAACAGGCGGGGAATGGACAAGGACGTGCCGCGCCGCTCCAGCTGCTGCGCCAGCGTGTAGGCGGTGGACGGGTAAGCCTGCAGCATGGCCGGCGCGAATTCGCGCAGCTTGTCGATGATGGGATCGATGCAGCGGTCGGTCAGGTGGCGCGACGACAGCAGCAGCTGGCGGTTGTAGCGGTTCTCGAACCAGAACGGCGGGCGTTGCCGCTCCAGCCCGGCCACCATGTCGCCGCGCAGCGTGGCGCGCGGCATGCCGTCGACATAACCGCCCCAGCTCCAGTGGCGCTTGATGAAGGCCTGTTCCATCTGCACCGAATGCAGGCTGCGGATGATCACCAGCGGCGTGCCCGTGGTGCCGCTGGTCTTGCCCAGCGCCTGCCATGGACGCTTGCTGCCGCGGTTCGGATACAGCGCCAGCGGATGTTCCAGCAAGGTCGCCTTGTCGACAATCGGGAACAGCTCGCGCAAGGCCTGCCGCGCCTCAACCGGCGAGAAGTCGGTCGTGATGTGCGCATAGTAGGGTAGCTTGCCGATGGCCGCTTGCAGGCTGCGGTGCAACAGGCGGTCGCCCAGCACCTTCAAGGCATAGTCGTCCATCAACTCATGCCGGCGCAGGCGCTGCACCAGGCGCTGGCTCAGCGCATTGTCGCGCACCAGCGCGCGCCCGCCGTACAGGAACTCTTTACGCAATTCGGCCAGCATGATCGCCTCCCACCAGGTTCTGATAGCGCTGCGCCACCGCTGCGCCCAGCACGCGGTAGCTGCGCGCCGCTTCGATATAGGCCGGGCCAGCCGCGGCGCGTTCACGGGCGGCCTGCGGGTCGCGCAGGATGGCCAGCAAGCCTTCGGCCATGGCCCGCGGCGTACTCGCCGCCAGCCAGCCGGCACCGCTCGCGGCCAGCACCGCTTCCTGGTCGGGGATATCGTTGCCGACGCAAGGCATGCCCAGCGCCAGGTACTCCAGCAACTTGGTCGGCGAGCTGACGTCGTACAGTGCGCCGCGCGGCACATACGAGATGGCGGCCTGCGCACCGAGCAGGAATTCCCAGGCTTGCGCGGGCGGCAGCCAACCGGTGACCTGCACCGCATCGGCCAGTCCCTTGGCGCGCGCGGCGCCGAGCAATTGCGGCACATCGTCCTGCTGCGGCGAACTGCCGATCAGCAGCAGTCTCGCATCCGGCAGCTCGCGCCGCACCAGTACCAGCGCATCGAGCACGCGCTCCAGGCAGCGCGCCCGGTCCAGCGTGCCGAGGTAGGCCACCACCGGCCGCCCCTCCCAGCCAGGCCAAGCGCGCGCCGCCGGCCGCAAGCCGGGCTGCGCCAGCGCTTCCATGTCGACCCCCATCGGCACGGCACTGATGCGCCCCGCAGGCACGCCATGCCGCGCCACCAGGGCGGCCATCGCCTCGCTTTGCACGAACACATGGTCGGCGCGCGGCAGCAGCACGCGGTACAGCAGCCAGCGCTCGGCAAGCCCCTTCGCAAGCACGAGGCGCGCCCGCAGGCGGCGCAAGCCGCTGCGGCCCTGCAGCCGCGCCAGCTCATCCTGCGCCCGCTCGATGCGTCCTTCGCTCATCAGGTAAGACAGCCAGTACATCATCGGCAATCCCTTCATGCGCGCCACCAGCAATGCCAGCAAGCCTATGCTGACCATATCGCGCACTTGCACCGCATCGTGGCTGCGGCGGTCAGCGCCAAGCAAGGCGCGCAGGCATAGCCAGAGAAAAGACAGTTCCGCTTTCCAGCGCGCACCGGCCCGCGCCCGCCGTGAAGAGGCGAAGCCCTGGTTATCGGCTGGTGCCGCGCTGCCTTTGCCGACCAGGTGGCATTGCACGCCATGGCGCGGCAGGTATTTGCCAAACAGGGTCGCCACGTCGGCGCGAAAAGTCGGCAGGGGTTCCGGCACGAGCTGCAAGATGCGGACTGGGCGGGCCATGCTTCATCCTAGCAAGAACTGCTCAATTTCAGCGCCCGGTTCGCCTCGCCCTTCCAGCTTTCCCGCGGCCAGCCGCACGCGCTGCGCCAGCTCCTCGCGCCGAGCCGGATGTTCGAGCGCATGGGCCAGCGCCTGGCGCATCGCCTGCACATCGTCGTGCGGCACAAAGCCGGGATAGTCTGCGCCAAGATACGCTTCGATCGCTTCGTGGCGGGTCGCCACCAGCGGCTTGCCGTGCCGCAGCACGCGCAGCAGGACGCTCTGCCCGCATGCTTCGCCGAGGCCGCGCAGCGGCATCGCCACCACGCTGCTGCGCGCCAGCAGGCCTTCAAATTCAGCCTCCGGCAAATCGCGCAGGATGCGCGTGCTGCCGCGCGCCGGCTGGCGGATCTGGTTGCGCTGCGAAGCCACGATCACCAGCGGCGCCGGCAGCGGTTCGGCCGCCTCCAGCAGCAAGTCGTAATCGCGGTTGGAAAAGCCGCCGGCGAAAATGCTGCCGTCGTCGCCCTGCGGCGAAGCGCGGCCATCGAGTTCCTGCCGCCACAGATGGCAATGCACGTCGTGCTCCGCCATGCCGACGTTCTGCACCAGGTTGCGCGCCTCGCCCGGGGAGAAGGCGATAAAGCCCAGGCCCGGCACGCGCAGCGCTCGCAGCACGCGGTCGGCAAGCCGGCGCGCCCGCTTGCCGTGCACGAAGCAGCTCATCACCAGCAGGCGTTCGGGTCGCGGCAGCAATCGCGCCTTGACCAGCGCCAGCACCGGCAAGGCTTGCCAGCCGACGACCAGTACGCGATCCGTCCGCTTCCATAAGCCGAAACAGCGCAACAGCTTTGGCGACAACATGGACATCACGATCGCGCGCTTGCCGCTCATGCCCTGCGCGCCGGATGCCACGACTGTCACCTGCGCACCGCGCTCGCGCAGGTACCCGGTGATGTCGCGATAGCTGCCGGCTTGCGGCAGGAGCACGTGGATCATGGCCGCCGGCCCTCCGCCACCACTTCGCGCAGGATCTGCAGGTACTGCCGGCTCACCACGTCCGCGGTATGCTCGGATGCGTAGCGCAAGGCGCCGCCGTCCTGCAGGGTGCTGTAGTACTCCGCGTCGTCGTACAGGCGGTTGATGGTGGCCAGCATGGCCGGCACGTCCTGCGGCATCATGCCGGTCCAGCCGGGGACGATGCTGAAGGTCGACTGCGGGCACAGGACCGGGGTGCGGGTCGACCATGAATCGCACAGGAAGCCCCAGCCGGAATTGCTTTCGGTATAGGAGAACCACGCCGACGACAGGCGCTGCAAGGCTTCGGCACGGGTCACGCCTTCCACGTGTTCGACGCGCTCGCCAAGGCGCTCCTGCAATTGTTTGACGATGTGGGCGTAGGGCCCGCGTCCGATGACCACGAAACGCTCCACCGGCGTGTGCTCCAGGATGGCCGGCACAGTCTCCAGCCAGCGCTCGCAATTCTTGTGGCGGATCAATGAACCGACGTAGATCATTTCCCCCTGCCGCCGTTCGCGCGCCGGCCGCCAGTCCGCCGGCCGCTGCGCGCAATGTGCCGCGTAATATGCCCGCCTTCCGCGCAAGCCGAGCGCCGCCAGTTGCGGCAGGTCGGCCGGATCGTTGCTCATCAGCGCATCGACCTGCCCGCACACCTGCCACCAGCGCATGCGCCCGGCGACGCGGCCGATCGCCGGCACGCCGCCGTAATAGCGCCGCCGCAGCAGTTGCACCGGATCGGCCGATTCCACCCGCAGCAGCACCGGCACCGGATACAGCGGGCGCAGCATCTCCAGCAGCGGCAAGGTGTGGAAGGAATTCACCAGCAGCACATCGGGCTTGAAGGCATCGGCGATTTCACGCACCTGCGGCAGGTAATGCTGCGCTTCGTGCGACAAGGCACGCAGGCTGGGGAAGATGCGGTGAATCGGCACGCCCTGGAAATTCTCGTATGCCGCGCCCGGCTCCGAACTCTTAAGCGCCGACACGCGCGACGTCACGACTTCCACTGCCACGCCCCTCGCAACCAGCGGCGGCAGCACATACGCCACCTCGTCGAAGGTAGGATTCAATCCTGGATAGATGGCAAGCACTTTCATGTAGCCTCGCGCAGTAGTTGGCGTCCCAGCACTCGATTGATGAGCTGTCGATCTTTCTCATCAATTGCACCCGACAATAACAGCGCTACCGTAAAAACGGCGCACAACAGCAGGGTTCCCACAGCAGCAGCAAGCACGCCTTGCCCCGGCAACAGCCATGCCACAACGGCTGCCGCAGCAATCGCCAACAGCGCGCGCGCCCACCAGCGCAATCCCAGCGGCCATGCAAATCCACGGCGCCGCATGCCGGCCACGACCAGCCCGTTTACGATCAGCTCATTGCCCAGCAAGGCGGCCGGCACCAGCCACAAGCCAAGCGCCACCGAACCGAGCCAGGCCAGCAGGGGCAGCACCAGCAAGGAGCACAGCGACGCCAGCGCCCACATGCCCATCAGGCCAACCGCATTGCAAACCACGTTGAGGATCAGGCGATGCAGGCGCAGCGCCAGCCAGCCGCACAGCACCGCAAACAGCAAGCGGTACTCGCCAAAGCGGCCGCCGCTGGCCAGCTGCAGCACCAGGTCGCCATACACCGCGGCCACCGCCAGCACCGGCAGCAGGCTCAATGCGCTGACCTTGAACACGAAGTGCGCCCAGCGCTGCAATTCGCCGTAGTCGCGATTGCCGGCATAGGCGCCGATCATGCGCGAACGCACTACCGAAAAAATTACCATGCCCGGCATGTAGTTGCGGATGATGTCCGTCAAACGCAGGACGAATCCCAGCCCCGCCATGGCTTCCGGTGCCTGGCTGCGCGCCAGCAGCAGGATCAGGCAGGACGGCGAGTACAGGTATTCGACAATGCCGCTGGCGTAGTTATGCAGCGCCACCGCACGCATTTGCGCACGGCTGGGCGGCTGCCACCCATCCTGCGCCCGGGCCGGCAGCTTGCGCACGGCATGGGCCAGGAAACCCGCCGCCAGCAGCAGCGCACCAAGGCTTGCTGCCAGCTCGGCCAACAACAGCTGGCGCGCCGTGCCGCTGCCCATTGCCAGCAAGGCGCAGGCGATGACCGCGCCGCGCAGCAGCGTGACGATTTGCATGCGCGACTGCAGGGCCAGCGCCTCCAGCGTGTTGTCGCGCAAGATGCGCATCACGCCTTCCACCACCAGCAGGATTGCCGCCACGCCGGCCAGCTCAGGCGGGAAGCTCGCTGGCAGCCAGCCCTGCCCGCGCGCCGACAGCAGGCCGCCGGCAACCACCGCCAGCAGCAGCAGGCGGCTGGCGGCGACGGCAACCACCAGGCGCGCCAGCGCATGGCGGCTGCCGCGCAAACGATATTCAGGCAGGAAGCGCAGCAGGACCCAGTCGAGGCCAAAGCTCGACAAGCCAAGCACGAGTTCCACCAGCGCCATGGCGATCACGTAGTGGCCGAATTCGACAGCCGGCAGGACGCGTGCCGACAGCCCGAGCACGCTGGCTGTCAGCACGGCGGTAGGCACCTTGCCTACCAGGAAGGCGGCAATATTGCGCCGCGTTTGGGAACCCGAGTATGGTGCTGTCATAGCATGGCTCTGTCCCCCTGGCGGCTCAAGGCAGCGGCAAGGTGATGGTCTGGCTGCCCACCGTCAGCACGCGGCTGGTGGTGCCCGTGGTCAGATTGACCGCCGGCTTCTTGCAGCCCACATCCAGCAGCACCACGAATTCGCCCTTGAGTGCAGCCGGGCGCGTAAATGCCGCATGCTCCTCGATGCCCGTGCGCGGCGCCGGCCCGTCGCGCTTGACCAGGCTTGCCCCCGGCGTGAGCGAACTCACGCACAGCGAACGGTCGCCATTGACGATGGTGGCCGTGCCGCCTGAATTGACCGTGATCGCTACCGCGGCATGGAAATTCCACTCCCAGGCATGGGCCACCGGCGCCGTCAGCGTATCCATCACGACCGCTGCGTCCTGGCTGCGGAAGTACCACACCTTGCGGCGATTGAGCGACAGCGCACCTTCAAACGCCGGCGTGGCGTCGCCCTCCACATAGTCCATGGCGGAGGTAGTCGAGAAGCCGGTGATCTTGCCGTTGCGGCCCAGGTTCACCGTATTGCCCTCGATCCGCTGCCCTATGCCATTGTCGTAAGTGACCGCATTATGCGACTTGGTGGCGCGGTACCAGCTGCTCCACAGCGGTGAGCCGTACCAGTCGTAATACCCGGCCTCGATCAGCAGCCGTTTGCCCCCGCTGTTGAGCACGATTGAATTCTGGTCGCCATGGCTGTGGTTATACGAGCCGTAGGGGCTGGACTTGAAATACAGCGAAGTGCGTTTCGTGTCCGCCAGGGAACTGTGCATCGCGGCCCATCCCACGCTCGGATAGAACGCGCCGTTCGGCGGCGGCACCGCGGTCGTGACGGTGCTGACCGGCAGCGGCGATGGCGCCTGCAGCAGGGTCAGCGGATCTTCCACCCCGGCCATGCCGTTGTAGTACCACTTGGCCGCCGGCGTATTGAAGCGCGAAGCAAAAGCCTTCAGCAAATAGGTATTCGGCACGTCCTCGTGGCCATCGCCAAACACATGGTTCGGCGCCCCAGGAGGAACGAAGTGTGCCATGAAGCGCAGGAAGCCGTCCGACCAGGGCTTGCGGTAGATCGACACCCCCAGCGCCTGGCTCAACGGGTCCCAGATCTGCACCGAAAAGTCGGCTGCGGCCTGGCCATATGCGGTACCGTTGGCATAGCCGCCTTCCGGGCCGCTCCAGGTGTAGACCTGGTGCACATAGGTGCGCACTGCGAAGTCGAACCAGGTCTGGGCCGCCGGCACGTCGCCCAGGTTCAGCGCAGCGATCAATGCCAGGAAGCCCAGCGTATTGCCGCCGTGCGCATCGTATGGGTATTGGTCCATGCGCCCGTTGCTGCCCGAAAGGTCGTTGTAGATATCGCTCGTGCGGCGTGCAATATTCGATTGCCAGCTTGCCTTGCGCGTCGCGTCGAGGTTATTCCACAGCATGTCCAGCGCCTTCGACAGCGACATGGCAATGGTACGGGTAGCCTGGTCCTGGTTGGCATAGCTGGTTGGCCCGGTCGGGCTCAGTGCGGCCAGTTCATCGCCCCGTTTGATCGCTTCGTTCAGGTATGCGGTGGCAATCGCTTCCCCCTGCTTCAGGCGGTACAGCAGGGCCGCTGCTTCCACCTGGTGCGAAGTGCGGTTGATGCGATTGCGGATGTCGGAATTCTGGTTGCTCAGCGCCGTCGTCATGGTGCCGCTGCTGATGAGCGGCCAGTCGCTGTCCTTGACCGGCGCCATGGTCATGCGCGACTGCACGGTTTCGATCAGGCGCCGCACCTGGTCGCCGCGCTCGGTGACCATGGCCGAGTTCCATTTCAGGTAAGGCAGGAAAGTCGGCGACAGCATGCGTGAACGGCCATGCCGCAACACATTGTCGCGCAGGGTTGCATTGTCGTACACCTCGAATTTGGTGGCGCTGCTGTCGATGGTGAAACTGCGCACCGTCGACCAGTCCTTGGCCACCGCTTCCGCCAACGGCACCACCGCCGCTTCGGCCGCGGCTTCGATCTGCGCCAGGTTGGAACCGGCCGCCTTGGCCTTGCTGCGCGCTGCCGCATCGGCATCGTTCATCGCCTGGGTGCGGGTGAAGGGCGCAACTTTCCAGGTATAGATGCCGGCAGTGGGGAACGCATGGGTCGGCAGCAGCCAGTTGCGCGGCACCACATACTTGACCGGCGATGCCGTGCCCGGCGGCTGGATGATCACCAGGTACCACGTCGATGACGTGGCAATCGGATAACGCGACCAGGAAAAGCCGGGGGGGTTCTGTGGCTGCAATTGCATTTTGTCCGGCGCCGGGCGCACGGCTTCGATGTTGGCAGAGATCGCCCAGTCAGCGCGACTGGCGGGGGCGAAGGTGGTCAACGCTGCGAAAACAGCATAGGGCAAGAGGGAATATTTAACGAATTTCATGTGATACTCTCCAGACAATTTCGTTTGCGAATCAATAAGTTAACCGCGATTTGATCCGTCACAACAAGGAAAGTCTACATCACGCATTTCACAAATTCGTTTCTGTGCGACAAAAGTTTTGTAACAATGTCGCCCAAAAATGACACGATTCCCTAGCCTTGGGACGAGCCGAACCGGCACAACTGGACTATCGTCCCCATGCACATCATCAGGAGCAGCTGGGCGGTGGGTTCATCCATCAGCGCGCGGTTATAGACCAGCATCATCAGGAACAGCAGCATGGCTGCGACGCAGGTATCGGCCAGCGCGAGCTGGGCCACGCTACCTTGTTTTCGGCGCACGTAGCGCCAGGCAGCTAGCAGGGAAAACAGTAGCATGGAGCCGTAAGCGAGAGCGCCCAATAGGCCCACATCCCAAAGCAAAATGCCGAGCGCCGTGGCATCGAGGTGCAAGGGCTGGTACCGTTTGGCGACCTCCCCTGCCCCGAGCAAGCCGGACGGTTTGGACGCGCCCGGCCCGTACCCGACCAGGCGGCGCGGCACCGTTGCCAGCGGGTCGTTCGACCATAGCGCAAGCGAGGCGGCGCGGCTGATTTCACCGGTGCGGTAGTTGACGTTGTTGGGGTCAAAGAAGTAGCCGCCGCCACGGTCGAGTTTCTCAGCCATATTGTGCGCCGACTGCACCTTCTTGCCCCAATACAGCGTTTCGTACACGGTGTACGTGGTGCCGACGAAGGCTGCGACCAGGACGGCGAAGCCGATGAAGGCGCCGATGCTGCGCAGGATGCGCCGCCGCAGCACCCAGGCCAGCACCAGCGGCAACCAGATGAAGGCCGCTTTCACTTCGCCAAGCAGGATGATGGCGAAGCCGATCGCCTGCAACGCCCACATCGCCTTGCCCGACATCTGGCCGGCGTTCCAGCGTGCCGCGGCATAGCCCATCGCCAGCACGGTGAACAGGACCATGATGGCGCTATTGCCGCCAAAGCCGGGCGTACCGCCGAAGGTGCCGACAATCGAATCGAAGGTAGTGGCCGAGGCGACGAAGAAATGCTGGTACAGCACCACGGGCACCTGCACCAGCACCACCCAGAACATCATGCGCCAGCTGGTCTCCAGGTGGCTCTCCTTCCAGCGGAACCAGTACAGCGCAAACAGCACCGAGAACATCGGCAGCATGGCTTTCGCCGCCGAAAAAATCTGCGACTTCGGGACCCGGTTGAATACCAGGCTGATGACAAAGGCCGCCACGAACAGCAGCGCCGCCAGTTCAACCGTGGAGCCGTCGCCCTTGCGCATGCGCCGCTGTTCGCGCTTGTGCACCACCAGGTCGAGTAGCGCGCGGCAGAAGAACAGGATGGCCAGGCCGAAGGCAAGCCAGGCCGCCGGCCGCAACTTCAGGAAATACACGGCAGAACCCTGCAGCAGGAAGGTCAGCACGAAAAGGCACCAGAACATGCCGTGCAGCGGCAGCACGAACAACATCAGCACCGACAGCACCGCCGTGCCGACGATGGCCACCAGCGGCGGCGAATCAAGTCCGCCGACCACGCCGACGAAGATCGCCAGCAGGATAAAGGGCAGCAGCAACATCAGGGGCAGTCCGCGATTCGGGCGTACCAGGGCATGCGCGCCGGCTGGCACGGCCGCCGCGGCTGGCGAACGGTGGAACAAAGGCAAGCGCATCGTCCTCCCCCTAGCCGCCGAAGACGCCGACCAGGCGCTCGCGCGCCGGCTTGTCGAGCGCCGCCAGCAAGGAGCGCACGAACTGGTCTTGCAGCGCATAAGCCGCACCGGCTTCAGCGCCGATGCTCGACACCCGCACCAGCATCCCGTCCGGCACCGTGCCGCTCAAGCCGTAGCGCAGCTCCTGCAAACGCTGGTCGACACCGGGCATGGTGGCCTTGCGCCCGACCGTGATCCAATAGGTAATCGGCTCCTGCCGCGCACCGGCAACAGCGAACAGGCGCTTTACCGGCAGCACCCCGCTGCCCGTATCGAGGCTGCTTTTCTCGCCATCGCGCACGGTAAAGCCCTGCGCCGTGTAGCACACCTCCGGCTTGTGCACGCCCATATTGTCGCTCTGGTCGCCGCCGTAGGCGATCGACAGCATGATGCGCTCGCCATTGCGGTTGATATAGGTGCGCCCCAGCGTCTGGTTGTAGATCTTGTCCAGCTTGGCCTGGGTGGCAGGATCGACCTGCAGCGGCATCACCCGCGTATCGACCTGCCACTCGCCAAAGCTGCGCGGCACCATCTGTTCCAGGCTGAAGCGCCCTGCCGTGTCGGCCATGCGTGCGGTCGGCGTCAACGCCCGCGTCACCGCTGCCGAACAGACCATCAGCGCACCCAGCACCACGCTCACCATCATTGATTTTTTCATGAGTTGCGCCACCTGACGAACCATTGCAGGAAAGCGTCCACGCCGATAATCAGCAGCAGCGCCGTAATGAACAGCACCATGCCGGCAAAGCCATGCAGGAAGCCCTGCCCTGCCGCGTCGCCGAGGTAATAGGTCACCAGCGACAGCGTAATCACGCGGATCACGTTGGCGGTGAAGGAAATCGGGATGATCAGCAAGGCCAGTGCCACATTGCGGAAAGCCGAGGAATGGCGCACCACGTTCAGGTAAAACAGTCCCAGCGCTTCCAGCGTCAGCAGGGTTTGCAGGCCGGCGCAGGCATCGGCCACCAGCAGCTGGTACTGCCCCACTTGCAGGATCACGCCGCTGCGCGCAATCGGATAGCCCGCGGCATACATCAGATGTTCGGTGGCCCAGGACACCGCCATCTTCATCGGCATGGTCAGCATGCCGACCAGGGGACCGGGCAAGGGCACCATGAAGGCCATGAAGAAGAAGGCAAACCATTGCACGCGCAGTGCGCCATGCCCGCATTTGAGCATCAGCACCGCAGCCAGCAGCAGGATGAAGGAGGCAATCTCGAACGCGATGATGCCTTGCGAGCGGCCCAGTATGTACGCCAGCAGGCCGACACCCAGCACCGGCCAGCCGAGGGTGGAAGGCTGGCCATCGGCACGCGCCAGCATGGCCGGCCACTGCCGGTACATCAGCCACAGTGCCAGCAGCAGGATGATCGGGCCGTGCGCCTGTTCCTCGGTGGCCCACAAGCCGCTGAACAGGCGGTAGAAGGTGGGAACGTACAGCACCAGCATGCCGGCCAGCACCGGCGCCCAGTCGGGCAGCGCATCACGCAAGGCGGCGCGTATCGCGGCTTGCGGGCGGATCGCCAGGCCCGGGTCCATGTCAGAACTCCAGCAGCACCGAGCCTACGACTTCGGCGCCGGCATACCGCACCTGTTCGCTGAGCGCCGCCACGTCGTACAGCGAGGTGGCGTTACGGTGCACCACCAGCAGCACGCCGCGGGCGCGCGCCATCACCGGCAGCGCATCGTGGGCGGTCAGCACATCCGAGGTGTCGTACAGCACGATATCGTGCAGCGCTTCGAGCTGGGTATTCAGGCCGGTGAAATCCTTGCGCGCCAGCAGTTCGGCCGGATTCGGCGGCAGCGTGCCGGCGCCCAGCACGGCCAGCGACTCGAAGGCATCGATACGCGTCACCGCCGCCATGGAGGCGCGCCCGGCCAGCATGTCGGACAGGCCGCTCTTTCCCTGCAGGTTGAAGATCTCGTGCTGCGACGGCTGGCGCAGGTTGGCGTCCACCAGCAGCGTGCTCTGCCCCAGCTGCGAGAACACCACGGCCAGGTTGGCGGCGAAGAGGCTGGTGCCCGAACCGGGCTCGACCCCGACGATCGCCAGCGACTTGTGGCCGCGTGCGAACCAGCGCAGCATCAGCTGCCCGCGCACCGCGCGCAGCTTTTCCACCTGGCGGCTGAACGGGTCATAGGCCGCCACCAGGCGCGAAGAAAAGTATTTCTCGCCGGCCGGGACGTAGGGATAGTCGAACTGGCGCGCCAGCACTTGCTGGATATCGGCGGCGCTGACCATGCCCAGCGCCTGCGCCGCTTCGCCGAAGCGGACCCCGGTTTCCTCCTGCATGCGCAGCACGGCATCGGTATTTTCCGGGGTCAGCTTGCCCGCTTCCTGCAGCAGCGCGCCGATGGTCGCATCGCCCACGCCGTGCGGCGAAGCGGGATTGAAATGCAATGGGCTGTTCATTCAGCTCCTCCTCAATTCAGGCGCAGCGTGCGCGGCGCATGCAGGTGCGGCAGCCCGAAGCGGCGCTGGCGCGGCGGATTCCAGTCGATCGTGGCCAGCACAGGAATGTGCACCACCTCGGCCAGGTCGGCTTCCGACCGCACCCGGCGATCGAACATCTCGGACAGCATGGCAATGCCGATGCCCAGCATGGTCCCCAGCAGCAGCGACAGCACGGTGTTCAGCACCACGCGCGGACCGGCCGGCTCGATCGGCGCCACGGCGGGATTCAGCACCGACACGTCGGACTGGTCGTTGCCGCCCTCGATGCGGGTCTGCGACGAGCGCTGCGAAGCATTGTCGAAGGCACGCTGGGCGCTCTCGACATCCTTGTTCAGCACATTCATTTCATCGCGCTGGCGATTCAGCTGCAGCACCTTGGTCTTCTGGTCCGCCAGCGCCGTGCGCAAGGCCGCTTCGCGCTGGGCAAAGACGTTGGCGTTGTTGCTGACCGAAGAAGTGACCAGTGCGGTCTGCTCGTTCAGGCCGGCCCGCAGGCGCGCCACTTCCGCCGCCGCGCTCTGGTATTGCGGGTGGTTGCGGCCCAGGCGCTGGCCCATTTCCGCCAGCTTGGATTCCTGCTGCGCCAGGTTCACGCGCAGGTTCTGTATCACCGGGCTGGCCGTTACGTCGGGCGAAGCGCTGCCGGAGCCGTGCGCCACCGCCTGCCGCGAATTGGCTTCCATGGCCTGCGACTGCGCGGCCACCAGTTGCGCCGACAAGTCGTTCAGGCGCATCGACTCGACATCGAGCCGGTTGTCGACGCTGACGATGCCATGATCCTGCTGGTATTTGGACAGCTTGGCCTGCGCCACCTCCAGGTTATCGCGCAGCACTTTCAACTGGGAGTTGAAATAGTTGGTGGCCTTCTTCAGCGGCTCCACCTTGAGCTGGACATTGATCTTCTGGTACTCGTCGGCGAAGGCATTCGCCACCGCCGCCGCAAACTGCGGGTCGGAAGCCTTGAAGGTCACGTTCAGCACCGAGCTTTCCTTGGCCGGCACGATGTCCAGCTTCTTTTGCAGCAGCTCGGCCAGCCAGTCGCGCACCGTCCCCTTGCCGCCGGTCGACTCATTGAACTGGGCGATGACGGCCGGGCTTTCGGCCAGCTTGAGCTGGTCCACCACGCGCAGCGCGACATTCTTGCTGCTGATGATGTCGATCTGCGTTGCCATATAGCCGGGCATGAGCTGGCCCGGCAAGGCCATGCCGGTCAGCGGGTCGACGCCCTTGTAGTTCATCACCAGCGAACTGGTCGCCTCATACGTCTTGGGCAGCAGCAGGCTGACTACGAGGGTGGCGGCCACCGTGACCAGCAAGGTCAGCAGCACGATCTTCTTGCGCGCCTGGAGGATCAGCAGGAACTGGGCGAAATTCATAAATCCTCCTTAGAACCAGCTTTCCTTGATGAAGATGACGTCGTCGGTCTGCACCACGTCTTCATTTTTGGCAGCGATCACCTGTACCGCACCGTCGCCGCCGCGGCGTTTGATCTTGATGCCGCTTTCAGTGCCGCGCGGGGTCAGGCCGCCGCCCACCGCCAGCGCCTGGCTGACCGTCATGGTGCGCTCCAGCCGGAAGGAGCCGGGACGCTGCACTTCGCCATAGATGTAGAAGCGCGGCGAACGTTCGGCATAGATCACATCGTTGGGGCCGAGTTCGATCTCCTTGTCCAGCGCCCCATTGCGCACCATGTCGACCACGTCGATCACCGTCTTGCTGGTCTTGCCGTCGCGGGTACGCACCACGCTCACCGTATCGCCGCCATCGGCATTGAAGCCGCCCGCCTGCGCCAGCATGTCCATCACACCGCGCTTGCCGCCGTCGAGCGGATAGCGTCCGGGGCGGTTCACCATGCCCAGCACCGACACCTGGGCGCTCTGGATCTGCGAGACGATGATGCTGACCTGGGCATTTTTCAGGTAGCCCTTCTTCACCAGCTGCTCGCCAATCGCACGCTCGGCCTGCTGCACCGTCATCCCGCTGACCTTGACTTCCCCCAGCAAAGGGAAAGTGATCTTGCCCGATTCGCTGACCCGGGTTTCCGTCGCCATGTCCGGGTTGCCGAACACGGAAGCCTTGATGACGTCGCCAGCCCCCAGGGTCAGGTCGGCGGCCTGCGCCAGGCCTGCACCGAGCATAAAGGCCATGGCCACCATCCACATCAGTAGTCGTTTCATGATTGCTCCTCGATCTGGTTGTTATTTCAGGCCAGCCACGCCGCGTTCCAGGGCATTGGCCGGGGCGCCCGCGTCCGCCACTGGCGAGGGCTGGTTGATATAGGCAATCTTGGCGCTGGCGCGCAGGCGCTTGACTTCCTCCTCCGCCGCGTCCTTGCCCTTCTTGGCAGCCAGGTACTGCTCGATCTGCGGCCGCGCGGCATCCAGTTCCACCGGCGAGGAACGGATATCGGCAATGGTGACCAGCATGCTGCGTTCGCCTTCGCGCACGATGAACAGCTGGCCTTTCGCAAGCGCCAGCAATTTGGCCGACAGCTCAGGCGGCAACTCCGAGCCGCTGCGGCTCAATTGGGCTTTCTGGTACTTGACCTTGTGCTGGTCAAGCCAGGCCGCCACTTCGTCGAGCGAACGGGTCTTGTCCATTACCGCCTTCAACTCATCGGTCACCTCGCGCGTCGGCAGGACGATTTCCCGCATATCGAAATGCTTGCGCTGCGCAAAAAATTGCGGGTTCTGGCTGTAGTAGGCTTCCACATCCGCCGCGCTCGGCTTACCCGGCGTGCCCAGGCGCTTCTGCATATAGGCTTGCGCCAGGATCACCGAGCGTGCCCTTTCGATTGCCTGCACCACGCGCGGATCGCGGTCGACTTTCTCTTTCGCCGCTTCGCCGATCAGCAACTGGCGGTCGATCAGCGCCTCCAGTGCCTGCTTGCGTGCGGCTTCCTGTTGCGTGGCTGGAGCATTGCTGCGCGACAGCTCGTCGTTCAACTGCATGACGGTGATTTCCTCACCGTTGACGTTGGCCAACGCCTGGCCTGGTTTCTGCTCCACCTTGCTGCTGCAGGCTGAAACCAGAGCAACCAGGATGCCGGCGAACGCCATATTCGGGTTGATGTGCTTCAAAATATCCTCCCTCGACTGTTGCAACTCATTCTAATAGCGCGCCAAGCGCGCACGATTGACTCAGTACGCGTTTTGCCGGTTCAACACCACCTTGACTGTCCGCAAGACGATCCACAGGTCGAGCCACAGCGACCAGTGGCGCAGGTAGTCCAGGTCATAGCGGATACGCGCCTCCATCTTTTCCAGGGTCTCCGTTTCGCCACGCAGGCCGTTGACCTGGGCCCAGCCGGTGATGCCCGGCTTGACCTTATGGCGCAACATATAGCCCTTGATCAGCTTACGGTATTGTTCGTTATGGGCAACGGCATGCGGGCGCGGCCCGACAATGCTCATTGATCCCTGCAGCACGTTGATAAACTGCGGCAATTCATCCAGCGAGGTGCGGCGCAGGAAGGCGCCGATCTTCGTGATGCGCGAATCGTGGGCCGTGGCTTGCCGCACCACCGGGCCATCTTCGGTCACACGCATCGAGCGGAACTTGTAGACGATGATTTCCTCGCCGTACAGGCCATAGCGGCGCTGGCGGAAGATCACCGGGCCCGGCGAGCTGATCCACACGGCCAGCGCAATGACCAGCATCAGCGGCGCCAGTGCCATCAGGATCGCACTGCCGATGATCACGTCGCTGGCGCGCTTGACGATGCCGTCGAAGCCGACAAACGGCGTTTCGCAGATTGCCACCACCGGCATGCCGCCCACGCTGTCGAAGCGCGCCTGCATCAGGTCGAACACATAAATGTCGGGCAGGAAATAGACCGAGGCCGTGGTGTCCTGCAATTCATCGAGCAGCTTGCGGATGCGCGGCTGCGCCGAAATCGGCTGGCTGATAAAGATCATCTTGATGTGGTGGTCGCGCACGAAGCTGGCGACCTCCCCCATATTGCCCAGCACCGGATGCGACAGGCCGGACTTGCGGCGGTCGGCAGTACGGTCGTCGAAAAAGCCGCGCACGCTGAGGAACAGGTTGGGCATGCGCTCGACGGTGCCTGCGAACTTGGTGCCCACCTCGTTGGCGCCGACAATCACCACCGAACGCACCTCGCTTTCCTTGGCCGGATCGGTGCCGACATGGCGTGCCGCCAGGTGGCTCATGAGCAGTGCAAACGGTGTGGCCAGGAACCAGCTGAACACCACCGCTTCGTCGTAGTGGTAGGCCAGGCCGCTGACATTGCCTAGGAACACCAGGATCACGGCGGTGACGATCCAGCCCATGAAGATGTCGCGCGCATACGCCGTGATGCGGCCGCTGCGCCAGGTGCGGTAAGGATCAACGTGCTGGTACACCGCCGACGAGATGAAGAAGGCCAGCACCATCAGGACCAGCGAATATCCGGTAAACGGCTCCCCATACACCATCGATGTGGCATACAGCATCCCCATAATGATCAGCGGATCGAGCACGCGCTGGAAAAAGGAGACCAAGGGAATATCGTTTACCGTCATCGTCGCTCCTTGTCATTAAAACTGCATGGTCGCCATGAATGAAACGCCCTTGGCCTTGTAGCTGCCGGTACCGATCAAGGGCGTGCCGGTACGGCGGTCCTTGAAGCCGGTAACGCTCAGCTGGACCTTGCGCCAGGGCTGGTAGACCACGCCGATATTGGTGCTGCGCGTGGTGTCGCTCGGGTCGCCGTCGAAGCTGACATAGGGCATGCGCTCGAACTTCCGTTTCTCGCGCTTGAGGCCAGCGTTGGCTTGCACCTTGGCTGAAAGATCCCAGGTGGCATTCAGGCTGGCCCCCTTGTTGACGCTGTTGTTCACCACAATGCTTTCCACTGCGGCAAACTCGCGCCAGGCCTCGGCGGTGAAGCGCAGCTTGCTGCGCGGCCGCCAGTTCACGGTGGCACGGCCATTCAGCCCGCTGGTGTCGCGCTCGGTGAAGGTATCGTGCTTGCGCTTGGCGTAGCCGGCCAGCAATTGCAATTGCGTGATATCGCTGTACAGCCAGTTGACATTGGCTTTCAGTTCGTCCTGCGTATAGTTCTGGTCGAGGAAGGTGGCGCCAATGCGGCGCGGATTCAGGAAACTGCCTTTGATATGGCGCGCCACCAGGCCCACCCGGCTGCCGCTCGATGCGTGGTAATCGATACCGGCTTCGCTGCGGTCTTCCTTGCGGTTGTTCAGGCTTTGCGCTTCCAGCTCGTAGTCGAAGCGGTCGCGCTGGAAGCCGGTGTAAATGCGCCAGCTGGGATGCATGCGCCAGCCGCCGTTGGCATATTCGCGGCGCTGGGTGCGCAGGTTGCGTTGTTCCGAATGGAAATCATTGAACGGGGTCAGTACCTGCTGGTAGCTGCCGCCGATATTGCCGTCGAAATGATTGCCGACCACCCACGCCCAGTCCAGGCTGAAATCTTTTCCGTTGTAATCAAGCTGGTCGTAATGATCGAAAGTCACGCGCGAGACTTTCGCCTGGCCGGTAATTTTCTGGCGGCCGATCGGGCGCTCCAGCGCGATGCCTGCAATCGCCTGGGTTGAGCGGTCCGAACGCTGGATCGCATCCGGCGTATTCTCCGGCAGGCGCAGCAGGTTGTCGTCGTAAGTCTGGCCGACGCTGATAAAGGGCTTGAAGGTTTCGCTGATATCCGCCTGCGCAGGACAGCACGCCAGGGCGGCAGCCAGCGCCAAGGGAGTTGGCAGGATGCGCATATTATTTTTAGCCTTATTTAACACTACCAATAGGTCCAGCTGCCGGTCACCATGATCCAGGCAGCCAGCAAGCCGTTCGTCACGGCATGTCCCAGGATGGGAGTCCACAGCGTTTCGCTGCGCATGTACAACCAGGTGTAGGCGATGCCGGCGATGATGCCGGCCAGCCACAAGTTATGTTCGATACCGAACAGAAGAACTGAAATCGTCGTCGCGCGCAGGCCGGCACGTGCAGGCCGCAGCAAAAGGAAGTCACGCTGTTCAAGCCAGCGCAACAGGAAGGAACGCCAGAACAGTTCCTCCATCAAGGGCACCACCAGCGCTGCGCCGAAGGCACGTACGACAACCAGCGGCCAATCGATGCGGCCATCGCTGCCTGCGGCATCGAAGGCGCGCGGCGTTCCCAACTGCATCCAGCCCGCATCGAGCGCGATCCACAAAACAAAGACGCCGGCGCCAACAGCGATCGCGGCAAAGGCATCGCGCCGCGCAGGCAGCTCACGCAACTCCCGGTAATGTTTGCGCCACGCGAGCAGCATCGCCAGCACCAGTGCAATCTTGGCGGGATACAGCCAGCGCAGGGTGTTCGCGTGCGCACCGAATCGTTCAAGCACGTCGACGAAGATGATGAAAACAATGAAGGTGGCAAACGGCAGCACGCGCGGCATCGCACTGCCGCTATTGGTGCGCAGCGCGAGCACGGGCGCGGCAGCCGCAATCGCTTGCGGCTGTTGGGAAATGCGCTTAGGTGGCTGCTGTAAAGTCACAATATCTGCCTTCCCGTTGGAAATGCCGAGGCAGGACTGCCTCGGCATTAAGGTTGTCAGATATTACAGCGGGCAATCGTGCGCAAGCGCACGAAAGTGAGAACGTGCAAAGATTGGATTGCGTTACATCAAACGTTGTTGCGGCCTTCGATTGCTTCCCAACGTTCCAGCGCATTCATCAGCTCTTCCTCAATCTGCGCAACGCGCTCGTTGAGGCGCTTCGCTTCCGCCGGCGTCTTCTTATAGAAGTCCGGATCGGACAGCGCGAGGTTCAGCGCAGTCTGCTCATCTTCCAGTTTGGCAATGAGTTGTGGCAACTCTTCCAGCTCACGCTGCTCTTTGTAACTGAGTTTTTTGCCTTTTGCCTGCGCTGGCGCTTGGGCCGCCGAGACTGCCGCAGGGGCCTGCTTCGCTTCGTTCTTTTTCGCCCCCTGTGCCGCAGCACTGGCATCGCGCACGCGCTCCCAGTCACTGTAGCCGCCCACGTATTCTTTCCACCTGCCCTCGCCCTCGGCAACGATCACTTGCGTGACCACGTTATCGAGGAAGGTGCGGTCGTGGCTGACGAGGAAGACGGTGCCGGCGTAATCCTCCAGCAATTCTTCCAGCAGTTCCAGGGTATCGATGTCGAGGTCGTTGGTTGGTTCGTCCAGCACCAGCACGTTGGCTGGCTTGGCGAACAGGCGCGCCAGCAGCAGGCGGTTGCGCTCGCCACCGGACAGGGAGCTGACCAGCGAACGCGCGCGCTGCGGTTCGAACAGGAAGTCACCCAGGTAACTCATCACGTGCTTGCGCTGGCCATTGATCTCGACCCAGTCGGAACCCGGCGCAATGGTGTCGGCCAGCGTGGCGTTGTCGTTCAACTGGGCGCGCATCTGGTCGAAGTACGCCACCTGCAGCTTGGTGCCCTGCTTGATCGTGCCGCTGTCGGCCGACTCTTCGCCCAGGACCAGTTTCAGCAGCGTGGTCTTGCCGGCGCCATTGGGACCGATCAGGCCGAATTTATCGCCACGCATGATGATCGAGCTGAAGTCCTTGACGATGCTCTTGGCGCCGTAGGATTTGCTCACGTTCTCAAGCTCCGCCACGATCTTGCCGGAACGCTCGCCGGTGCCGACTTCCAGGCGCACCTGGCCCTGCTGGTCGCGGCGTGCGGCGCGCTGCTCGCGCAAGCGCTCCAGCCGGCGCACACGGCCTTCGTCACGCGTGCGGCGCGCCTGGACGCCCTTGCGAATCCAGACTTCTTCAGCCGCCAGGACTTTGTCGAACTTGGCGTTCTCGATTTCCTCGACGGCCAGCTGTTCCGCCTTGCGCACCTGGTAGGTGGTGAAATTGCCCGGATAGGACATCAGGTTGCCGCGATCGAGTTCGATGATGCGGGTCGCCACATTGTCCAGGAAGGAACGATCGTGGGTAATGAACAGGATGCTGCCCTTGAAATCGCGCAGCAGCGATTCCAGCCAGGTAATGGAGTTGAAGTCCAGGTGGTTGGTCGGTTCATCCAGCAGCAGCACATCCGGGGCGCCGACCAGTGCACGCGCCAGCGCAGCGCGCTTCTTGGTACCGCCGGAAAGGGTTTCGATCAGCACCGCGCCATCCAGGTTCAGGCGTCCGAGCACGGTTTCCACCTTGTTTTTCAGGTTCCAGGCATCGCCTGCATCCAGCTTGACCTGGATGTCGTGCATGCGCTCCATCAGCGCATCATCATCGCCCTGGCCGAACTTGCCGGTCAGCTCATCGTATTCTTTCAGCAGTGCCGGCAACTCGCCCAGGCCGGATGCCACCGCGTCGTGCACGCTCTGGCCAGCCTCGAATTGCGGCTCCTGCTCGACGTAGACGACTTTCAGGCCCTGCTGCATGACCAGCAGGCCGTCATCCAGCTTCTGGATGCCGGCAATGATCTTCAGCAGGGAGGATTTACCGGTGCCGTTACGCCCGATCAGGCCGACCCGCTCCCCGGTTTCGAGGGAAAATTCAGCGTGGTCCAGCAGGGCATGGTGGCCAAAAGCCAGTTGTGCAGATGTTAATGAGATGACAGCCATTGGGGTGCGATGTGTGACGGGAAAAGACGCATTTTACCTGTTGCCAGCCCGTCAGCTATAATTGCGCTCGCTTTGCGTCCTCCCCGTAGCACAATGGATAGTGCACATGCCTCCTAAGCGTGGGATACTGGTTCGATTCCAGTCGGGGGGACCAACAGCAACCGCGCGGTTAAAGCGGGAACAAACAGGTCCGCAATGCACTAGTCTACAATTACCTATTTGGCAATTATCTTGACCACTGCTGGAGACCGGCACCGTACGTACGCAATCAAGCACAGCCCGGACAGCAGCATCATCCAGGTGCCCGCTTCCGGCACCGCGAATATCCGCCACACTTCCATGTCGCCGTAGGTGACGTTGGGTGATTTGTAGTCGCGCCCATCGAGCAGGCTGGAATCGAAATTGCTGCGCTCGGGATCGATGTAGGAATACATGATCGAATAGCCGCCGTTGGTCAGGTCCCAGGGCACGTACAAGTCGTGACCGGCGCCGAATACCGGTCCGGTCCTGGCATCGTTCCAGGTCTGGAAGGAACCGACCGTATCCAGCGCGTAAGTGCGCGGTGTCTGGCGATGCATCTGGCGCGACGTCAGGTTGAACAGGAAGCCGGTGCGCTTTTCATCTTCGGTCGTGATGTGGAATTTCCCGGACGAATCCCAGCTTTGCGGGTTGTAGCCGCCCACCTTGAACATTTGCCCAAGCTCATTGGTGGCTTCCATCACGGTAAAGGTACGGCCCTTGCCGTCCACTGCCGCGTGGAAATCCGCTGCGGTTTGCCCATCGCGCTTTTTATATAAGCGCTCCAGCCGGATCGGGCCATTACCCAGCCAGGTCGATAGCTGGGCGATCTCCGCATCAGTCAATAGCGGCGTTGCGCCTTGCGCCGTCGATAGTACCAGCAGAAAGATAGCGCCCATCAGGCGCGCGAGAAGTTTAGCCATGGCATTGCACCTCCACGGCCGGACTATATCACTTCGTTAAAACTACGCGGGCACGACTGCCGTGACTTCGATCTCTACCCTTGCACGCGCCTCCAGCAGCCCAGCAACTTCGACTGCCGTCATGGCCGGATAGTGCTTGCCGATCAACTCACGGTAGATGGCGCCGATCTCCCGGTAGGCGCCCATGTATTCGTGCTTGTCGACCACGTACCAGGTCATGCGGGCAATGTGCTCCGGGCCGCCGCCTGCTTCTCTCAGTACGGTCAGGATGTTCTCGATTGCCTGGCGTACTTGTCCGGCGAAATCATCTGTTTGGAATTCGCAATTTGCATCCCAGCCGATCATGCCGCTGACAAAGACCATGCGGCCGGTGGCCGCGATGCCGTTGGAATAGCCGCGTGGACGCGCCCAGCCCGGCGGTTGTAATACTTGCATGGATACTCCTTAGCCTTCGCGCAGCAGTTCGCGCGCGATGATCAATTGTTGTACTTCGGTGGCGCCCTCATAAATCCGCAGCGCGCGGATTTCGCGGTACAGGCGCTCGACCGGATGCTCGCTGACCACGCCCAGGCCGCCGAACATTTGCACGGCGGCGTCGATCACCTGCTGCGCCGTTTCGGTGGCGGTCATCTTGGCCATGGCGGCTTCTTTCGTCACCTTCCGGCCCTGGTCGCGCTGCCAGGCGGCGCGGTAGGTCAGCAAGGCGGAAGAATCAACGCCGGTGGCCATCTGCGCCAGCTTCGCTTGCGTCAGCTGGAAGTCGGCCAGGGTCTGGCCGAACATCTTGCGGCTTTGGGCGTGCGCCAGCGCTTCGTCCAGCGCGCGGCGGGCCAAGCCCAGTGAGGCAGCGGCGACCGAGGTACGGAACACGTCCAGCGTTGCCATCGCTACCTTGAAGCCCTGCCCGGCCTCGCCCAGGCGCTGGCTGGCGGGAATGCGGCAGTTGCTGAACTTCAGGCGTGCCAGCGGGTGCGGTGCGATCACGTTGATGCGCTCCGCGATCCCGAAGCCTGGTGCGTCCTTGTCGACGATGAAGGCGCTGATGCCGCGTGCGCCGGGCTGTTCGCCGGTGCGGGCGAAAACCACGTAGAAGTCGGCGATGCCGCCGTTGGAAATCCAGGTCTTTTCGCCATCGAGCACGTAATGCTCGCCATCGCGCACGGCGGCGCACTGCATGGCGGCGACGTCCGAGCCGGCCTGCGGCTCGGACAAGGCGAAGGCGGCGATTGCTTCGCCTCGCGCGACGCGCGGCAGGTAGGCCTGTTTGTTGGCGTCGCTGCCGAACAGGCTGATGGCGCCGGAACCCAGGCCCTGCATGGCGAAGGCGAAATCGGCCAGCCCGTTGTGGCGCGCCAGGGTTTCGCGGATCAGGCAGATGGCGCGGGTATCGATGGCATCGAGCGCGCCGCCATATGCGGTGCCGCCGATGGCGTGGCGCAGCCAGCCCGCGTCGCCCAGTGCGCGTACCAGGGAACGGCATTGGGCATCGGTGTCGCTGCCGTGCGCGTCGCGCACATGGCCGGCGGCCCACGCATCGAGTTCGCGTTCCAGCGCGGCGTGGCGCTGTTCGAAGAAGGGCCAGCCAAGATAGGATTTATCGGCCATTTCAATCGCCCTCGAATACCGGTTTCTGTTTCGCCACGAAGGCGTGGTAGGCGCGATGGAAGTCGTTGGTGGCCATGCAGATCGCTTGCGCCTGTGCTTCCGCCTCGATGGCTTCGTCAACGCCCATATTCCACTCCTGCTGCAGCATCTTCTTGGTCATGCCGTGGGCGAAGGTTGGACCGCTCGCCAGGCCTTGCGCGAAGGCTTGCGCCGCAGCGAGCAGGCTTTCAGGCGCGTGCAGGCTGTTGAAGAAGCCCCAGCGCTCGCCTTCCGTGCCGGACATCGAGCGGCCGGTGTACAGCAATTCGGCCGCGCGGCCCTGGCCGATCACACGTGGCAGCAGGGCGCAGGCGCCCATGTCGCAGCCGGCCAGGCCGACGCGCGTGAACAGGAAGGCGGTCTTGCTGCGCTCCGTCCCGAGGCGGATATCGGAGCCCAGGGCCAGCATGGAGCCGGCGCCGGCGCATACGCCATCGATGGCGGCGATTACCGGCTGCGGGCAGGCGCGCATGGCTTTCACCACGTCGCCGGTCATGCGGGTGAAGGCCAGCAGGCCGGGCATATCCAGCCTGGTCAGCGGACCGATGATTTCGTGCACGTCGCCGCCGGAGCAGAAGTTTTCGCCGGCGCCGGCAATAACGATGACCTTGACGTCGTCGGCATACGCCAGGGCGCGGAACAATTCGCGTAGCTCGGCGTAGGAGTCGAAGGTGAGTGGATTCTTGCGCTCAGGGCGGTCCAGGGTGAGCGTGGCGACGCCTTGCTCCACCGTGAACTGGAAGTGCCTGGCCTGGTAGCCGGCGAGTTGCGCGCGGTTGCCTGGCAGGTGTTGCGGTTCCCCTTGCAGGTATTTCATGGTTTGTCCTTTTGTTCGCGGGCGTACAGGTGGCCCTTCATTTGCGACAGCAGCTCGATCAGCTGTCCTTTGTCTTCTTGCGAAATCTCTTGCAGCAGTTCGGCGACCCAGCTTTCGTGGACCTCGGCCATCTGTGCGAAAGCTTTGCGGCCGGCGTGCGTAAGCTTGACGCTGAAAGCGCGGCCGTCTTTCGGGTCGGGCACGCGGGCCACCAGGTTTTCCTGCTCCAGCTGGTCGGTGATGCCGGTGATATTGCCGCCGGTGACCATCATGCGCTTGGAAAGTTCGCCCATGCGCAATCCTTCGGGATGGCGCTCCAGCTGCGCCATCAGGTCGAAGCGCGGCAGCGTGATGCCGAACTCGCTGCGCAGGCGGCTGCGGATCTCGGTTTCGATCTTGTTGGTGCAGGAGAGCATGCGCAGCCACAGTTTCAGCGACTGGTGGTGGTCGTTGGTCAGGCGGCTTTCCAGGTCTAATTGCATCGTTCTGGTTTCCTTACATGACTTCACCGCCGGCGACGGCGATGGATTGGCCGGTCATTGCGCTGGAGGCCGGCTGGCAGAGCCAGGCCACGGCACTGGCGACTTCTTCGACCTGCACCAGTTTCTGCTGCGGGTTGCCGGCCGCCAGTTCGGCGCGCGCCTGCTCTTCGCTGCGGCCGGTTTTCTGCATGATGTTGGCGACGGCATCCTGCACGATGTCGGTTTCGGTGTAGCCGGGGCAGACGGCGTTCACCGTGATGTTCCTGGTCGCCAGTTCCAGCGCCAGTGCCTTGGTCAGGCCGACCAGACCATGTTTCGCGGCGACATAGGCGCTGACATACTTGTAGCCTTTCAGGCCGGCGGTGGAGGCGATGTTGATGATCCTGCCCCAGCCTTTTTCCAGCATCTGCGGCAATACCGCCTGCGTGCAGTGGAAGGCGCCGGTCAGGTTCACGTCGAGCATTTGCTGCCAATGCCGGCTGCTGGTTTTCGCGAACGGCGCGGGCTGCGCCTGTCCTGCATTGTTCAACAGGATGGTGATGGGGCCGAGCTGCTGCGCGGCTGCGGCGATTGCTGTGTGGACGGCTGCTTCATCAGTCACGTCCAGCACGCACGTTGCCACCCTCGACGCATCGATTTGTGCCGCGAGCGCCGCTGCGGCGGCGGCGAGCGAAGCGCCATCGCGGCCGGCGATGGTCACGCTGGCGCCCTGTGCCAGCAGCGCCCGCGCGCAGGCGAGGCCGATGCCGCGACTGCCGCCGGTAATGAAAGCGTGGTGGCCGGTGAGCTGCATCACTCAACCCTCCAGCAATTTGGCCGCCACCTGCTGCGGCGACAGCCCGGCGCTGGCGGCTGCCTGCTGGCGTTCCCGTTCAAGGTTGCGCTCAAGCTGCTGCTTGCCGGCCAGGTACTGCTTCGGCCAGGTCACGGGCGTGTAGCCAAGCCTGGCCGCCTCGCCCAGCGTCCAGGCGGGATTCGCGAGATGCGGCCGCCCTACCGCGCAAAGATCCGCACGGCCTGCGGCGATGATGCCGTTGGCATGGTCGGCCTCGAAGATCGAGCCCACCGCAATCGTTGGAATCCCCGCTTCATTGCGCACGCGGTCCGCAAACGGCGTCTGGAACATGCGGCCGAAAACCGGCTTTTCGAGCTTGCTGACCTGCCCCGACGAACAGTCGATCATGTCGGCGCCAGCCTGCTTGAACAGGCGCGCAATCCGTACCGCATCATCCGGCGTAATGCCGCCTTCCACCCAGTCATGCGCCGAAATGCGCACGCTCATCGGCTTATGCGCCGGCCATGCAGCCCGCATGGCCTTAAACACACGCAAAGGGAAGCGGCAGCGGTTCTCCAGCGAGCCGCCGTACTCGTCCCCGCGCTCATTGGTCAGCGGCGAAATGAAGGATGACAGCAGGTAGCCGTGCGCGCAGTGCAGCTCAAGCCAGTCGAATCCGGCCTCCTCCGCGGCCAGCGTTGCGCGCACGAAATCGGCTTCGATGCGGCGCATGTCTTCCCCGCTCGCGGTGCGCGCCACTTGCGACACGCCTGCCAGGTATTGCTGCTGCGAAGCCGCCACCAGCGGCCAGTTGCCTGTATCCAGCGGCAGGTCGATGCCGTCCCACATGGCGCGGGTCGAGCCCTTGGCGCCGGCGTGGCCAAGCTGCAGGCCAATCCTGGCGTCCGTGCTTTGGTGGATGAAATCAACGATACGCTTCCAGGCCATCGTGTGGGCCGGAGCATACATGCCGGGGCAGGATGGCGTGATGCGGGCGTCGGCGGAGACGCAGGTCATTTCCGCCATCACCAGTGCTGCGCCACCCATCGCGCGCGCACCCAGGTGGGCCATGTGCCAGTCGCCGACACAGCCGTCGACAGCGCTGTACTGCGCCATCGGCGACACCATGATGCGATTCTTCAAGACCAGGCCACGCACTTTGTAGGGGGTGAACATGGGCGGAATCGAGCGCCCCGCAGGCAGCACGGGCGCCGCAAGCCCGGCTTGCGCAAAAGCGCGTTCGGCCTGCCAGCGCTCGAAGCCGGCCACGTAGCCCTTGTCGCGCACGCGCAGGTTTTCATGCGACAGGCGCTGGCTGCGGGTCAGCATCGAGTAAGCAAACTGCGGCGCTTCCATGGCGGTGTAGCGCTGCACGTTCTCGAACCACTCCATCGAATTGCGGGCGGCGCTCTGGATCTTCAGCACTTCGACAGCTCGCACCTCCTGGTAGGTGTCCAGCGCCTCGCGTACGCTGCCGCGCGTGTCGAAGCAGCGCGCCAGTTCGATCGCATCTTCCAGCGCCAGTTTGGTGCCGGATCCGATCGAGAAATGCGCGGTGTGCGCGGCATCGCCCATCAGGACCACCGGCACGCCGTCATTCCAGTGCACCCAGTTCCGGCACACGATACGCGGGAATTTGATCCACACGTTCGAGCCGCGCAAGTGGGCCGCATTGCACATCAGCTTGTGCCCGTCCAGCCGCTCGGCGAACAGTTTCTCGCACCAGGCCAGCGCTTCTTCCTGCGACATGTCATCCAGCCCGGCTGCGCGCCACACCGATTCCGGCGTCTCGATGATGAAGGTCGAGGTCTCGCCGTCGTACTGGTAGATATGCGCCTGGAACCAGCCGTGCTCTGTTTGCTGGAAGTCGAAGGTGAAGGCATCGAATTTCCGGGTCGTTCCCAGCCACACGAAGCGGCACTGGCGTGCTTCGATCACCGGCTGGAACGCCGCTTCGTAGCGGGTGCGTACGCGCGAATTCAGGCCGTCCGAGGCAATCACCAGGTCGGCGTCATAGTGCGCCGCCAGCTCCTGGTCGTCCTGCACATCGGTCTCGAACACCAGTTCCACGCCCAGCTCTTCGCAGCGCTGCTGCAGGATATTCAGCAGGCGTTTGCGGCCGATGCCGCAGAAACCGTGGCCGCCCGAAGTGACCTTCTGCCCTTTGAAGAATACGTCGATATCGTCCCAATGGTTGAAGGACTGCAGGATCTCGCGCGCCGTCTTCTCGTCGGCCGCCACCAGGTTGCCCAGCGTCTGGTCGGAAAACACCACGCCCCAGCCGAAAGTATCGTAAGGCCGGTTGCGCTCCACCACGACGATGCGGTGCGTCGGATCCTGCTTCTTCATCAGCAGGGCGAAATACAGGCCGGCAGGGCCGCCGCCAATACAAACGATATTCATGCGATTCCTCAGGTGCTACGGAGTTTGAAGCGCTGCAGCTTGCCGGTTTCAGTGCGCGGCAGCGACGACAGGAAGCGGATCGAACGCGGGTATTTGTACGGTGCGATCTGTTCCTTCACGAAGTCCTGCAGCTGCGCCGCCATTTCGGCCGACGCTTCAAAACCGGGCTTCAGCACGACATGCGCTTCCACGATCTGCCCGCGCTCCTCATCGGGCTTGCCAACCACGCCGCATTCCGCCACGGCAGCATGGCGCAGCAGGACGTCTTCCACTTCGGGGCCGGCAATGTTGTAGCCTGCGGAGATGATCATGTCGTCGGTGCGCGAGCGGTAGAAAAAATAGCCGTCCGCATCCATTTCATAGGCGTCGCCGGTCAGGTTCCAGCCATTCAGGACATAGTCGCGCTGGCGCGGATCGTCCAGGTAGCGGCAGCCGGTCGGCCCTTTCACAGCCAGGCGGCCGACGATGCCGGGGCCAACCGGCGCGCCCTGGTTATCGAGCACGCAGGCGCGATAGCCGGGAATCGGCTTGCCGGTGGCGCCCGGGTGAATATCGTCGCCGGCAGCGGAAATGAAGATATGCAGCATCTCTGTCGCGCCAATGCCGTCGATCATGCGCAGCCCTGTGGCTTGCTGCCAGGCTTCGCGCGTCGCCACCGGCAAGGCTTCGCCGGCCGAGACAGACTTCTTCAGGCTGGACAAGTCGTACTTGCCGGCCAGGGCCGCCATCTGGCGGTAGAAAGTGGGCGCGGTAAAACAGATGGTGGCACTGTATTTTTCGATCGCCTGCAGCAGCGTTTCCGGCGTCAGCTTTTCCAGCAGCACAGCCGCGGCGCCCACGCGCAGCGGGAATAGCAGCAGGCCCCCAAGCCCAAAGGTAAAGGCCAGCGGCGGCGTGCCGATGAAAAGGTCAGCGGCGCCCGACTTGAGGATATGGCGCGGGAAGCAGTCGCAAATGGCCAGCACGTCGCGCTGGAAATGGATGGTGCCTTTGGGGACGCCGGTGGTGCCGGAGGTGAAGCTGATCAGGCAGATGTCGTCGGCCGCGGTGTCACACGCCGCTGCGCTCGCAGGCTGCACTGCCATCAGCGCATCAAGCGAGCGTTCCGGCGCAAGGCCGGCCTGCGCATCGGCCGGCACATTGAACCACAGGGTACGTTCGGGACGGTTTGGCACCGCTTCAATCTCTTCGCGCAGGGCATGGGCGCACAGCACCGCCTGCACCTGCGACTTCTGCATGATGACGCCCAGTTCACGCGCGCGCAGCAGCGGCATGGTGGGAACGGCGATCAGTCCGGCCTTGAGCACCGCCAGCACGGCAGCAGCCATCACCGGGTGGTTGGCGCCGCGCAGCAGCACCCGGTTGCCGGGCACCAGCCCCATTGGGCCGCGCAGCACATTGACGATACGGTCGACCTGCTGCTGCAGTTGCGCATAACTCCAGTTGATGCCGTCGCCGCGCAGGGCCAGGCGCGCGCCGCCGCCGGCAGCGACGGCCTTATCGAGGATCTCGGCCACGCAGTTCAGGCGCGCCGGATACTGCAACTCGGGGAGGTCGAACACCAGGTCCGGCCATTGGTCAGCCGGGGGAAGGTGCTGGCGCGCGAACTGGTCGAGATGCGCGCTCGGTTCTGCTGCAGTGGGTCTGTTCATGGTCGCCTGGGTAAGGTTCAGTTGAAAGTACAGCCTGCGGTGCAGACTACTTTAAACTTAAACTATATTTACCGCAAGGCCTGCTTGTTCAGCTTTGGCGTACCAGCGAGGATTGGTGCAGCACCGCCCGGATCACGTCCGTCAGCGCCGCCTGCACGGCTTCGTTGCTGGTGTGGCCGCCCATCAACGGCTTCAGCGATGCTGCAGCGCCGTACAGGCCCAGCGTGGCGCAGCCGGTATGCAGGCGCTCCAGCCGCACGCGAACCTCGGCCTGCTCGTCGTGCGCCAGCAGTGCATTGATCTCGTTGCCGGCCGCAGTCAGCTGGTTCTGGAAACCGGTCAGGTAGACCAGCAGGCGGTCGGCGGCAATCCCCAGCCGCACCAGGGTGGCTGCCGGCTCCTCCGCCCGGTGCTCGTAGCCGTTGGCCGCCTGGTCGAGGAAGGCGCCAAGGTGGGCGCGCACCTGCTCCGACTGGAACGGCTTGACGATATAGCCGGTGGCGCCGGCCAGGGTGGCCTGCTGCACTGTTTCCTTGTCGGTGGCGGAAGACACCAGCACGAAGGGCACTTCGGCAAGGTCGCCATGGCCGCGCACGCGCTGCAGCAGCTCGATGCCGGACAGGCGCGGCATGCGCAGGTCGCAGAAGACGATGCCCGGGCGCACGCCTTCCTCCAGTTGCTGCCAGGCGTCGGCGCCATCCTCCGCTTCGACGATTTCGAACTTGCCGCAACCATCGATCAGGTGCATCAGCACCATGCGTGAGACTACATCGTCGTCGACTACCAATACTTTCATTCTCTCTCCGCTTTTATTTTAGTGACGCGTTGGGGATACGACGTGTTCCAGCAGCAGCCGCAGGCGCGGCAGCTTTTCGCGGATCGCCGGCCACATGGCGCGATCCGCAGCGCGTTCCAGTTCACCGCACAGCGCATGCAGCTCGGCCTCGTCCAGATAGGCGGCGCTGCCCTTCATGCCATGGAACAGGCGCCCGGCCGCATCGGCATCGGCTGAAGCCAGTGCCTGGTCCATTTCGCGCAGGCGACCCGGCAAGTCGGCGATGAAGGCATCGCGCAGGCGCAGCTTGAGGGCTTGCCCGGCCTGGCCCGGCATCGGCGCCGGCGGCGGCAGGTCGCACACGCCGAACATGGCATCGAGCTCCGCCACCGAAGGGCGTTCTTCATTGCTGGCCCGCATCCGCGGCAGCTTCATGCCGCGCGCAAGCTGGCGTTCGATAGCGCGTTCGAGCTGCATGTGCAGCGCGCCTTCGTCGATCGGCTTGGTCAGGAAATCATCCATGCCGGCCGCCAGGTAGCGGCTGCGGTCCTCGTCGCTGGCGTTGGCCGTCAGGGCCACGATCATCAGGTGCGGATCCAGCACCGGCGCTTCGCGCGGGCCGCCGGAACGGATCAGGCGCGTGGCAGTGGAGCCGTCCATTTCCGGCATGCGGCCGTCCATCAGGATCAGGTCATAGCGCTGCTGGGCGCAGGCGGCCAGCGCCAGCGCGCCGTTGCCGGCGATATCGACCTTATGCCCCAGGTCTTCCAGCATCATGCGTACGATGATCTGGTTGGTCGGGAAGTCTTCCGCACACAGCACGCGCAGCTGATGCGAGTGCGGCTCGCGCGCGACATGCGGCGCCAGCGGCGGCGCCACGCCGTTGCGCAGCGGAACGGTAAAGGCGAAGCTGGAACCGGCGCCCGGGGCACTGACCACATCGATCGAGCCGCCCATCAATTCCACCAGCTGGCTGCTGATCGCCAAACCAAGGCCGGTGCCGCCGTAGCGGCGGGTGGTGGTGGTGTCGCCCTGTTCGAACTTCTGGAACAGGCGCGGCAAGGCGTCCGGCGGAATGCCGATGCCGGTATCTTCCACCACAAAGCGGATGCGGTGCCCTTCCGGCCCGCTGCTCTCGCGCTCCACCCGCAGCGACACCTTGCCGCGCTCAGTGAACTTGAAGGCGTTGCCGACCAGGTTGACCAGCACCTGGCGCAGGCGGGTCGGGTCGCCGACCACGAATTCCGGCAGATCCGGCGCGAAGTCGACTTCGAAGCCGACCATATTGGACATGGTCTGTTCAGCGAACAGGCTGACCACGTTTTCCACCATGCTGGCCAGCGCGAAGTCGATCGTTTCGATATGCAGCTTGCCGGCTTCGATCTTGGAGAAATCCAGCAGGTCATTGATGATCCCCAGCAGCGACTGCGCATTGCCCTGGCCGCGCTCGATCTGTTCGCGCGTGCGCTCGGCCAGCGCGTTGTCGCGCAGCGCGAAGCCCAGCATGCCGATCACGCCGGCCAGCGGGGTGCGCATTTCATGGCTCATATTGGCCAGGAATTCGGACTTCTGGCGGGTAGCGTCTTCCGCCCGCTGTTTGGCCAGCGACAGGTGCTTGTCGCGCTGCTCCAGCTCGCGCTTCTGCTCCTGCAGCAGCTGGTTTTTCAGTTCCACCTCGGCCGTGCGCAAGCTGACCTGTTTTTCCAGCTGCAGCTGCTGGCTGCGCAGCGCACGCACGCGCATATGGTAGGCGGCCCAGGCGCCGCCCATCGCCACCACCAGCATGCAAAGCCGGAACCACCAGGTTTTCCAGTACGGCGGCGCGATATTGATTTCCAGCGTGGCGGCATTGTCGTTCCAGATGCCGTCCTTGTTGGCTGCCTTGACGCGGAACTGGTAGGTGCCGGGGTCGAGGTTGGTATAGGTCGCGAAGCGCTTGCCCGCATCGGTCACCACCCAGTCCTTGTCGAAGCCGACCAGCTGGTAGGCAAAGCGGTTGCGCTGCGGCGCGGCGTAGTGCAGCGCCGCGAATTCCAGCGAGAATACGGAGTCGCCTTCGCGCAGCGACAAGGAACTGGTGTATTCGATGGCCTGCTGCAGCACGCCCCTGTTGGCGCCGCCCTGGCCCGGGCGCACCGGCTTGTTGAAGATCTGGAAATCGGTGATCACCGCGGTCGGCGCCGAACTGTTTTCCCGCACTTCCTGCGGATCGAATGCGGTGATGCCGTTAAAGCCGCCGAAGTACAGCGTGCCATCGGCCGCGCGCAAGGCGGAGCCGTCGAAATAGGCGCCCTCGATAGTGCCGTCCACGCCCGAATAATTGCGCACCTGGCCATTACCCATGTCGAGGCGGGAAATGCCGGTATTGGTGGACAGCCACAGGTACTTTCCACGGTCCGGCAGGATGCCGGCGATCGCATCGTCGGCCAGGCCGTCCTTGCGCAGGAAGCGGCGGAAGTGCACGCTGCCGTCCGGGCGCCGCTCCATGCGGTTCAAGCCTGCCGCGGTGCCGATCCACAGCATGCCGTCGTCGTCCTCGAACAGGTAGTGCACCTCGTTGTGGCTCAAGCTGCCCGCGTCGTTCGGGTTGTTGCGGAAGTGCGTGAAGCGGCCGGTCTTGCGGTCCAGCAGGTCAAGGCCATTGAAGGTGCCGATCCACAGATTGCCGCGCCGGTCTTCCAGCACCGGGCGCGAGACGCTGTCGGCCAGGCTGTGGACGTCGGCCGGATCGTGACGGAAGGTCAGCACGCCATTGCTGGACGGGTCGATGCGGTGCAGGCCGTTGCGGGCGGACGCCCAGACCATGCCTTCGCGATCGCCGAACAGGAAGCGGATCACGTCGTTCTCCGGATCGCCGTGCGACAGCATCAGCGGACCAAAGCGGCGCGCCTTGATATCGAAGCGGCGCACGCCGTTGCGGCTGCCGACCCACAGCACGTTACGGTCGCGCGGGTCATGCATCAGGGCCGTGACCTGGAACTCAATGCTGTCGCTGCCGGTACCGGTGCGATACAGCACGGTCTTGCCGGTCACCGGGTCGTAGTAATTCAGGCCATCGCTATTGCCGACCCAGATCTTGCCGTCGCCGGCGTCGAGCAAGGCGCGCACCTTGTTGTCAGTCAGCGTAAACGGCTGGCCCGGATCCTTGACCAGGCGCGCAAAGCCGCCGCTGCCCAGGTCGACCCGGCTGACGCCGCGATACCAGGTGCCGACCCACAAGGTGCCGACGTTGTCGCGGAATAGCGAAAACACATAGTTGTCCGCAATGCTGTGCGGGTCGCCCTGCTGGTGGCGGTATTGCACGAAACGGTCGTCCGACTGGCGCCAGCGGAACAGGCCGCCGGTCTGGCTGCCGACCCATAGCGTGCCGTCCTGGTCCTGGTAGATGCGCTTGACGGTACTCTGCGGCAGGCCTTCCGCCGCCCCCAGCACGCGCCGCTGCGGATACTTGCCGTCCAGCGTCCAGCGCTCGATGCCGTTCTGCGTGCCGACCCATAGCACCTGGTCGCGGTCCACCAGCAAGGACTGCGCGCCGCGTGCGCCGGCTGCCTTCAGCGGATAGTGGATGAAATTGCGCGCGCCGGCCTCCAGCATGTCGACGCCGGCCGAGGTGGCAACCCACAGCCTGCCCTGCTTGTCGCGCGCCAGCGCGTTGACCTGGTCATGCCCCAGGCTGTCCGCTTCGGTGCGTTCATGATGGTAAATGACGAACTTGCCCGAAGCCGGATCGAAGTGCTGCAGGCCGTCGGCGGTGCCGATCCACAGGCCATCGCGGCCGTCGTCGATGATGGCCTTGATATGGCGGTTGCCGCTGCCGCGCTTTTCCGGCTCGCGCGGCAGGTGGTGGGTGAATGCCTGGGTCTTGGGATCGAACAGGTCAAGACCGCCGTCGGTGCCCACCCACATGCGCCCGCGCGGATCGAGGTGCAGCACGCCAACCCAGTTCTCGGCCAGGCTGCGCTGGTCGCCCACGATATTGCGGTAGACCGTGACCTTGTAGCCGTCGAAGCGGCTCAGGCCTGCCTGGCTGCCGAACCACATGAAGCCCTGGCGGTCTTGCATAATCGCCAACACCGATTCCTGCGCCAGGCCGTCGTCCACGTCCAGCTGCTCGAAACGCAGGGTGCGCGGCGGCGCCGCCAGCGCCGGGAGGGCGAGCGTGCAAGCCAGTGCCAGTGCGGCCAGGCGCGTGATCAGTCGACGTACATTTCCAGCCACAGGGGTCAATAACCAGGAAGAAGCGGGGCAAAAGCTGCCATTTTACTATTTGTCGCCATCACGACCCGAAAAATGCCAGGACGTCGGCTCGCCGCGCCTGGGTATCGCGCTGGCCAAGGCGGATCAGCTCCTGGGTGTAGCTCGATTCAAACAGCAGGTAGGACGCCAGCGCCGAGCCACGCGCTTCGGTGGCGCCGATCCCGGACAGCATGGTGCGGATCGGCGCCGGCAGGCTGCCGATATGGCGCGCCGCCAGGTCGTCCAGCCGTTCCGACGGTGCAATCACCAGCAGTTCCACTGGCCGCAGCGGGGTCTTGGCCAGCAACTCCTCCGGCAGCACGGACAGGGTCTGGTTGACGCGGTTCAGGCGCTCGATGTCGACCGCCAGCCCGTCCAGGAAGATGGAGGACATGGCGTGGCCGGCAATCTGCGCCAGGCTTGGGTAGCGCGGCGTTTCCGTCATCTGGCGCGGCGGTTCGGTCAGGCGGCCGGCACCGACTACCAGTACCTTCTGCGCGCCAAGATGGATGGCCGGCGAAATCGGCGCCAGCTGGCGCATCGAACCGTCGCCGCAAAATTCCAGGTGGCCGCCCATGTACAGCGGCGTGGCCGGGAAGATGAAGGGAATCGCCGACGACGCCAGCAAATGCTCGACGCCGATCTGGTCCTGCATGGCCACGCGCTGCATCCGCACCCAGGGCGCGATTTCAGCGGCGGTCTGGTAGAAGGTGATGTGCTGGCCGCCGGTGTAGGACGAGGCGGTGACGGCAACCGCGTGCAGCAGGCCCTCCTGCAGGCAGTTGTCGAGGCGCGGCAGGTCCAGCATCCGGTGCAGCAGATTCACCAGCGGCGTGTTATCGAGCAGCGACTGCGGCGGCGTCGCCCGCCATTTTCGCAACAGCCAGCCGAATGAGAGCAGCGACAACCAGCGCGCACCGGAACGCAGCACGCCCAGCGAGTCGGCGCGGTAGACCTGGTTCGCTTCGAAATTGCTCCACACATCGAGCAGCTTCTGCACGCCTTCGCCGAAGTTGTCGGCACGGCAGGCCAGGGCGGTAGCGTTGATGGCGCCAGCCGAAGTGCCGCAGATGATCTGGAAGGGATTACGTGCCGGCGGCCATCCCTCTTCCCACAGGATTTCGGAGATCGCCTGCAAAACACCAATCTGGTAAGCCGCACGGGCGCCGCCGCCCGTCAGGATCAAGCCCGTTTTCTTTTTCATGCCCATTTATCAAGGGTAACATGCTGGCTGCGGGGCGGGAATGCCTGGCGCCCCGCCCGCCCTTAGCCTGTCGCGCGCCCGTCACTCGCCGCGCACGATGCCTTCGCGGCGCGGATCGGCGCCGCCGAACCAGCCCGCCGGCGTGCGCTGCAAGCCTTGCAGGCCCGAGTTCATTTCGACCTGGCGCACTTCGTGGCCGCGCGCTTTCAGCTGCTCCACCACTTCAGCCGGCACCCTGCCCGCTTCAACCTCGGTCGGGCCATTGCGGCTGCCGAAATTGGGCAGGCTGATGGACTGCTGCACGTTCAGTTTCCAATCCAGCGTGCCGACCAGCACCTTGGCCACGTAGTTGATGATGGTCGAGCCGCCCGGCGAACCGGCAGCCAGCACCAGTTTCCCCGTCTGTTTGTCGAACACCAGGGTCGGCGACATCGAACTGCGCGGGCGCTTGCCCGGCTGCACGCGGTTGGCGACCGGGCCGTTTTCATCGGCCGAATCCCACGAGAAATCGGTCAGCTGGTTGTTCAGCAGGAAGCCGTCCACCATCTGGCGCGAGCCGAAGGCGTCTTCCACCGATGTCGTCATCGAGATACCGTTGCCAAAGCCGTCCACCACCACCAGGTGCGAGGTGGATGGTTTGTCCAGCGCGGTATCGTCGCCCCAGGCCACTTTGACTTCGGCCGGCACGCCGGCGCGGGCGCGGCCCATCGACCGCTCGCCGATCAGGGTGGCGCGCTGGCGCAGGTAGGATTTATCCAGCAGGCCGCTGGCGCCCTTGCCGGGCAGCGGCACGAAGTCGGTGTCGGCCACGTAGCGGTTGCGGTCCGCGTAGGCCAGGCGCTCGGCTTCCGACATCAGGTGGATGGCGTCGGCCGTGATCACGCCGTTGACCGGCGCGTAGTCGCCGATCCTGCTGTTTTCCAGGATGCCGAGGATCTGTGCGATCGCCACGCCGCCGGACGATGGCGGCGGCATGCCGCAAACCGTGTAGACGCGGTAGTCGGCGCACAGCGGCTCGCGTTCCTTCGCCTTGTAGCCGGCGATATCGGCTGCCGTCAGGCCGCCGGGATTGCTCGGATGGCCCTGCACTTTGGCGGCGATGTCGCGTGCGATGTGGCCGCGGTAGAAAGCATCGGCGCCTTCAGCGGCAATCTCACGCAGCGTCTTGGCCAGGGCCGGATTTTTCAGGACGTGGCCGACGGGCCAGGGCTTCTTGTCCTTATCGAAGAAATAGGCGGCAGCGACCGGGTCGCGCTGCAGGTAGCGTTCGCTGGTCAGCAAAGCGTTCAGGCGCGGGCTGACTGCAAAGCCGTCCTCGGCCAGCTTGATGGCAGGCGCGAACAGCTTGGGCCAGGCCAGCTTGCCATACTCCTTGTGCGCCAGTTCCAGCATGCGCAGCACACCGGGCGCGCCGACCGAACGGCCGCCGACGACGCCATCCGCGCGCGGCAACGGCTTGCCGCTGGCGTCCTGGAACAGCGTTTCGGTGGCGACTGCGGGCGCGGTTTCGCGGCCGTCGAAGGAGCGGACTTTCTTGCCGTCCCAATGCATCATGAAGGCGCCGCCGCCGATGCCGGAGGATTGCGGCTCGACCAGGGTCAGTACCAGCTGGGTGGCGATGGCGGCGTCGACGGCGGAGCCGCCCTGTTTCAGCATCTGGTAGCCGGCTTCGGTGGCCAGCGGGTTGGCTGCGGCGACCATGAATTTTTGCGCGGACCACCCGGCTTTCTCCTGCCAGCCGGTGGCAATTTCAGGAGCGCGGTTGTCTTGGGCGTGGAGCGGGAGACTGGTGCAGCAGAGCGCTGCGAGGGCGAGGGCAATGGCTTTCATTTCTAAATGCTACACCAATTCGCCCTCGCCTTGCCGAGCTTACTTCGGCTGCATGCGGATCGCCCCATCCAGGCGGATCGTCTCACCATTCAGCATGGTATTTTCGATAATGGACTTCGCCAGCGAAGCATATTCGAACGGCTTGCCCAGGCGCGGCGGGAACGGCACCATCTTGCCCAGCGCATCCTGCACTTCCTGCGGCATGCCCAGCAGCATCGGGGTCTCGAAGATACCCGGCGCAATGGTCATCACACGAATGCCGGAACGCGACAGGTCGCGCGCCATCGGCAGCGTCATGCCCGCCACACCGGCCTTGGACGCGCCATAGGCCGCCTGGCCGATCTGGCCATCAAATGCGGCCACCGACGCGGTATTGATGATCACACCGCGCTCGCCCCACTCCGCCGCCTCGGTCTTGCCCATGGCGTCGGCAGCCAGGCGGCACATATTGAAGGTGCCGATCAGGTTGATGCTGACGGTGCGCGCGAAGGAGTCCAGCGGATGCGGGCCATCCTTGCCCACAGTCTTGATGGCAGGCGCCACGCCGGCGCAGTTGACCAGGCCGCGCAAGGTGCCCATGGCGGTCGCCGCAGCCACCACGGCCAGGCCGTCCGCTTCCGACGTGACGTCGCATTTGACGAATTTGGCTGCGCCCAGTTCAGCGGCCAGCTTTTCGCCCGCTTCCACCTGCACGTCCGCCAGCACGACTTTGCCGCCGTTGTCGACGATCATGCGCGCGGTCGCCGCGCCCAGGCCCGATGCGCCGCCGGTAATGATGAATACTTGGTCCTTGATTTGCATGCTTTGTCTCCCCTATTCACTTTACGTTACGTAAACGTCAATCGAGGCGTATTGTAGCCGAATTCAGTAGCAAGTCATCCATCCGCCGCTCTGGGAACACACTTTTCCGCCCGGGCTGATGACCTGCCCCGGCGGCCCGTGGTAATAGGTGCCGCTGGCGTCGCGGCAGCCGCCGGCATCGCACTGCACCGGGATCGGCATGCTGGGACCGGGCAGCGGCGTCGCCGGCGGCAGTGAGGGCTGGCCTGCCCGCGGCAGTTGAGCGATGGCTGTTGGAGGCGCATGCGGATCGCGTTTGCTGAGCATGGGCGCCCAGGTCAGGGAGGGGTCGGGCGCCGGCGCGATGCGCGGGGTGGGCGTGACTGTCATCGGCACCGGCCGGCGCGGCATATTCTTGCGGGCAGGCGCGGTACGGCAAGGCTCCCGCAGCAGGTGCTTGCCGTCGGCGCTGAGCCGGCACTCCGGCAAACGCCGGTAGTCTTCAAGGGATTCGGTGCCAGCGGCCGGGCCGGACAGCCCGGCGGCCAGCGCCAGCAGGAGTGGAAAATTCATGATGCCCTCCGCAGCGTACAGCCATCATACGCCGCGCAAGGCGGAAGCGGCGCGGCTTACCTGGCCGCCGGGGCCTCGCCCGCTTGCGCCGGTACCTCGGCCGCCGCTGGCGCCACAATCGGCGCCACAACCGGCGCCGCAACCTGCGGCGCCGCAGCCGAAGCCGGGGCCACCACCTGTTGCTGCGCCTGCATCGGCGCCATGGTCACCGACAGGATGCCCGTGGCCGGCAGCAGCGGCACCAGCAGCAGCGCCACGATGTTGATGATCTTGATCAGCGGGTTGACGGCCGGGCCGGCGGTATCCTTGTACGGGTCGCCCACGGTATCGCCGGTCACCGCCGCCTTGTGCGCGTCGGAGCCCTTGCCGCCGTGGTTGCCGTCCTCGATATACTTTTTCGCGTTATCCCAGGCGCCGCCGCCGGTGGTCATCGAGATTGCCACGAACAGGCCGGTGATGATGGTACCCATCAGCAGGCCGCCCAGCGCGCGCGGGCCGAGCAGCATGCCGACCAGGATCGGCACCAGCACCGGGAGCAGCGAAGGCGCGATCATTTCCTTGATGGCGGAAGCGGTCAGCATGTCGACCGCCTTGTCGTACTGCGGCTTGCCGCTGCCGTCCATGATGCCCTTGATGTCGCGGAACTGGCGGCGCACTTCCACCACCACCGCACCGGCGGCGCGGCCTACCGCCTCCATTGCCATGGCGCCGAACAGGTAGGGAATCAGGCCGCCGATGAACAGGCCCACGATCACCATCGGGTCGGACAGGTCGAACGTCATCGACATGTTGCGCGACTCCAGCGCGTGGGTATAGTCGGCGAACAGCACCAGCGCCGCCAGGCCGGCGGAACCGATCGCATAGCCCTTGGTCACGGCCTTGGTGGTATTGCCCACCGCATCCAGCGGGTCGGTGATGGCGCGCACGGAATCGGGCATGCCCGACATTTCGGCGATGCCGCCGGCGTTGTCGGTGATCGGACCGTAGGCGTCCAGCGCCACCACGATGCCGGCCATCGACAGCATGGAGGTCGCGGCAATCGCAATGCCGTACAGGCCGGCCAGTTTGAAGGAAACCAGGATCGCCACGCAGACGGCCAGCACCGGCCAGGCGGTGGACTTCATCGACACGCCCAGGCCCGCGATGATATTGGTGCCGTGGCCCGTGGTGGAAGCTTCCGCGATATGGCGCACCGGCGTAAATTCGGTGCCGGTATAGAACTCCGTGATATAGACCATCAGCCCGGTCAGCACGATGCCCACCACGGTCGCGCCCAGCATCTTGTAGCGCATGTCGTCGTCAGGCCACACCATCCAGGTCACGACCACGAAGCCGATCAGGGACAGGCCGGCAGCCCACCACAAGCCGGTGTACAGCGCGGACATGATCTTCTTGCCCGGCTTCGCCTTGACCATCGAGCAGCCGATGATGGAACCGATGATGGACACCGCACCAAGCAGCATCGGATAGATAGCCGCCTGCGCCGGCGCGCTGGTGATCATCAGCGCGCCAAGCAGCATGGTCGCGATCAGGGTCACCACATAGGTTTCGAACAGGTCGGCCGCCATGCCGGCGCAGTCGCCCACGTTGTCGCCCACGTTGTCGGCGATCACCGCGGGATTGCGCGGATCATCCTCGGGAATGCCCGCCTCCACCTTGCCCACCAGGTCGGCGCCGACGTCGGCGCCCTTGGTGAAGATGCCGCCGCCCAGGCGGGCGAAGATAGAGATCAGGGAAGCACCGAAGGCCAGGCCGATCATCGGCTTCAGCACTTCATGCACATTGAGCGACGGGGCAGGCGCAGACGGAGCGCCCATCACGGTGAGGACCCAGTAGAAACCGGCCACGCCCAGCAGGCCCAGGCCGACCACCAGCATGCCGGTGATGGCGCCGCCCTTGAAGGCGACATTCAGCGCCTCGTTCATGCCCACCGACGCAGCCTGCGCGGTACGCACATTGGCCCGTACCGACACGTTCATGCCGATAAAGCCGCAAGCGCCGGAAAGCACGGCGCCAAGAAGGAAGCCGATGGCGGTCTTCATGTCGATCGCCGCCCCGATGGCTACCAGCAGGACAACGCCGACAATGGCGATGGTGCGGTACTGGCGGGCCAGGTAGGCCGCAGCACCCTGCTGGATGGCTGTCGCGATTTCCTGCATGCGGGCATTGCCCGCGTCCTGCCGAAGAATCCAGCTGCGCGCCCACAGCCCATACACAACCGCGAGCACGCCACACGCAATCGCGAACCACAAACTTGCTGCCATAAATAGCCCCCTTACGTTATTAGAATCAAAAGCTACAAAACGAACTCGGTACGACCGAACTACGTACTGCGAAACTTTGACACTTCACGGCCAGGGGGCCGCTAAACCGGCAAGCCGGTTCAAAAAAGCGGGCACTTGGCCCGCTTTTCATTGAGTTTTAGCTGTTCAGGGCCGCGAACGCACGGTCGCGGATCTCGTCAACTGGACCAACGCCTTCGATCTTGCGATATTTAGGCGCACCAGGCTGGCCCGATTTGGCCCACTCGCCGTAGTAGCCGAGCAGGACTTCGGTCTGGTTGTGGTAGACGTCCAGGCGTTTCTTGACGGTTTCTTCCTTGTCGTCGTCACGCTGCACCAGGTCTTCGCCGGTGACATCGTCCTTGCCTTCGACTTTAGGAGGATTGAATTTGACGTGGTACACACGGCCCGAAGCCGGGTGGCTGCGGCGGCCGCTCATGCGTTCGACGATCTGGTCGTCCGGCACGGCGATCTCGAGGACGTAGTCGATTTTGACGCCTGCGTCCTTCATCGCGTCGGCTTGCGCGGTGGTGCGCGGGAAGCCGTCAAACAGGTAGCCGTTGGCGCAATCCGCTGCTTTCAGGCGGTCTTTCACCAGGCCGATGATGATGTCGTCGGAAACCAGCTGGCCCGCGTCCATTACTTTCTTGGCGGCCAGGCCCATTTCAGTACCTTCCTTGATTGCGGCACGCAGCATGTCGCCGGTGGAAATCTGCGGGATGTTGTACTTTTCCTTGATGAAGTTGGCCTGGGTGCCCTTACCGGCTCCTGGTGCTCCTAACAGAATGAGACGCATGAATGTTCCTAAACGATTTAATAATAATTTTTGATGATGCCTTAGCCACCTTGCTAGAAACTTACCACAAAAGTTGGCTTATCCGCCACTTTTGTAGAGTGCCTGCACACGCGCCAGGTCTTCCGGGGTATCCACGCCAGCGGCCGGGGCGGAATCGGTCACGTGTACGGCAATGGGGTATCCATGCCATAGCACGCGCAGCTGCTCCAGGGCTTCAATCCCCTCCAGCGGCGACACCTCCAGCGCCGGGTAGGCTTGCAGGAAGTCGTTTCGATAGGCGTAAAGGCCGATATGGCGCAGCGGGACGTAGCCGGCCGGCAGGGCCGACTTGTCCTGGGCGAAGGCATCGCGGTGCCACGGGATGGTGGCACGGCTGAAATACAGTGCGCGGCCCTGCTTGTCCAGCACCACCTTCACCACGTTCGGGTTGAAGGCGTCGGCTGCATCGTGCAGCGGGTGGGCGCAGGTAGACATCGGCACGTCAACGCCGATGCGGGCAGCTGCAGCTTGCAGCAGTTGCGGGTCGATCAGGGGCTCGTCGCCCTGCAGGTTGACCACTACGGCATCCATCGGCAAATTCATGGCACGCGCGACTTCGGCGATGCGGTCGGTGCCCGACGGGTGGTCGGCGCGGGTCATGAAGGCTTCGATGCCGTACTGTTCGCAGGCGTCTTTAATAGAGGTGTGATCGGTAGCCACCACGATGCGGGCAGCACCGGCTTCCCTGGCGCGTTCGGCGACGCGCACCACCATCGGCTTGCCGCCCAGGTCGGCCAAGGGCTTGTTGGGCAGGCGGGTCGAGGCCAGGCGGGCCGGAATGATGACGATAAAGGACACCGTTTACTCCGTGGTGTCTGGCAGGGAGCGCGCCTCGTCGGCCCACATGATCGGGATGCCGTCGCGAATCGGGTATGCCAGGCGATCGCCTTTGCAAATCATTTCCTGGGCTTTTTTGTCGTACTCCAGAGGGCCCTTGCACACAGGGCAGACCAGGATATCAAGCAGGCGTGCGTCCACGTAGTTTCTCCACAATTTGATCGGCCAGCGCCGCGTCGATACGGGCGCTGACTGGAACGACCCAGATTCTTGGATCGTTGCGTAATTCTTCAATTTGCCAGCATTTTACTGCATCCTTCTCCGTCACCAGGATAAAGTCGGCCTCGATTTTGGCGAAAGGACGGTCTTTAAAGTCGTGATGGTCGGGCAGCGGCAGCTCCTGCGGCTTGAGTCCTGCGCTGCGCAGCATGGCGAAGAATCGGCCAGGATTGCCGATGCCTGCCGCAGCGGCCACGCGCGCTTCGGTGCGTTGCGCCAGCTCGGCCAGAGTCATGCGCTCGCTGCGCTCGGAGAGCCGCTCGGCAACGTCGCCCGCAAGGCGCATCTGCCACGGAGACCCCGCCTGCACGCCCGAAGGCGCGACGTCGGCGCATAGCTGCGCCGGCAATTCCGGTGCATTGACCACGGTGAAATCGCGTTTGCGGGACGGCGCTTCGCGCAGCGGTCCTGCCGGCAAGGTCCAGCCATTACCGGCGCCACGGCCGTCAAACAGCACGATTTCGACGTCGCGCGCCAACGCGTAATGCTGCAAGCCGTCGTCCGTGACGATAACGTTGACTTCGGGATGGGCCGCAAGCAGCGCCTTGCCCGCCGCCGCACGTGCACGGCCAACGAAGACCGGGCAGCCGCTACGGGCTGCAATCAGGACCGGCTCGTCGCCCACCTCGGCAGGCGTCGACCCGGCGCTCACTTCGCGCGGCGCGGCATCCTTGCTGCCAAACCCGCGCGAAACAACGCCCGGCCGGAAACCGGCTGCGCGCAGTGCATCCACCAGCCAGATGGTCAGCGGCGTCTTGCCCGTGCCGCCAATAAAGATATTTCCCACGACGACGACCGGTACCGGCAAGCGCTCGGCGTGCGAGACGCCAACCGCATACAGACCGCGGCGCAGGGCAGCCAGTCCCCGGAACAGCAGGGACAAGGGCCAGAGCGCGCATGCCAGAGCGCCCCGCCGCAGCCACTCGCGCGAGAAGGTCGTCTCGAGGGAAGAGGCCATTACCTGGCCTGGGCCGTCTGCGCCTCGAAGGTCACGCGCTCAAAGCCAGCCACCCGCGCCGCTTCCATCACGTTGATCACCATCTGGTGCATCGCGAACTGGTCGGCGTTGATCTTGACGATCGGGTTGGCGTCCTTGGCAGCGGTCTTCATCTGCTCGGCCAGGCCGGCTACGTCATGGAACGCCACCGGCGTGCCGTTGATGGTGTAGTTGCCCTTGGCATCCACCGTCACGTTCAGGTCATTCGGCTGCTCCACCGTCTTTTCCGCCTCGGCGGTCGGCAAAGTGATTTTCAGCTCGGTGAACTTGCTGTAAGTGGTGGTGATCATCAGGAAGATCAGGATCACCAGCAGCACGTCGATAAACGGGATCAGGTTGATCTCGGGATCTTCGCGCTTCTGGCCGCGGCGGAAATTCATCGCCATAAACTGGTCCCCCGCTTATTTGCGGGTGTTGTGGACGACGTCCACGAACTTGACCGCCTGCTGCTCCATGTCGATGACGAAGGAGTCAACCAGTGCGCGGAAGTGGCGATAGAACACCAGGGTCGGCATCGCGATCGCCAGGCCGAAACCGGTGTTGTACAGCGCCACCGAAATACCGTGCGCCAGTTGCGCCGGGTTGGCGCCGGCAGAATTCTGCGAGCCGAAGATCTCGATCATGCCGACCACGGTACCAAACAGGCCCATCAGCGGTGCCAGGGTAGCAATGGTGCCGAGGGTGGTCAGGAAGCGCTCCAGTTCGTGCGCTACTGCACCGCCCACCTCTTCGATCGATTCCTTCATGACATCGCGTGGGGCGTTGACATTACGCAACGCTGCCGAAAGAACAACACCGAGCTGGGACGATTTTTCCAGCTTGGCGATAATTTCATTGTTGATGTTTCCGCTGCGATAGACGCGCACAACCTCGTCCAGCAGTGTCTTCGGAATGATGCGCGAACGGCGCAGATACATCAGGCGTTCGACGATCAACGCAAGGGCAACAATGGAAGCGATCAGCAGAGGCCAGATTGGCCAGCCGGCGGCCTGGAAAATTGCGAGCAAGACATACTCCTAAGAAAGAAAACCTAAACGCGCAATGTAGCGTGTCGAGAGCTATCAGGCAAGTGTGCGCATTCTTCACATTTTCTGTGGACAACATTGTTGGCAATCCAACTATTTTGCGTTAACCCCATGATTTGATTATGATTTTTTCTAATGCAAAAATTTTCATCAGCTCTGGAAGGGGCAGTTCTACACATATTCTGTGGACAAAATTGTGGGGAATGGCGGCTTTTATATGCTAAGCCTTTGATCGCAAAGCGAATTATTCTCAAGCACAAAAAATGCGCAGTGGCACTTTTCCTGCTTATCCCCAGCTGTGCACTTCTTCACATATTCTGTTGATAAGATTGTTAGCAAGGCTATGCTTGAGGGGTGAAGTACTTGATCCATAAGGACTTTCTTGCCATGCGTAAAAATTTCGCATTGTCATGTCCGGATTCGTTCCCGCCCCCGAAGTGGACATTTTTGCCGCTTCTGCACAAATTCTGTGGACAAAAGTGTGAGCAAGGCCGCAGGAGGTGATGCAAGTCTTTGATATGCAACGACAATCACGCTGCGCTCAATTTTGAGGCAGCAACTTTCCCCACAGCTTCTGTGGATAAAATTGTTAGCAAGGGACAGACTGGAGTGCCAAGTCCTTGATTTCTAAAATGAAAGTTACCCTGCAAACATTTTCATCACGCAAGTTCTGACGGCGAAAAGTTCCTCACACATTCTGTGGATATCTTTGTGCGTAACAGCCGTTCGCTATCGCAAAGTCCTTGATCTATAAGGAAATTCGCAAATTGCCCGCTTATGAAGCATTGACGTTTACCCTTAATAATCAGGTGTTTACAAAAAATACTTGCGATATGAAGTGATATATGACATAAGCATGACCGCTTTCAAAAAGTGTGGACAGGTCAATGATCAACAGCCCCGAACCCAACCAGGTTATTTCAGTCAGCGCCCTCAACCAGGCCGTCGCACGCCTGCTGGAGCGCTCTTTCCCCTTGCAGTGGATATCTGGGGAAATCTCGAATTTCACTCGAGCAAGCTCGGGCCATTGGTATTTCACGCTCAAGGATGACGCCGCCCAGGTGCGCGCCGTCATGTTCCGCGGCCGCGCCCAGTACGCCGGTTTCGTGCCGCGCGAAGGCGACAAGGTTGAGGTGCGGGCCCTGGTCACCCTGTACGGGCCGCGCGGCGACTACCAGATCAATGTGGAGGCAATCCGCCGGGCCGGCGTAGGTTCCTTGTTTGAAGCCTTCCAGCGCCTGAAAGAGCGCCTGGCCGCAGCCGGCTTGTTCGATACCGAACGCAAACGCGCCCTGCCCCTGTTCCCGCGCACCATCGGCATCGTCACCAGCCCGCAGGCGGCGGCCCTGCGCGACGTGCTGATCGCCCTGCGCCGGCGCGCGCCGCACGTCAACGTGGTGCTCTACCCTACCCTGGTGCAGGGCCAGCAGGCCGGCGCCCAGATTGCGGCCGCCATTGAGGCCGCCTCGCGCCGGGCGGAATGCGATGTGCTGCTGGTGGTGCGCGGCGGCGGCAGCATGGAAGACCTGTGGTGCTTCAACGAAGAAGTGGTCGCTTACGCCGTGGCCAACTGCAATATGCCGGTGGTGTCCGGCGTTGGCCACGAGACCGACTTCACCATCTGCGATTTTGCCGCCGACGTACGCGCCGCGACGCCGACCGCCGCCGCCGAACTTGCCGCGACGCCGCGCGCCGACTGGCTCGGTTCCCTGCGTGCCGACGCCACCGACCTGCGCCGCGCCATGCGCCGCGCCCTCAGCGATGCCACCCAGACCCTGGACAACCTGCAGCGCCGCCTGCTCAGCCCGACAGCCCGCATCGCACAGCAGCGCCTGCAGCTGCAAAGCCTGTCCACCGCCATGATGCACGCCACGCGCAACCCGCTGCAGCAAGCCCGCTTCACGCTCGACCGGCTGGCCGGCCGCCTGGCTGCGCGCAAGCCCGACGCCAGCAAAGCGCGGGCAGCGATGGAAGCCCTGCAGCACCGCGCCGGCGCCAGCATGCGTTCGCAACTGCTGCAGCGGCGCGATGCGCTGAACGCGCTGTCGGCACAACTCGAATTATTGAATCCCCAGCGCACGCTGGAACGCGGCTACGCCATCGTCACCGACGCCGCCGGAGCCGTCTTGCGCGACCCGGCGCATATCAAGCCGGGACAATCGCTGGGCGTCCGGCTGGCCGAGGGCGGCGCCGAAATCGGCGTCGCCACCGTGCAGCCAACGCTTACCTAGCGTTCGTATTACAATAGTCGCCGTTTCGGCAAAAATAACTTTTCGTCTCAATCAAAAGGAAACATTCATGGAACATACCCTGCCACCACTGCCGTATGCAATGGACGCGCTGCAGCCGCACATCTCCAAGGAAACCCTGGAATTCCACTACGGTAAGCATCACCAGGCTTATGTCACCAACCTGAACAACCTGATCAAGGGCACCGAGTTCGAAAACCTGTCCCTGGAAGAGATCGTGAAGAAGTCTTCCGGCGGCGTGTTCAACAACGCAGCCCAGGTTTGGAACCACACCTTCTACTGGAACTGCATGGCTCCCAACGCCGGCGGCGCACCTACCGGTGCCCTGGCTGACGCCATCAATGCCAAGTTCGGTTCCTTCGACAACTTCAAGGCTGAATTCACCAAGTCCTGCGTCGGCAACTTCGGTTCCGGCTGGACCTGGCTGGTGAAAAAGGCTGACGGCTCCGTCGAGATCGCCAACACCTCCAACGCAGCTACCCCGCTGACCGGCGCCGACAAGCCGCTGCTGACCTGCGACGTATGGGAACACGCTTACTACGTTGACTACCGCAACGCACGTCCAAAGTACGTGGAAACCTTCTGGAACCTGGTGAACTGGAACTTCGTGGCCCAGAACTTCGCTTAATCGCGGTTCTTCGCCAACAAAAAAAGCTCGCGATAGGCGAGCTTTTTTTTCGCCCGATTCGGTGCCAAAGATTCGGTGCCAAGATTCGGTGCCAGGTCTGTCAATTGGACAGACAGCGCTCCCATTTGATACTTCTCAATACGCGAATTCCACCGAAATTGCGTATTGAGATTTGTCAAAGAAACCGCTCGCGTGTCCGAATGACAGACCTGGCACCGAATTTATTCAATAGCGCGGCTTGACGCTGATCACGACTTTACCGAAGTGGTTGCCGGAGGCGAGGTGCTGGTAGGCTTCGCGCGCCTGGTGGATGTCGAACACACGGTCTACCACCGGCTTGATGTTGCGCTGGGTGACCAGGCGCGACAAGTCTTCCTGCATTTTGCGGCTACCCACATAGATGCCGCTCATGCTCTTGCCGCCGATGACGATCCCGAGCAATTGCAGGCTGGTTTCGAAGCCGCCACCCAGGCCGCCAATCACCGCCAGCTTGCCACCCATGCTGGCCGATGCGATCGAGCGCGCCACAGTGTCCTGGCCGCCCACTTCCAGCACCAGGTCGACGCCCTCGCCATCGGTGGCGCGCAGCACTTCTTCCTGCCACTCGGGAGTCTTGCGGTAGTTGATCAATACGTCGGCGCCCATTGCCCGTGCCCGTTCCAGCTTGGTGTCGCTGGACGAGGTGACGATGACGCGTACGCCTGCGGCCTTGGCCAGTTGCAGTGCCCAGACCGACACGCCGCCAGTGCCAAGCAGCAGCACGGTCTCGCCCGCTTTCAGGCCGCCTTCCACGAACAGCGCATTCCAGGCCGTGACGCCGGCGCAGGTCAGCGTGGCCGCTTCTTCATAACTCAGGTGCGCCGGGACGGCAGCCAGGCCGCCTTCGTGCATCACCAGTTCTTCCGCCAGCACGCCGTTGCCGCCCGCACCCAGCGTCACCGCCGTCTTGCCGGGAGTGACCTTGCCCTCTTCCCAATCAGGGAAGAAAGTGCTCGCTACACGGTCGCCGACGCGGAAGCGCTCCGCGCCCGGGCCGACTTCAATTACCTCGCCGGCCGCGTCGGAACCGGGCACGACGGGACCTTCGCCGCTGGTCGGATAGGTGCCCTGGGCCACCATCAGGTCGCGATAGTTCAGCGAAACGGCGTGCACTTTGACGCGCACTTCATGGAATTGCAGTGCGCGTTTAGGCAGCTTGATCGCTTCCAGGCTGTCGATCCCGCCGCCAGGGGTGATTTGGTAAGCATGCATTTGGAGCTCCTTGCAGGTTGTGGTTAAGTGAGAAGAACTATATAGTTTCCCTACACTCCACAGTGGTGGAGTTTTCTCGACATATTGTCGACTAAATGGAAACAATATGAATGAACGCCTGAATGGCATCAACGTCTTCGTGCAGGCGGTGGAGGCCGGCAGCTTCTCCGCTGCCGCGACCCGGCTGCACCAGACCCGCTCCGCTGTGGCCAAGTCCATCGCGCGGCTGGAAGAGCGGCTTGGGGTGCGCCTGTTCCACCGCACCACGCGCAGCCAGAACCTGACCGAAGCCGGCCAGTCTTATTACGAGCGTTGCGTGCGTGCCCTGGCCGAACTGGATGCGGGCGAGGCCTGCATCGGCACCGGCCGCAGCGAACCGACCGGGCGCCTGCGCATCAGCGTGCCGGTGCTGTTCGGCCGCCAGTTCGTGGCGCCGCTGATGATGGACCTGGCCCAGCGCTACCCGCAACTGACCATCGATATCTCATTCAACGACCGGGTGGTGGACCTGCTGGACGAAGGCTTCGACCTTGGCCTGCGCGTCGGCCCGCTGCCGAACAGCAGCAGCCTGGCCGCGCGCCACCTGGGCCAGCAGCGCATGCTGATCTGCGCCGCTCCTTCTTACCTGGAGCAGCACGGCGAGCCAAAGAGCCTGCAGGAGGTGGCCGGGCACGTCGGCATCCTGTACTCGCGCGGGCGCGTGGTGAAGGAGTGGACGGTGTCGACGCCGGATGGCCGCACGCACGACCTGCTGCCGCGGCAGCGCATGCTGCTGGATGACCTGCAGGTGATTGCCGATGCGACGGCGCGCGGCATGGGACTCGCCTGGCTGCCCTGCTGGCTGGTGGCCCCGTACGTGAAACGGGGCGAGTTGAAAGTGCTGTTCGATTGCGGGGAAATGGAAGCCTCACAGATGCATCTGGTGTGGCCCCATACCCCTTACATGCCCGCCAAGCTGCGCGTCGCGATTGACACGCTGCTTGAGGTCACGCCAATCTATCTGGCAAGCGCAGAGCAGAACCCGGCCCTGCCCCACATACGCCAGCGCAAGGACAAGCCGAACACGCGCTCCAAGACCCCGCCTGGCTAGCGGGATCCTCCTGGCCGGCCGGGCTTACATCTTCCAGTGCAAGCCAGCCGAGACCGAACGACCGGTCTGGACCGTACCGAAATTGCTCACCTGCGCGTTACCCGCATTGCCGAAGTGGTAGTACTGCTGCTGCAATTCGTTGGTCAGGTTGACCCCACTGATATCGAACGACATGTTCTCGTTGATTTTGTAGGAGATCTGGAAGTCCACGCTCTTTTCCGGATGACGCCAGATGCCGATCGGATTGGCAAACAAGGCGGCTTCGTTGCTGGCCAGGAAGCCGGAGCGCCAGACATAAGACAAGCGCGCGCTGACCGGGCCCTTTTCGTATGCCAGGGTGGCGTTGTAGGAGCTCCTGGAAACGCCGAAGAACGGTGTCTCGAGCTGGGCGACGATGACCCCGGCGTCATTGGCGTCGGGGACGTTCTGCGACGAGCTGAGTCGCGTATAGCTGCCCTGGAAGCCCAGGCCGTCGAGCAGGCTCGGCAGTCCTTTCGGGAAGTAGATCAAGCCCAGCTCGGCGCCCTTGATCGTGCCGTTGGAGGCATTGACCGGCGAATTGATGACGTAGTCATAGCCGTTCGTATGGTCGCCGCCCGAGGTCGAGTTGCGGAACGGGTCGTTCGCCGGATCGACGTGAACCTTGTGACGCAAGTTCACGACCAGGCCGTCGATCTTGCGCTTGAACACAGTACCGTAGAGTGCGCTGTCCTTCTGGAAATACCACTCGGCCGTCAGGTCAAGGTTCTTGGAGCGCGTCGGTTTCAGGTCCGGATTGCCGCCGCTGCCCGAGCCATATCCCACCTTTGAAACGTCGTCAGCGAGCTGCAGGACCGGATTCAGGTCACCGAAGTTCGGGCGGCGCAGGGTTTCACCGTAGTTGGTACGCAGCACGACGTCCCTGGACGCGTCGTAAATCAGCGTCATGCTGGGCAGGAGCTTGCTGGTCGACTTGCTGGCACTGGACGAGGTGACCGCCTTGGTGCTGGCATCCACCTTATAGAAGGTCATGTCGGTATCGACCTTGACGTAGCGCACGCCGAAATTGCCGCGCAGGCGATGGCCGAACAGCTCGTTTTGGGTATTCCCCATCAGGAAGAGGTTGCGCGTCTTTTCATCGATCTCGAACGTCTTCTGCAGGCCCAGCTTGTCCGTCGTCTGGAAGTTCGTATCGGTCGAATTCATGAGCTTGCGCCAGTCGTCGATATGGTCGCGGATGTAGTAGGCGTTGGGCTCGACCCATGTGCGCGGAACATCCGAGGTGTCGCTGCCGAAGTTCGAGTTGGTGGAGGAATACTCCGGACCCAGCGAGGCCAGGTTGCGGTTCAGTGTGCCCGATTGGGTCCGGTTAGCCTCGGACGCCTTGCGGTCGTCGAAGCGCACGCCGAACTGGATCGTCTCCAGCGCCCCCCAGTTGGCATCGTAGACGCCCGACAGGTTTGCCGTCGCAGCGCTGCCCTTATTGCGGTTGGCGGTATCGAAGAACTGCGCAACATTCCACTTGGCCGGGTCGGCCAGGTCGGCATCGTTATTGAAGTGGAATGCCGTGTTGCTGCCGCCGGCATTGAAGTCGACGTCGATAGACGGTGCAACGCGATCAATCCGGGTGGCGGTGAATTCCGAGTGATAGCTGCTCGATTGGTACGACAGGTCACCATCGAGCTTCAGGCGGTCGCCAAGGTTCCACTTGCCGTTCACGGCATAAACGCGGGAATCGGTTGCCGACGTGGTGTAGTCGCCGCTGTTGAAGCCGTAGACGTTATTCACATGACGGCTCTTGATCACGTTCGTTCCCGGGAACGTCGTGATCGTCCCCGCCGGATTGCTGCCGAGGTCCCCCCACCAGTCAACAAAGCTGAACAGCAGCCGGTTGAAGGATTTGTTGCGATAACCGTTGTACATCGATTCGAAGGTGTAGACCGAATCACTGTCCGGTTTCCACTGCAAGGCGATATTGGCGGCGGGACGCTTGCGCTCGCCCTGCACGTCGCTCTGGAAAACGGCGTCGCGCGCCAGGTAATAAGGATAGGCTTTGCCGTCGAAATCCAGCGTTGAACCTTCTGCCATCGGCAAGCCTGCATGGGTTCCAGGCGTCCAGATTTTGTTGTCGAAGATGCGCTGCAAGGGCGTGTAACCGGCGGGAACTTCAGCGGCATTCGGGCTGGTAAACGGCACCATGGCACCCGGCGTCACGCTTTCATTGCGGTATTTCGTCCTGGTAGCCGCCAGATTGACCAGGGCGCCGAATTCGCCGACGCCGGTTTGCCAGCGGTTGCTTAACATGGCGCTGAGCTGCGGGTTCGCTTTTTTCGCGGGATCGAGGTAGGTTTCACGCGCCGAAAGCGAAAATTTCGGACCCTTGAAATCAAACGGCCGCAGCGACTTGACGTCAACCTGGCCAGCAATGCCGGTTTCCAACTGGCTGGCATCGCGCGTCTTGTAGACGTCGATCTGGCGCACCAGGGTCGAGGGGATGTCCTGCAGCGCGACCTGCGTGCCGGAAGCGGTAAAAATGGAGCGGCCGTTCCAGGTGGTCTGGAGGTCGGGCAGGCCGCGGATGGACAGGGTGCCGACTTCGCCGCCGGCGCGATTGGTGACCTGGATCCCCGTTACGCGCTGCAGCGCTTCGACGACATTGTTATCGGGCAGCTTGCCGATGTCTTCGGCAACGATCGATTCCACCACCTGGTCATTGGTGCGCTTGATCGCCAGGCTCTTGATCAGCGATGCCTTGACCCCGGTGACGACGACGGTTGAAGTGTCGGTCGGCTCCGCCTTTTCGGCGGCTTCCTGCGCCCAGACCGAGGCGCTGCTCAGCAGGCCAGTGGCCAGCATGCAGGCGACGGTGGTTTTCAGATTTAACTGGTGCTGCATTTGCGGTCTCCATGAGTTGGTTTTTGTGGAACCGACTGTAGGGAACTGGCGGAATGCAATCCAATTAATTCTTTTCCGACTTTAATACCGGTTTTGATATCAAGCGAACGGCTGCCCTAGGGAGAAAGCGCGCTCGTGCGTGCCCTGCGGCACCCCGGGCCGGGGCGCCTTGTAGCCTTGCCGCAACAGCTTTTCAGCTGCCGCGTTCGACGTCGTCGCGTTCCTGGCGTTTGGCGTCGGGCATCGATTCGACATGGTCGACATCGATATCGCCGCCATCCGGGGCCGGCGTATCACGGCCGACGCTGGCGCGTTCGCCGGTGCCCTGGGCATCGGTATCGCTGTCGAGTTCGGTGTCGCCGGGGCCTGGCGGGCGGGCGCCCTGCAGGTCGCTGCCGGAATCGGACGAGTCGCTGGGGCCGAGTGCCCCGGTGCCGTGACCCTTGTTGACTTCGCGGTCAGGCTGGGCTGGCATATTGTCCGGGTCGAGGGTACTGGTTCCTGACATGATGTCCTCCTGTTTCCAATAATCTAACGATTTCGGGCCCAAGGCGGCGCAGTGTTGGAAGATGCCAACACTGTGTTACATAAGCAATAATTCTGAAACATCTTCGGCTGTATGGCATTTGTACCAAATTTCCCCTTTAAGTATAAGGTTTTCCCAAGACGTAGCTTTCAAAAAAGACGGAACTCATCCTTGTCCGGGTCTTGCGTTCGGGGTTTGATGCAGATCAAAAAGGCATTTACCTTAGGTCAACACTAGTACAATTCAGGCTTGAACAAATTGCACAGGAGTGCCTGCAGAATGAGTAGTTTTGACGCAACCAATAAGCGCCTGAAAAATATTCATACTCGCATCCCGGAGTTCCCGGAAGACCTGGTACGCCTGCTGCGCATGACCTATCACGTCCAGAAACGCATGAAGGATCTGGCGAATTCGGTGTTGCGCAAGTATGACCTGGTCGATGCCAGCTATATGGTGCTGGCGGTGCTGTATGGATCGGAGAGTGAAACTTCGACCGCGTCCAACCTGGGCGAAGCCTGCATGGAAAAGCCGGCCAACCTGACGCGGGTTTGCAACGACCTGGAAGCGCAAGGCCTGATCACCCGCGGCAACCGCCCTGGCGACCGCCGTTGCGTGATGATTACCCTGACCGACGCAGGCCGCAACCTGATCGAACAGGTCATGCCGGAAGTCTGGACGCGCACCACCCGCGCCTACGACGGCTACAACGGCGACGACATCCGCGTGCAGGAGCAGCTCTTCAAGCGCCAGCTTGCCAACCTCGACGTCAGCGCATAAATGAAAGTCGGGGTCAGCTCCGGCAATCGGACATTCGCGCAGCGAATGTCCGATTGCCGGAGCTGACCCCGACTTTCATAAAAAAAGCCCGCTACGGCGGGCTTGCTTCATTTCTGGGGCTTGGTGTGCTTCATTGCGTAGTAGAGGTGCTGCCACCAGTGCTCGCGTGATTGCACGCTCTGCATGCACTGGCGGTCGATCTCTTCCTTGAAGACCTGGTCGCGGCATTGCTTGCTGGCCAGCGCATTGCGCTGGTTCTCGGCATTCACTACCGCGACGACGAGCCAGAACACCAGCCCCGACAGCAGGACCACCAGCGTCCAGGCAAAGTGGTTGACCCAGCTGCGCTGCACCAGGCCGGCCTCGTCAGGGGCCGACTCCCGGAATGCACGCATCACGCCTTCTTCACGTTGTTCCATGTCTTACTTCTTGCTTGCTGCAGCTTTGGCTATCAGGTAGTCCGCAACTGCCAGGGCGGCGGCCTGGGACTGGTCTTCCGGCTGGTTCGGACGGCCGGCCATCGATGGGGAGGTGACGAAACGGCCATCAATCACCAGGGTTGGCGCGCTGTCCACCTTGTACTGGGCGATGATGCTCTCCATACGCTTCATTTTAGACTCGACGCTGAAGGATTTGTAGACGCTTTCGTATTTGGCCTTGTCGACGCCGGCGCTGACCAGCACGGCGGTGACGTCCTGCTCGCGCATCAGGCGCTTGTGCTCTTTGTGGATGGCGTCGAACAGCTTCTGGCCGGCTTCCGTGCTGCCCATGGTTTCCAGGGTCACGTAGGCGCGTGCCAGCACGTCTTTTTCACCGCGGGCGAAGTGGATGCGGCGGAAGTGGATCTTGTCGGCGTTCTGCTTGACCCAGGCCGACATGCGCGGTTCGAGCGCGAAGCAGTGTGGGCAGGTGTACATGAAGAACTCGACAACCTCGACCTTTTTGCCCTGGGCTTCAGTGCGTACCGGGGTATCGAGGACCTTCCAGTCAACGCCCTCTTTCGGCTCGGCGGCATAGGCGCCGGCAGCGGTGAACATCAGGGCGGCAGAAGCAATCAGCAGTCGCAGCAAGCGCATGGTCATCCTTACAGGTAAATGGTAAACGCCGCGAGATTACCATTTTTTGCGCGCTGTGATCAGCCCCGCGGGCCAAATTGGCGCCGGCGGGGCATTTTTAAGCCTGATTTAAGTGCCTGGTGACCTGCCACGCTCGAATCGAGAACGCTTGCCGCGCGGTTCGACGCGCATGGCCGCGTTGCAAATGCTCGCAATAGCTCGCTATTGCTGCGCTTTGCGCCTTGCCCTGCACGCCGCCCGCACGTCCTTCGCTCCCGATTCTCCCGTTTCAGGCCACTAGAAGTCGTAGCGCGCCGAAACTTTCAGTTGGCGGCCACTGTTCGGGTAGATGCCGCCGCGGCAGCTGAACGCCTGGCTGTAGTGGTCTTTGTCGAACAGGTTCAGCGCGCTCAGCGCCAGCTCCCATTGGCCGAACTTGCGCGCGTAGCGGCCATCGACCACGGTGTAGGCCGGCATGCGGGCATCGCAGCTGTTATCAAAGTCGCTACCGTAACGCTGCTTGCCTACGCGCTGCACGCCGATGTCGGCGCTCTGGCCGTCCGCCGGCAGCCATGCCAGGCGCACGGTCAGGATGTTCTTCGGCACCAGCGCCAGCTCGCGCCCGGCGTTAGGGCCGGAGCGGAATTCGGCTTCCACTTGCTGGAAGTGGCCCTGCACTTGCCATTCCGGCGCGAGGCGGTAGCTGCCATCGAGCTCGAAGCCCTTGCGCTGGGTCGGCGCCAGGTTGGTGTTGACGAAGATGGTCGGGTCGAAATAGATCTCGTTGTCCAGCTTATGGCGGAAGACGCGCGCGTCGAGCTTGGCATCGCCAGCCGCGTAGCCCAGGCCGATCTCGGCGTCGTGCGACACCTGGGTTTCCAGCGGTTTGCCTGGAACCGGGGTGAAGGCATTGTCGTCGACGTTGGCGACGCGGTAGCTCTGGCCAACTTTGGCCCAGGCGGTCAGGCCTGGCGCGGCCAGCATGCTGCCCTGCGCTTCCCAGGCGTTATGCGCCTGTTTCTGGCTGTAGTTGGCGCCGAATGGAACCGAATCGGCGGAATCCTTGTCGAACAGTTCGCGGCGCACGCCGGCGGCCAGGCGGAATTGCTGCGGGCCGGAGAACTTCATTTCGTCGCGCAGGTAGAAAGCCTTGCTGCGCTGTTCGACGTCGGCGGCCGAGAAGAAAGCATGGGTCACGCGGTTCCAGCGGCTGAAGTCGAAGCCTGCCACCAGCTCGTTCAGCAGGCCGTCGAACTGGCCCAGGTGGCGCACGCGCGGCGAGAACTGGGTCTGCTTGCTGTCGTAGGCCGATTTGAAGCCGCTGTAAACGCCTTCCGATTCTTTCTTGCGGTGCGACAGTTCGGCCGCCAGGTCGAAGGCGCCGACCTTGTGCTCCCAGGCGGCGGTGTAACGGTCGCTATCGAGCTTGCCGAAATCATTCGGGGTCAGGGTCTGGCGCGGTTCGAGCAGGAACTGGCCCTCGCTCAGGCCACCGGCAAAGCGCTGGTCCTGGCGCGCGATATCGGCGCGCAGCGAGAAGCGGCCAACGCCGGTGTTGAACTGCACTCCGCCGTTGATGCGCGACTGCTTGAAATCATTGTTGTCGCGGTAGTTGTCGGTGCGCTGGTGGCCGGCCGACAGGTCGAATGCGTAAGAGTCGAAGCCCTGTGCCAGGCTGGCGCGCACTTCGCTGCTGTTGAACTGGCCCGCTTCGGTAAATACGTTACCGCTGCGCTCACCGGCTTGCGGGCGCTTGGTGGTGATGCGGATCACGCCGCCGGTCGCGCCTTCGCCGTACAGCACGCTGGCGCCGCCGCGCATGATGTCGATGCTTTGCACGCGGTCGATCGGGATGGTGGACAGGGTCGCTGCCAGCTGCTCGTTCTCGTTCAGGCGCACGCCGTCCAGCACGATCACGACGTTCTGGTCGCTGAAGGTGCCGAAGCCGCGCAGGTCGAGGCCGAAGTCAGGGCTGCCGGTCAGGCTTTGGCGGCCATACACGCCGCCGATCTTGCGGATCGCCTGGTTGACGTCCGATACGCCGGCGCGGCGGATATCGGCTGCGCTAATGGTGGTGGCGCCGATCGGCAACAGCGATGGGTCGCTGGCGAAGCGGGAACCGGAAATGACAACGGTGTCGGTTTGGGATTGAGCCTGGGCCGGTGCGGCGAAGCATACGGCAACAGCTACGGCAAGCGCGCAGCGCGAGGAGATGATGGTCATGACTGTTTGAATGAGTATTTTCCGCCTGCCTCCCCGCAGTCGGAATCCACAGAAGTCGAGCCCTGTACGGGTGCGCTTCCACCTCCCTGGCCGGTATCCGGGCTGGCAAGACTGACCGTTCCACCTTCCTGCGTGTTCATTGATGCAGTGGTTGTTTGGCGCGGCCTGCCGTCATGACGACGGCGCTTGCGTACCGTTGCGGGGGCAGCACATTGCGTTTCCCGTTTAACTGCCCCCACGAACAGGGGGCGGGCACCAAGGCGGCCACATTATACGCTGCTTAGGCTATAGTGACGCGTTGCCAAATTGTTACGGGAGATCCATGCGTACTTTCATCGCGCTCGCCGCCGTCGCCCTGCTGGCCGGCGCCGCAGCACCGCAAGCCGAGATACCGACTGCGCCGCGCAATGCCGCCGCGGTTTCCGTGCCCAGCGCGCCCAATGCCTGGGGTGGCATGCGCACCGGGCAGGAAGCCACGCTGTCGGAGCGCGTGGTGGATTACAAGATCGAGGCCAGCCTCGACCCGGTCAAGCATACGGTCGAAGGCAGGCAGCGCCTGACCTGGCGCAACCGCAGCAGCGAACCGGTGCGCAGCGTCTACCTGCACCTGTACCTGAACGCCTTCCAGAATCCGGGCAGCACCTATTTCACCGAGCAGCGCAAGAGCGGCAACAGCTTCCGCTCCGGCGTCGATACCAAGGACGGCGAATGGGGCTATATCGACTTGCGCAGCGTGCAGCAGAACGGCGCCAGCGTGCCGTGGAAATTCGTGCAGCCCGATGGCGGCCCCGTTACCGACCGCACCGTGGTGCGCATGGACCTGCCGCAAGCAGTCGCGCCGGGCGCCAGCACCACGCTCGATATCGGCTTCTTCGACCAGTTGCCGCGCGTGGTATCGCGCACCGGCTACTTCGGCACTTTCCACCTGGTCGGGCAGTGGTTCCCCAAGATCGCCGTGCTGGAATTGCCCGGTGAACGCGGTGCCACGGCGCCGCGCTGGAACGCCCACGAATTCCACGCCGAATCCGAGTTCTACGCCGACTTCGGCAACTACGACGTCAAGCTGACCGTACCCAAAGGCTATACCGTGGGCGCTACCGGCGAACTGCAAGGCCAGCCTGTCGAAAAAGAAGGCAAGCTGACCCACCACTTCGTGCAAGGCGACGTGCACGATTTCGCCTGGACCGCCGACAGCCGCAGCGCCAAGCCGCTGACCGACACCTGGATTGGCGCCGGCAGCCCGCCGGTGAAGATCACCGTGCTGTTTCCGCCGGAATATGCATCGAACGCAGCGCCCGCGCTGAAAGCCACCAGGGATTCGCTCGATTACTTCTCGAAGACGCTCGGCCCCTACCCTTACAGGACGGTGACCGTGGTGATCCCGCCGTACAACGCGCGCGAAGCGGCCGGCATGGAATACCCGACCTTCTTCACCGCCGATGCTTACAAGGACGTCACCCCGGGCACGCTCAGCGCCTTCGAACTGGATTTCGTCACCATCCACGAATTCGGCCATGGCTACTTCTACGGCATCCTCGCCAGCAACGAGTTCGAAGAGCCGATGCTGGACGAGGGGTTGAACCAGTACTGGAACACGCGCATGCTGTCCGACCTGCGCCGCACGGTCGATGCCACCACGCCCCTGCTCGGCAAGCTCGGTTTTGCGCCGCGCTTCAACGTCTGGGACGTAGAGCGCGCCATGACCCCGCGCGAAGAACCGTCCGACCCGCTGGGCGCCAGCGCCTTCCATCGCCTGCAGGGCGTCGGCCCGGTGTATTCCCGCACTGCGACCACCATGCACGATCTCGAAGCGCAACTGGGCAGGGACGTCATCGAGCGCGCTTTCAAGGAATACTACCGCCGCTGGAAATTCCGCCATCCGAGCCTGGCCGATTTCCGCGAGGTCTTGAGCGAAGTAAGCGGCAACCGCAGGCTGGTGGAGCAGGTATTTGCGCAGCAGGTGTACAGCGTGAACCGGGTTGACGACCGCATCTCCAAATTCACCAGCGCTGAAGTGCTGCCGCTGCCAGGAGTGCATGTCGAGAACGGCAAGCACGTCGAATTGACAGAGGAGGAAGTTGAGAAACGGATCGGCAAGCAGCGCAAGGGTTGGAAGGAGCAATACCCGGATGCCAAGGAAAACCAGGGCCCCTATCCCTACCACACGATCGTGACGGTACGCCGCCGCGGCGCCGACGTACTGCAAACCCTGGTCGTCACGTTCGCCGACGGCACCACGGAAATCGTGCTGTGGGACGGCGCAGAGCGCTGGCGAACCTTCGAATGGACCAGGCCGTCCAAGGCCGTGTCGGCGGAACTCGACCCGGGCCGCCAGCACTACCTCGACGCCAACAAGCTCGATGACAGCCGCACGCTCAAGTCCGATGGCCGCGCCGCGCGCCGCTGGAGCTTCGACTTCGCCGCTATCGTCCAGACCCTGCTCTCCTTCATTGCGACCTTATGAAACTGACCGCCAACCTGAAAAACGCAAGCCGCGCCGCCCTGCAATGGCGGCTGCTGGCGACCTGGATCGTGGCCGCGCTGCTGCCTACCCTGCTGCTCGCGGCGCCGATGTGGAGTTCCCTGTCCGGCATCCTCGACCAGTCGGTGCACGCGCCGGAACTGGCCAAATCGCTCGACGTGCTAAGCCTGGCCGACATCATGGCTGAACTCAAACGCAATAGCCTGTCGCTGCAGGCCGGCGGGATCGCCGCGCTGGTGCTGACGCTGCTGCTCTCGCCGCTCCTGACCGGGGTCATCGTCACTGCGGGCCGGGCGCCGGAAACGGCGACTTTCCGCCAGCTGTTCGCAGGCGGCGTGGGCGAGTACCCGCGCATGTTCCGCACGCTGCTGTGGGCCGTCATTCCGCTTGGACTGGCGCTGGCCATCGGCGCTGCAGTGGCCGACAGCGCGCAGGACTTTGCCGAGAAGGCAAGCCTTGAATCGGATGCCGACAGGTGGGTGCTGTTCGCCAATGTGCTCGGCGTCCTGCTGCTCGCCCTGGCCAACCTGACGCTCGATGCCGGGCGCGCCCAGTTGGCCATCGACCGCCGCCGCACGTCTGCGGTCAAGGCCTGGTGGTCGGGCCTCAAGCTGCTGCTGCGCCGCCCAGGCGCCATGCTGGGCAGCTATGCCTTGCTGACCGTGGCGGGCCTGCTGCTCGCGGGCCTGTTCGTGCTGGCGCGCTTCAACCTGGCAGGCAGCAACGGCTTGCTGCTGCTGGCCGGCTTCCTGCTGGCGCAGCTGGTGGTGCTGGCGATGGCGTGGATGCGTGCAGCGCGGCTGCTTGCGCTGATGACGCTGTCTGCAACGAATCGCTGACCGGAGTATATTGGTGGGCATGACAACCTTGCCCACCTTCTTCCTGTCCCACGGCGGCGGCCCATGGCCCTGGCTGCGCGACCAGTTCGGCAACGCCTACGACCAGCTGGACGCGTCGCTGCGCGACCTGCCGCGCCAGGCCGGCGGCAAGCCGAAAGGTCTGCTGGTTGTTACCGCGCATTGGGAAGGACGCCACTTCCTGGTGTCGTCATCGGCCAAGCCGTCGATGATCTACGACTACGGCGGTTTTCCGCCGCATACCTACCAGATCCAGTACCCCGCGCCGGGTTCGCCGGCACTGGCTGCGCGCGTGATCGAGCTGCTTGGCGAGCGTGCCCGGCTTGACGCGGAGCGCGGCTTCGACCACGGCACGTTCAGCGCCATGTACCCCGCCTTCCCGCAAGCGGACGTGCCGATCGTGCAGCTCTCGCTGCGCCATGGTCTCGATCCGGCCGAGCACCTGGCTGTCGGGCGCCTGCTGCGGCCCCTGCGCGATGAAGGCATCCTGGTCGTCGGCAGCGGCCTGAGTTACCACAACCTGCGCGCCTTCAACGCCGCCGGCGCCGAGGCCTCACGCGTATTCGACGCCTGGCTGCGCGAAACCATGGCGGCGGCGCCGGCCGAACGCACGGCGCGCTTGCTGGAGTGGGAGCGTGCTCCGGCAGCGCGGATGGCGCATCCGCGCGAGGAACATTTGCTGCCTTTGATGGTGGTGGTGGGTGCGGCCGAGGATGCGGCCGCCGAGGTGGTGTATCACGAAGACCGCTTCATGGGGGCGCTGGCGGTCAGCAGCTTCAAGCTCGGCTAAGGATCAAGCGCCGCGCTTGCCCTTCATGCGCTCGGCTTCCTTCTCTGCTGCCTTGCGCTCCGCCTCCTCCGCCTTGACGCGCTCCGCCTCGACATGGATTGCCAGCGCTTCAGCGCGGGAAGCCGGCGTTTCCAGCGAAATCCGGCCCAGCGCACCGCTGCGGTAATCCAGCAGCAGCATGTGCGAGGCTTTCTCGAAGTCCCAGTCGCCGCCCCTCAGGCGATAGCTGCGCAGCTGCGCCACGCGCTCGATCAGGGCCACGCCATCCATGGCCGAGACATCGGCCTTGTAGCGCGCCTTCAGCAGTTCCGGATAGCGCTTCAGCAGTTCTTCCGCCAGCCATACCGCCACTTCTTCCTCGATCAGCGCATTGGCGCCGATCGCGTGCGAAGCCGCCAGCGCCAGGCCGTCGGAGGGCATTTCGATCTTCGGCCACAGCAGGCCCGGCGTATCGATCAGCACCGTCTCCAGGTCCAGGTAGATCTTCTGCTGCTGCTTGGTCACTGCCGGCTCGTCGCCCACTTTCGCCACGCGGCGCTTGAGCAGCGCGTTCATCAGGGTCGACTTCCCGACGTTGGGAATCCCCATGATCATCATGCGCAGCGGCTTGATCGCTTCGTTGCGGTGCGGCGCCAGCTTGCGCGCCTTGGCAATCACCTTGGCCACGTCGGACGGCTTCTTGGTCGTCATGGCGTAGGCGGTGACGGTCTTGTCCTGCTCGAAATGGCGGATCCAGGCCGCGGTGGCGTCGGGGTCGGCCAGGTCGATCTTGTTCAGGATCTTCAGGCAGGGACGCTGGCGGAACTTGCGCAGCTCCTCCACCAGCGGATTGCAGCTGGCCGCAGGCAGGCGCGCGTCAACCACTTCGATGACGACATCGACGTCGGCCATCTGTTCCGCCGCCTTTTTCTTGGCGGCGTTCATATGCCCGGGGAACCATTGGATAGACATGCTCTTGCCTTACGAATCGAATGAACAATCCGCCATTTTACCTCAAGACCACCCTGCCGAACGAGGTGTCGGTCCGGGCGCCGCTGGCCTTGGGCGAGATGCCGAAACGACAAGTTTGCAGCCAGCTTACCGCATCGCGCACCACCGCGGCATCGAAATGCGCCGCCTCCGGCACGATACGCCGGGCCTTGCCCTCGGCGTCGACCAGGAACCGCAGCTTGATGGAGGCGCGGCCATCGGGCCGCTGGTCGAGGTTATCGTAGCGCAGGAAGCGCTGCGACGGGCCGCAGCTGCCGGGCAGCAGCATGGGCCGCAGCGGCGCCGGGCCTTCCAGCGTCCAGGCGTACTGCAGCGGGAAAACCGTGTCCTCGCGTGCCGCGGCCAGGCCCGGTTTGAAGCGGCAGCGCGCCAGGCCGGCCAGCGCCGCCTGGTCCAGGATGCCCCAGCCGCTGCCCTGCCTCACCTGCGCATTGCGCACGGCGCCGTCGGCGCCAAGCTGGAATTGCAGCGTGGTCGTGCCCTCGACTTCATAGCGCACGGCTTCGCGCGGCCACTCAGGCAGGGTGCAGCTGGCCGGCGTGGCCAGCGATTCATAGGGAAAGGCGCTGGCAGCGGCCAGCGCAAGCAACAGCGACAGCATCTCAGATCTCGGCCAGGGCCTTTACATGGGCGACCACGCTGCGGCCCAGGGCCGACAGGTTGTAGCCGCCTTCCAGGCAGCTCACGATGCGGCCATGCGCATGCTGGCGCGCGACCTCCATCACCTGCTGCGTCATCCACGCGTAATCGGCTTCCACCAGGCCCATGCCGCCCAGGTCGTCCTCGCGGTGGGCATCGAAACCGGCCGAGATGAAGATCATCTGCGGCTTGAAGGCATGCAGCGCAGGCAGCCACTTCTCCTGCACCAGCGCGCGCACCGTGTCGCCCTTGGATCCAGCCGGCACCGGCACGTTGACGCGGTTGGGCGTCTCCGGCAGCACTTCGCAATAGGGATAGAAGGGATGCTGGAAAAAGCTCACCATCAGCGCGCGCGGCTCGTCGAGCAGCGCTTCCTCGGTGCCGTTGCCATGGTGGACGTCGAAGTCCACCACCGCTACGCGCTCCAGGCCGCGCACCTCGAGCGCATGCTTGACGGCGATCGCCACATTATTGAACAGGCAGAAGCCCATCGGCTCGGTCGGTCGCGCATGGTGGCCCGGCGGGCGCACGGCGCAGAAGGCATTATCGATTTCACCGTCGATCACGGCATCGGTTGCGGCCACCGCGGCGCCGGCCGCGCGGCGCGCGGCTTGCCAGCTATGGGCATTGAGCGAAGTGTCGCCGTCGATCGGGTAGTACTGGCCAGCCGAAGGCAGGTGATCGCGCACGATGGCGATGGCGTTGGCGCTATGGTTGCGCGCAATCGAAGTCTCATCCGCCAGCGGTGCGTCGCGGTGCTGCAGCAGGTCGTCGATGTGGGCATTGATCAACTGGTCGGCAATGGCTTGCAGGCGCGCCGGACATTCGGGATGCCAGTCGCCCATTTCGTGGCGCTGGCAGTCGGGATGGCTGTAAATTGCTGTGCTCATGAATCGCGTTCTCGCATAGAATGCGAGTAATCTACCATGCGGCGCCAGCTCCACCAAACCACGTACCAAAACCATGTATACCAAATTACACGCCGTAGCGCGCCAGGTCGGACAGGTCATCGTCGGCAAGGAGCTGCAAATACGGCAGTCGCTGACCTGCCTGCTGGCTGGCGGCCACCTGTTGCTGGAGGACTTGCCGGGCGTCGGCAAGACCACGCTGTCGCACGCCCTGGCGCTGTCGCTGGGCCTGCAGTTCAACCGTATCCAGTTCACCAGCGACCTGCTGCCGGCCGACGTGGCCGGCGTTTCGATCTATGAACGCGAGCTGAATGCCTTCAGCTTCCATCCCGGCCCGATCTTCACGCAAGTGCTGCTGGCCGACGAAATCAACCGCGCCACGCCGAAGACCCAATCCGGCCTGCTGGAAGCGATGGAGGAACGCCAGGTCTCGGCCGATGGCGTCACCCGCCCGCTGCCCGAACCGTTCTTCGTGATCGCGACGCAGAACCCGACCCACCAGGTCGGCACCTTCCCGCTGCCGGAATCGCAGCTCGACCGCTTCCTGATGTGCATCTCGCTCGGCTACCCCGACGCTGCCGCCGAACGCGCGCTGCTGATGGGCGAAGACCGGCGCCAGATGCTCAAGCACCTGGCGCCGTCCATGACGCCGGCCGAATTGTTCGCCGCCCAGCAGGCGCTGCGCCAGATCCACGCCGCGCCGGCCCTGATCGATTATGTGCAGGCGCTGGCGCAGGCTTCGCGCCAGAACGGTTTCTTTGCCGAAGGCCTGAGCCCGCGCGCCGCGCTGGCCCTGCTGCAGGCGGCGCGCGCCTGGGCTGCGCTGGAAGGCCGCGACCACGTCATGCCGGAAGACGTGCAGGCCGTGCTGGTGCCGGTCTGCGCCCACCGTTTGCGGCCGCTCAAGTCTTCGCACGGCACCGCGCTGGCCAGCCGCGACCTGGTGCTGCAACTGCAGAAATCGGTAGCGGTATAAGCCATGCTTGCTCCAGCGAGGAGAATGCTTGACCGCTGGCTGTTCCAGCTGAAGGAAAAGGAAGCCGGCGAAGTGCAGCTGGTGATGCGCCGCGTCTTCATCCTGCCGACCAAGCCGGGGATCGCCTTTGTCGGCCTGCTGTTGATCATGCTGGTCGGCTCCATCAACTACAACCTGGGCCTTGGCTTCGTGCTGACCTTCTTCACCGGCTCGTGCGCCATCGTCGACATGTACATGACGGCCAAGAACCTGGCCTTCCTGCACCTGGCGCCGGGCCGTGCCCAACCGGTGTTCGCCGGCGACGAAGCCCAGTTCGAACTGCTGGTGCGCAATGCCACGCCGCGCGACCGCTATGCGCTCTGGCTCGGTTTCCAGGACGAAGGTGAGCCGCGCCAGGCGATCGACGTCGCCGCCAAGGGCAGCGCGGCCGTGGTGCTGTCGCGCCCGACGACGCAACGCGGCTGGCTGGCCGCGCCGCGCGTGCGCCTGTTCACCCGTTTCCCGCTTGGCCTGTTCGGCGCCTGGTCATATTGGCAGCCGGATTTGAAAGTGCTGGCCTATCCGCAGCCGGAAACGGCGCCGCCGCCGCTGCCGACCACCGGTGCGGCGCGCGAAGACGGCTACGGCACCGTGGGCCTGGATAATTTCTCCGGCATCCGCAGCTACCAGCCGGGCGACCCGATGCGCCACCTTGCCTGGCGCCAGATCGCGCGCCTGCACCCGGCCGACGGCGGCAACCTGGTGAGCAAGCATTTCGAAGGCGGCGCAGTATCCGACCTGCTGCTGGACCTGGGCGCACTGCCGCAGCAGCTCGATATCGAAGTACGCCTATCGCGCCTGACCGCCTGGGTGCTGGAAGCGGAGCGGCGCACCCTGCCTTATGCCCTCACCATCGGCGGCCGCGAGATTGCACAAGGCCTGGGCGAAGCGCATTGCGCCGAATGCCTGCGGGCGCTGGCGCTGTACGGCAAGGAGGGCGCATGATTGCCGGCCTGTCGAACATGGCCGGCCGCCTGACGCGCGACAAAGCCGATACCTTGCTGCTCCTGCTGGCGGCGGTGATGGTGCTGGCGCCCCACTTCGGCCACCTGCCGCTGTGGACTTCGGCCACGGTCTGCCTCACCCTGGCCTGGCGCGCCGCCATTACCCTGCGCGGCAGCCGCCTGCCGCCAATGTGGCTGCTGCTGCCGGTATCGCTGCTGGCCATGGGCGGCGTCTACCTGACCTTCCGCACCCTGCTCGGGCGCGAACCGGGCGTCACCATGCTGACCCTGCTGCTCACCTTCAAGCTGCTGGAAATGCACGCGCGGCGCGACCTGTTCGTGGTGATCTTCCTCAGCTTCTTCCTGCTGCTGACGAATTTCTTCTACTCGCAATCAATCCTCACGGCGCTGGTGATGATCGCCACCATCATCGTACTGCTGTCGGCGCAGATTACCTTCCAGCTTAGCGGCGCCGTGCCGCCGCTGGCCGCGCGGCTGAAGCTGGCCGGCCGCATTTTCCTGATTGCCGCGCCGCTGGGCGTGCTGCTGTTTGTCGGCTTCCCGCGCATCCAGGGGCCGCTGTGGGGCCTGCCGGGCGATGCCGCCGGCGGCAAGAGCGGCATGTCCGACAGCATGTCGCCCGGCTCCATGACCAACCTGGCGTTATCGGAAGAAGTGGCATTCCGCGCGCAGTTCTTTGGCGCCGCACCGCCGCCGGAACAGCTTTACTGGCGCGGTCCGGTGCTGAGCAACTACGACGGGCGCGCCTGGACCCGCATCGGCCGGCCGCTGCATCCGGTGGCCCAGGTGCGGCTGGCGCGGCAACTGAGCTGGAAAGGGCCGGCCTATCCTTACGAGGTGACACTGGAACCGGGCCGCCGCCAGTTCCTGTTCATGCTGGAACTGAGCGAGCCTGGCCCCAACATCGATGGCGCGGGCGCCGCTTACACCGCCGAACTGGAACAACTGGTGGAGGCCAGCAGCGACAAGCGCCTGCGCTACAGTTCCGTGGCGCACCCGGCTTACCTCGCACAGCCGGCTCTTGAACCGCCGGCGCTGGAGACCTGGCTGCAGCTGCCGCAAGGCTACAACCCGCGCACCTTGCGCTATGCGGCCCAGATCCAGGCGCTGCGCGCCGAACGCGGCGACGATGCCGCCATCGCCGCCGTGCTGGACATGTTCCGTAAAGGCTTCGAATACACGCTGGAACCGGGCCGGCTGGGCCGCGATGAAATCGACGAATTCCTGTTCGATTCGCGCAAGGGATTCTGCGAACACTTTTCCGGCTCCTTCGTCTACCTGATGCGCGCAGCCGGCCTGCCGGCACGCGTGGTGAACGGCTACCAGGGCGGCGAACAGAATCCGGTCGACGGTTATTACACGGTGCGCCAGTCCGACGCCCATGCCTGGAGCGAAGTCTGGCTCGGTCCCCAGCGCGGCTGGACCCGCATCGACCCGACCGCCGCCGTGGCCCCGGAGCGCATCCGCAGCAGCCTGGCGCAGGCCTTGCCGCGCGCAGCGCCTTTCGGATTGCAAGGCTTGGCCGACCTGGCGCGCGACAAGAGCTCGTGGCTGGCGCAGATGCGTTTTGGCCTCAGTGCGATGAATAATGCTTGGAATCAATGGATCCTCGATTACAATCCAATGAGGCAGCAAGATTTCCTTAGAGAACTGGCCGCAGCCTTTGCCGACTGGCGCTTGCTGGCCGGACTGGCCCTGTGCGCAGCACTAGTGCTGTTGATGAAATACCGCCGCACCGAACGCACGCGCGATCCGGTCGATGCGGCCTACCGCGCCTTCTGCCGCCAACTGGCGCGGCATGGCTTGGACAAGGCGCCGGACGAAGGCCCACTGGGCCTGGCCCATCGCGTGCGGCAGTCGAACCTGCCGCGCGAGAAAATAGCGGCCATGACAGCATTCCTGGAGCTGTATGGCGCGCTCAAATACGGCGTACCAGCGGCGCAAAAGGATAACCCGGTCGCACGACTGCATAGTTTGCTGAAGCAATCCCGATGAGATTTTCAAAAAAATTCCCCACCACCGCGCTGGCCGTGGCCTGCCTCGGCCTGGCCTTGGCGCCGGCCGCCGGCGCCGCCGTCCACAAACCGGCCAAGGTTAAAAAAGCAGCGAAGAAACCGGCCCTCGATTACAGCGGCGAATTCGTCAACTTCGGCCAATGGAAAGAGGTGCAGCAGTTCATGGGCGAGCTGGAACTGAAGCACGGCGTGCCGATTGCAGAATCGGAAAAGCTGTTCCTCGAACTGCGCTATATCGACGCGGCGGTGCAGCTGGTCAAGCCGGCGCCGCCGGGCAAGCCGAAGAACTGGCAAGCCTACAGCAGCCGCTTCATCGAGCCCAGGCGCATCAATGCCGGCGCCGAGTTCTGGAACGCCAACCGCAGCACCCTGGCGCGGGCCGAGGCTCAGTATGGCGTGCCGGCGGAAATCATTGTCGGCATCATTGGCGTAGAAACCATCTACGGCCGCGACATGGGCAGGTTCCGCGTGCTCGACGTGCTGGCCACCCTGGCCTTCTCTTATCCGCTGGCGCCGAACCGCGAAGTGCGCATGGAATTCTTCCGCAGCGAACTGGAAGCGGCCATCGTGTCGTCGCGCCAGGCCGGGATCGATCCCTTGTCGCTGACTGGCTCGTATGCGGGCGCCGTGGGCATGCCGCAATTCATGCCGGGCAATATCTATAAGCTGGGCGTCGACTTCGACGGCGACGGCAAGGTCGACCTGCGCAATTCGCCGGCCGATGCGATCGGCAGCGTCGCCAATTTCCTGGTTGCGCACGGCTGGAAGCGCGACGATCCGCCGCGGCTGGCTTATCCGGCAACCGTATCACCTGAGCGCGGCTGGGAAAAATATCTTGGCGGCGGGCTGGAAGCCCAATACAGCGGCGCCGACCTGCTGGCCGCGGGCGTGCACCCGGACGCGGACCTGCCGCCGGGCCTGTACGGCCTGGTTGATCTGCAGAATGGTTCCGACCCTACCGAATACTGGGTCGGAAGCAATAATTTCTTTTCAATCACAAAGTACAACCGAAGTTATTTCTATGCCATGTCCGTAATCGAACTCGGCCGTGCAGTAAAGCTTTCAATGAAGGAAACTTTGTAACTGCGTGTAACTTGTGTGATATACAAGAGTGTAGAATTACCCTAACACAAAAATTCAGGTAGAATTCTCTCAGAATGTTGCGATAGGACAACGCGTTTCGAGAGCAATATACTATTTTTTGTTGCACGCAAGTACTGCTGACCGCTCTGTTGTACAATTGTGTATATATTATGAAACTTGTTAAACAGGAATCCGTCTCAGGATTTGGGTCGTTAGCAGGACAACTTTAGAGAAGGAACAGAAGACATGACCAACCAAGTCGGTAATGATATGAACAGCGAGTCGGAAGGCGATGATCTGCTGCAGTACAACCCGAACCGTCTGCTCGACACCCTGATCGAAAACCTCCGACTGAAGAACGATGCGGCCCTGTCGCGCGCTCTGGAAGTCGCACCGCCTGTGATCTCCAAGATCCGCCACCACCGCCTGCCGGTTGGCGCATCGCTGCTGATCCGCATGCACGAGGTTTCCGACCTGAGCATCCGTGACCTGCGCTACCTGATGGGCGACCGCCGCAATAAGTTCCGCATCAGCGACAAGCAGTTCAAGCCGAAAGAAGGCGTCGGCTCCGAAAACAAGGGCTGATGCCAGTCCTTGGTTTCCCCTCCCCGCCCGGGGAGGGGAAGCGTGGCTTCGCTTATGCCGGGAACACCCCGGTCGATAAATAGCGGTCGCCGCGATCGCAGACGATGAACACGATCGTCGCGTTTTCCACTTGCTGCGAAATGCGCAGTGCAATCTCACAGGCACCCGCTGCCGAAATCCCGCAGAAGATACCCTCTTCAGCAGCCAGCCGGCGCGCCATGCGTTCCGCCGCCGCCTGCGACACGTATTCCACCTGGTCCACGCGCGCCTTGTCGTAAATCTTTGGCAGGTAGGCCTCCGGCCATTTGCGGATACCCGGGATCGACGAACCTTCTTCCGGCTGCGCGCCGATGATGCGCACATTCCCGTTCTGCTCCTTGAGGTATTGCGACACCCCCATGATGGTGCCGGTGGTGCCCATGGCCGATACGAAGTGCGTCACGCGGCCTTCGGTATCGCGCCAGATTTCCGGACCGGTGGCTTCGTAGTGGGCGCGCGGGTTGTCGCCGTTGGCAAACTGGTCGAGGATGATGCCCTTGCCATCCTTCTGCATCTGCTCGGCCAGGTCGCGCGCGTATTCCATGCCGCCGGTTTTCGGCGTCAGGATGATGTTGGCGCCGTAGGCGGCCATGCTCATGCGCCGCTCTTCGCTCAGGTTTTCCGGCATCAGCAGGATCATTTTGTAACCGCGGATGGCAGCGGCCATGGCCAGTGCGATGCCGGTATTGCCGCTGGTCGCCTCAATCAGGGTGTCGCCCGGCTTGATCTGGCCGCGCTCTTCGGCCCGGCGCAGCATCGACATGGCGGCGCGGTCCTTGACCGAACCGGCCGGGTTGTCGCCTTCCAGCTTGCCGAGGATGATGTTGCCGCGCGCGGCCGCTTCCGCGCCGGGGATGCGTACCAGCTGCACCAGCGGCGTGTTACCGATGGTATCGGCGATTGTTTTGTATCCCATGGTTCCTGCTGTGTAATGTTCTGTCAAACGACCATTTTATCCGCTTCGGCGGCGAGGTGCAGGGACATGAAGACATAGCCCTGGCTTTCGCCATCGATCCGGAACAGGTCGGGAATCTCGCCCGTCTGCACGAACCCGCACTTGCGGTATAGCGCGCGGGCCGGGGCGTTGCCCGTCAGGACCTCCAGGTCGACCCATTCCAGGCCCTGCCCGCGCGCCCATTCGGCTGCCGTTTTCACCATCGCGGCGCCAAGCCCGTTGCGGCGCGCGGCGCGGTGCACGCCCATGCCCAGCAGGCAGCGATGGCGTGCCGCTGCTTCGGGCCGCGAACGCAGGTCGATGTGTCCCATGATTTCCCCTTCGCGCAGCGCGACCCAGACCCGGCGCCAGCCTTGCTGGCCAAAGCTGGCCAGCAGACCGGTACTGAAGCCGTTGATCTTCTCCGGCGGGAAGCCGGCGCTGGTGCGCGACATGGGCTGGAACAACGGGGCGCCATCACGCCCGTTATCGAGCAGGTGGTCGTTCAGATAATGGAAGAAGGCGGCCAATTCTTCTGCTTGCAGCGGCCGGATGGTAAAGGTCATGGTAAATCATAGCAGGCCGGGGTAATTGCATTAAACTACATGCATTAATAGAGGAGCCTTTCCCCATGAGCGACACCGAAGTCATCTCCATGCCGTCCACGCTGGAGAGCCGCAGGCACCAGGTCAACCCGGTGCTGACCGAGCAGGAAATCAAGCGCCTGCACCGCTTCGGCACGGTGCGCCAGTATGCGCGCGGCGTGCGCATTCTCGAAGCCGGTCACACCTGCTTTGGCCTGATCATCGGGCTGAAAGGTTCGATCACGATCTGCAAATATGACGGCCTTGGCAACTCCGAATTCCTGACCGAGCACGGTCCCGGCGAATTCACTGCCGAGGTATCGCAGCTTTCCGGGCGCCCTTCCCTGGTCAACGCCACCGCCAAGGACGATGTCGAGGTGCTGGAAGTGTCGCCGGAGAACCTGCGCGCACTGGTGATTGCGGAAGCGGAGCTGGGCGAGCGCATCGTGCGCGCCCTGATCCTGCGCCGCGTCGGCCTGCTGGAGACCGAAGGCGGCGGCCTGGTGCTGGTTTCCCCGCCCGGAAATGCGGCCCTGTTCCACTTGCGCAGCTTCTTGAGCAGCAACGGCTACCCCTACCGCATCCTTGATCCGAAAGACGACGAACAGGCGCGCGCGCTATGCGAATACTACGAACCGGGTCCGGAAGACTGGCCGCTGGTGGTATGCCCGGACGGCGTGGTGAAAAAAAACCCAAGCAACGCGGAAGTCGGCTATTGCATCGGCCTGCTGCCTGAAATCGACACCGAAAAGCTGTGGGATGTAGTGGTGGTCGGCGCCGGACCTGCCGGCCTCGCGACGTCGGTGTACGCCGGATCGGAAGGCTTGTCCGTGCTGGCACTGGAACAGCGCGCCTACGGCGGCCAGGCTGCCGCCAGTGCGCGCATTGAAAACTATCTTGGCTTCCCGACCGGCATTTCCGGCCGGGCCCTGGCCGGCCGCGCCTTCGTACAGGCGCAGAAGTTCGGCGTGGAGGTCGCGATCCCCGCCCCGGCCACGCGCCTGCTGTGCGACAGCTGGCCGCTGCGCGTGGAAATCGCCGGCGGACAGGTGGTGCGCGCCAAGACCGTGGTGCTGGCCAGCGGCGCGCGCTACAAGCGCCCTGCCCTCGACAATATCGGCGAATTCGAAGGGCGCGGCATATACTTCTGGGCTTCGCCGATCGAGGCCAAGCTGTGCAAGTCGGAAGAAGTGGTGCTGGTTGGCGGCGGCAACTCCGCCGGCCAGGCGGCGGTTTTCCTCTCCGGCTTTGCCTCCAAGGTGCATATGGTGATTCGCGGCTCCGGCCTGAAGGCCACCATGTCGACTTACCTGATCGACCGCATCAAGGCGACGCCGAATATCGAGCTGCACACGCATACCGAGATCACTGCGCTGGAAGGCAATGATGACGGCCTGTCCAAGGTCAGCTTCCTGTGCAAGGAGACCGGTGCAGTCGATAGCTGCGACGTATGCCGCCTGTTCCTGTTCATCGGCGCCGACCCGAATACGGCCTGGCTGGCCGATTGCGGCGTGGAGGTTGACGCGCAAGGGTTCATCCGCACCGGCTTCGACGCCATCAAGGACCAGTGCCGCGCCAAGATGACGCTGGCCGATGCGCCGCAGCGCGCTCCGCTGGAAACCAGCGTGCCGGGCGTATTTGCCATCGGCGACGTGCGCTCGGGCTCCACCAAGCGCGTCGCCGCAGGTGTCGGCGAAGGCGCGGCCGTGGTGTCGCAGATTCACGCCTTCCTGGCCAACCTGCCTGTCACATCCCCTTGAAACGGTGCTGGAAGCGCTGGCTGACCGGCAGCCGCGCTCCATGCCCGCGTAAAGTAAGCCACATCGCGTTGTCGCCGTCGCGCACGGCGGCGGCAATGCGCTTCACCGCTACCACGTAGCTGCGGTGGACCTGCCAGAATCCCGCTCCTTCCAGCGTTCCAGCGAGCTCCTTGAGCGGCGTGCGGATGTGCGCCTCCAGTCCCTGCGCCACCACGCGCGTGTACTTGTCCTCAGCGACAAAGTACAGGATGTCGGACAGGTCGATGAAGTGCACCGCCTGCCCTACCGACGCCTGGATCCATGAAGGCGCCTGCGTCCCGGCGGTCGCGGACAGCGCGCTTGCCGCGCGCACGTCGGCAGTGATTCGGCGCAAATCCGGCGGCGGCAGCAGCACCCGCTCGCGCAGCCGCCCGACTGTGCGCGCCAATCGCGCAGCATCGACCGGTTTCAGCAAATAGTCATGCGCGCCCTGCTCGAATGCGGCCAGCGCATGCTCGTTGTATGCGGTGACAAACACCACGTGCGTGCGCGAGCCGAATGTGGCCGCGAGCTGCAGCCCATCCAGTCCAGGCATGCGGATATCAAGGAAGGCCACGTCCGGCGCCAGTTCGCGTGCCAGCCGCAGCGCCTCGAAGCCGTCCGCAGCATCGGGTAAAAGCTCCGCCTCCGGCCACAGCGCGGCCAGCAGCTCGCGCAGCTCCGCGCGCAGCAGCGGTTCGTCATCGGCGATCAGGATGCGTGGTTTCATGCGCGCCCCTCGACCGGCAACAGCAATTCCGCCTCAGTGGCGCCGTCGGCTGCCTGCCGCAGTTCGAAAGCGGCCCGGCCGCCGTACAGCGCCTGCAGCCGTTCCCGTACATTGCGCAGCCCGACTCCGCTGCCCAGCAGCGTCGTGCCCTGCCCGCGCTGCAGCCCCCCACCGTCGTCGCGCACGATGATGCCCAGCCTGCCGTCGCCGCGCAGCGCCGCCGCGACGCTTACGCATACGGCGCCCGGTTTCGGTTCGACACCGTGCTGCACCGCGTTTTCCACCAGCGACATCAACATCATCGGCGGGACCGGCAGGCTGCCCAGGTCCCCAGGGCAATCGAGCCTGGTCGCAAGCCGCGCGCCGAAGCGGATTTCCATCAGGGCCAGGTAATGGCCCGCCAGCTCGCACTCGCGAGCCAGCGTGGATGACGATGTGCGCATGTCGGGCAAAGCGGTGCGCAGGTAGGCAATCAGGTGATCCAGCATTTCCACCGCGCGCTCCGGCGCATGGCGCGCCAGGTAGCGCGTATTGGCCAGCGTGTTATAGAGGAAATGCGGTTCCACCTGCGCCTGCAGCGACTTCAATTCCGCCTGCAAAGCGGCGCGCTGCAGTTCCGAAATTTCGAGGGCGCGCGCCTGGCGATGGGCATACATCAGCGGAACTGCCAGTACAACGGTTCCGAAAGCCAGCGCACTGCCCAGCATTTGCGCCGGCGACAGCGCCAGCAGCAGGAAATAGCCTGTCCCCTTGATGTAGGCCTGCATCGCAACGACAGCAGCGATCAGCTGCAGCAGTGGCTGGGCTGCCCAGCACCAGGTCCAGCCAGCCTTTGGCGGCAGCATCCAACGCAGTGCGTGCGCGCCGGCCAGCACGATGGCTGCGTCGAGCAGGAGCGCGCCGAACAAGGCAAGCCGGTCATAAGAGCCGGCAAAGACGGCCAATCCAGCCACCAGCAAGAACATTCCCGCACTGGAAGCGCCTTCCCGCAGGTTCACGGACAAGAGTTGGCGCAATGCGGCATGAGGTCCATTCTGCATCTTACAGGCTCGGATTGGTGTGCTGCGCGCGCCAGTACTCGCGCGGCGGCATTTTGTCGACGGGTACGTTTTTGTCGACCACTTCCATTTTGAGGTCATCGATCCAGACAGTGCCGCCGCCTGCGCCATTCACGCCAAACAAAACGAAGTCCGCGTGCTCCGCAACATCCAGCGTAACGCTGCGCAATTGCCAATCGGTAGTGCCCTTGATCGGCTTGTCCTGGCTATTGTAAAAACCATCCATCTCGCCGTTTTCCAGATCCACCCGCATCCACAAGCCACTCCAGGCACCGATGCTGTCGGTGCGGACCTGTGCCGAGAAGCGCACGCGCTTGCCGCGGTACTTGTCGGCAGCAACGGTCTGCATCAGCGTAGCCCATGCCTTGCGATCATCTGTTTTCGCGCGCAGGAATTTCGCGAAGCTGCCGCGCCGGAAGCCATTGGGGTCGGCGCCTATTTCATAGAGGTCCGGGTTTTCACCGGCGAGGTACCAGCTCTTGTCCAGGCTTGCGGTTGGCTGGGCCAATGCCAGCAAGGAAACTGAAGCGACAGCGGCGAGGAAAACAACATGGGGTTTCATGGGGCGGTAGTTTCTCATGGCATGACGACATTGTCATGTCCATAACTCTGCCCCAGGCCGCAGGCGTCGGGGGAAGCATGCGATGAACGCTTCACCTTGCCGATAAATGGCGCCGCCTGCGGATTAATGCAGCAAGGTTCAGGCTATTTTCGAGCGGCTTCCTTGCGCGGAGCGGCGCCTTCGCGCGACTTGCCATTGACCATCAGCCCGGCCTCCGACAACTTCATGGCGTTCTTCTCTCCTATGCCTTTGACGCGCTGTTCCAGGTCGGCCCAATCCTTGAACTCCCCTTTCGCGCGTTCCGCCATGATGGCTTTGGACTTGGCCGGACCGATACCCTTGACGCTATCGAGTGCGGCCTGGTCGGCTTTGTTGACGTCAACCTGGGCGAATGCCATGCCCATGCAAGCGACCAGCGTGGCGACGGCGAGCACTAATTTCCTGATCATGATTGCCTCCATAAGTGGACACGAGAAGACCTCGTTCAGCCACAACGCGGCCCGCGCCATCCGGCTGACACGGGCCGCGCGCTATTTGAGGCAGATCAATCAACGCACAACTAATTCCACACGACGGTTCTTGGCCCGGCCTTCGTCGCTGGCGTTGCTGGCCACCGGCGCCATATTGGCGACACCACGCGGCATCATGCGGTTGGCGGGAATGCCGTACTTCGAGGCCAGCGCATCAGCCACGGCCTGCGCGCGCTTTTGCGACAGCGCCAGGTTGGCATCGAACTCGCCCTGGTCGTCGGTGTGGCCGACGATGAAGACTTTCATCTTGGGCTGCGCCTGCAGGGCCTTGGCCATCTGTTCCAGCTGCTCGCTCGATTGCTCGCGGATCACGGCCTTGTTGGTGTCGAAGGTCACGCCATACAGCGCCACCTTGCCATCGCGCTGCAAGCCCTCCTGGATGGCGCGCGTATCGACAGTGACCTTGCCGCCTTCCATCACCGTCGGTTCGACGATCTGCACGAACTGGCGCACGCGCTGGTAGTCCGTGTATTCGGACAGCGCGACCATTACATAGGTATTGCCGCCAGGTCCAGCCTTGGCTGCGCTGACCAGGTGGAAGCGCGGCTGGTTGGCGCTATTGAAGGTACTGCTGACATACGCGTCGAACGACTTCCAATGCACTTCGCGCGGCAGCTCCTGCACCAGGTGCTGAACCTTGGCCTTCTCGCATTGGTCGGTCTCGCAGGCGTACAGGATCTTGAAACCGGCAGCGCTCAGCGCCTGCTGGTAGTTGCGGTGGATTTCCAGCGCACTGCGCCCTTTCGGCCCCCAGTAATAGCGGTTGGCCGTCTTGCCTTCCACCTTGTGCAGCACCGGCTTGCCTGCCTCGGCATCGACAACCCGGGCCTGGCCCAGGTTCTCACCGCCGTACATATAGAGCATCGAACCCTCATAGCGGTGCAGCAACGGGTGGTCGCTGCCGCCGGCAATGTCCTTGCTGAAGTTCGGCTGGGCGTAGGCCTGGAAGGAAAGCGCTGCCAGGGCGGCAAAAAGAATGGTTCGCATGGTATCGGCATCCGTTTGGAGGGATTGCCAATATAACAAAAACGCGACAATTGGCGCGCAAATTCGAGATTGCAATGACGCAACGAAACCTGCGGTGCCATACTTATATTTTTTGCAACCGAGATCAGCATGCGATCATTAGCTGCCCTGAAATCCGACCTGATGCGCATCGCGCTGTATGCGGTGCTGTCGCTGGCACTGGTTCCAGGCATTACCTTTGTGTTCAGCGGCCACGTCCTCAAAACGTGGGACGGGGAATTCCTTGAATCGATCGAAGGCGACATGCGCAAAGCCAACGTCGCCCTGGCGGAACGCGAGCAGGTGCTGGCGCGCTTCCGTGCCGATCCACCCTCCACGGTTTGCGGCAACAGCGACCCGGCGATGGCCGAGTACCGCTCCCGCGCCTGCGAATCATGGGGCCATCAATGGCAATTCTACTGGGCGCACAACATCTCGCTGATCATGCTGGTTGGCGGCGTGCTGCTGGCAGCCCTGGTCGCCCTGCTTTGCCTGGCGGCGCAGCGCGGCCGCGACGCCCAGTACCGCAGCCTGTTGCTGGGACAACGCCTGCTGTCCTGGTCGGGCTCCTTTGAAGTGGTGGCGCAAAACGCCATGCTGGCCTGGCTTTCGTTCTGGCTGACCGCCTGGTTCTTCCATATGTATTCGATCAAGCTGGTGGCCATTACCGGCATTGCCGCCGCAGCCGCCGCGCTGCTGGCCGTCACGCAGATCTTTGCGCGACCCAAATGGAAGTTCGAAGTGGAAGGTGAACTGGTGCGTGAACAGGATGCACCGGCACTGTGGCAGCGTGTGCGCGGCCTGGCTGGGATGCTGGGTACCGCCCCGCCACGCCAGATCATCGGCGGCATCGACACCAACTTCTTTGTCACCGAAAGCCCCATCGTGCTGGGCAACGAAACGATCGACGGCCGCACGCTGTTCGTCAGCCTGCCGTTGCTGCGCGTGCTGGACCAGCGCGAAGCCGACGCCGTGCTGGCGCACGAACTGGCGCACTTCAGCGGCGGCGACACCGAGCGCAGCGCAAAGCTCGGACCCGCCCTGTCGCAATTCGACGGCTACCTTGGCGCCATGCGCGGCAACTTGATGACGCTGATCGCCTACTACCCATTGGCGCTGTACCGCACGGCGCTGGAACTGGGCTTGATGCGCGAAAGCCGCGAGCGCGAATTCCTCGCCGACCGCGCAGCGGCGCAGGCGGTATCGGGACGTCCGCTGATTTCGGCGCTGATCAAGATCTCCGCCTATGGCAATTACCGCGGCCACATCGAGGAAGACCTGTTCCAGCGCAACGACCGCCACGAAGGCGAAATCGGCATCGCCACTTACGTGGCGCAGGGCCTGAAGCCTTTCGCCTGTTCCGAGCAGTTCCAGGATGCGATGCAGGGCGCGAACGTACCGCACCCATTCGACTCGCACCCCAAGCTCAGCGAACGCATGGAAAATGTCGGCAGCCCGATTCCAGGCACCCTGTTTGGCGCTGTGGTCGCAACGGCGGTAACGAACAGCTGGCACAGCGAGATCCTGACGGCGGACGCCATCGAAGGCCGCTTATGGAATGCCTACGAATCTCGTTTCGCCAAGGCGCACGAGCACACCCTGGCGTACCGCTACCGCCCATCCGATGACGCGGAGCGCGCGATCGTGCTGAAGTATTTCCCGCCGCGCGATTTCGGCCCGATCGTGGTGGCGTATGAAGGCATCACCGTGAACGCCGACCAAAGCATTTTCGGCTGGGAGCAGGTCACGAACATGAACTACGAGGACGGCTTTGGCGGCGACGTCCTGACGCTGACCCTGGCCGATCCGGACAGCGGCAAGAGCAAATCGAAAAAGGTGAAGTTGCCAGGAGTGAAGCCCCAGCGCGATGAGCTCAAGCAAGCGCTGGGCATGTACAAGCACCGCCACGAAGTCTCGCGCCAAAGCTCAATTTAGGCGAATAGTTCGTCGCGGGTGACGGTGGCGGTGCCGAGCTTGCCAACCACGATGCCGCCTGCGCGGTTGGCGGTGTCGACGGCGTCTTGCCAGCCGGCGCCGGAGCCGAGCATGGCGGCCATCGTGGCAATCACGGTGTCGCCTGCGCCGGAGACGTCGAACACTTCGCGGGCGCTGGCATGTACGTTGAAGATGCCGTCGTCGGTGAACAAGGTCATGCCCTCTTCCGACCGGGTCAGCAGCAGCGCGTCCAGCGACAGTTCGGCGCGCAGGTTCTGCGCCTTGGTCACCAGTTGCTCTTCGCTGTTCCAGGAGCCGACGATGCGTTTCAGTTCTGATTTGTTGGGAGTCAGTACGGTGGCGCCTCTGTAAGGCGAGAAGTCGTCGCCTTTCGGGTCGACCATCACGATCTTGCCGGCCGCGCGCGCGGTGGCGATCATTTCGGCCACATCGACCAGGCCGCCCTTGTTGTAGTCGGACAGCACAATCACGTCGTATTCCGGCAGCAGGGTCTTGAATTGCACCAGCTTGTTGCGCAGCACAGCGTCGCTTGGCGGTTCTTCGAAGTCGATCCGCACCATCTGCTGCTGGCGGCCGATCACGCGCAGCTTGATGATGGTGGAGATGGCGCTGTCGTGCTTCAGGTAGCTGTGAATGGCGCCGCTTTGCAGCAGCTGCTCCACTTCCGTGCCTGCTTCGTCGGCGCCGACGATGCCCAGCAGGCCGGCATGCGCGCCCAATGCCGCGGCATTGCGTGCGACGTTGGCGGCGCCGCCCAGGCGGGCTTCGCGGCGTTCGATGCGCACCACGGGAACCGGGGCTTCCGGCGAAATCCGGCTGACGTCGCCGAACCAGTAACGGTCCAGCATGACGTCGCCGGCGACCAGGATGCGTACTTTGTCGAGTGCGGGCGCTTTGCTCATATTCAGTTCATCACGTTGAGTTCTTCGGTGCGGCGCGGCGGGTAGGAATCCCAGCGGCTGCATCCCGGGCAGTGCCAGTAGAACTGGCGGGCTTTGAAGCCGCAGTGGCTGCACTGGTAGCGGGCCAATTTTTGCGTGTAGCCGTGCACCAGGTTTTTCACCATCGACAGTTCGGACAGCACCGAGGCCGGCGCATCCATCATGCGCGCTTCCAGCAGCTTGTCGAGGCCGAGCAGGGTCGGGGTGCGGCGCAGTTCATCGAGCACCACCTGCTTGGCGGCGTCCACGCCATCGAGTTCGATGACGGTCTTGAACACCACTTCCAGCAGGTCGATCGAGGACGCCTGTTCCAGGTAGGATTTCAGCAGGCTGACGCCTTCCTGCGGGCGGCCCACCTTGCGGTAGCCGTCCATCAGGCGGGTTGCCACCAGCGCGGTGTGCGGTACGGATTGCTGTTCGACGCGGCGCCAGGTAAGCAGCGCGGCTTCGGTATCGCCTTTGGCCAGCTGCGCGTCGCCGCACAGGATGGTGGCGCGTACGCTCGAACGGTCCGCTTGCAGCGCCTGTTCCAGCAGGCTTTCCGCTTCGTCGGGCTTCATGTGCACCAGCGCGTCCTGCGCCAGTTCACAGTAGAACTGCGAGATTTCTTTCTGGCGCGAGCCGGCGCCGGCTTCCTGCAGCGCGAGCGCGGCTTCGATGGCGCGCTTCCACTCTTTCTCGCGCTGGTAGATTTCCAGCAGCGCCTTGCGGCCCTGCACTGCGTAGGAAGTGTCGAGCAGGCGGGTATAGGTCTCTTCGGCGCGGTCCAGCAGGCCGGCCTTCAGGTAATCCTGGCCCAGCTCATATTCGGCGTGGGCGCGCTGCTCGGCCGGCAGGTCGGGACGCGACAACAGGTTCTGGTGCACGCGGATGGCGCGTTCCGTTTCGCCGCGGCGGCGGAACAGGTTGCCCAGCGCGAAGTGCATGTCGGCGGTTTCCGGATCGAGCTTGACGATCTCGATGAAGGAGTCGATAGCCTTGTCCGGCTGGTCGTTCAGCAGATGGTTCAGGCCGCGGAAGTAGCCGCGCGGCAGGGTGCGCGATTCGGACACCACGGCGCGGATGTCGACGCGTGCGGCGATCCAGCCAAGGGCAAACATAGCTGGGATGCCCAGCAGCCACCAGAGTTCAAAATCCATGTTTTTTCTTAGTGCTGGGTGTTGATGCTATCCGGCAGCGGGCGCTCGTTCACTTGCATGGCCGCGCTCTGCAGGGATTGGATAGTGGATTTCTGCTTGTTCGATTCGCGGCGCTGGCGGAACAAGGTAGGAGTCAGCGCGAGGATGCACAGGGCGGCGCCGGCCACGAAAAAGGCCAGCAGCATCAGCACCAGCGGGCCGCGCAGCTCGTAGTTCAGGAACAGGTGCAGGTCGACTTCCTGCGTATTTTTCAGGGCAAAACCAAAGAACAGGACAAACAGGACAACGCCGAAGGCGGTGGAGATGAATTTCATCGTCAGTTCCAAATTAAAAAGGGGCAGGCAAATGCCCGCCCCTTCATTCTACTGTGCCAGAGACTCAGTCCTCAATGATCGGTTGCCCGACCATCGCATCGACCCGCTCGCGCAGCTGCTTGCCAGGCTTGAAATGCGGCACCCGTTTTTCAGGGACCATCACTTTGTCGCCGGACTTAGGATTGCGTCCAATGCGTGGCGGCCGCGAATTCAGGGCGAAGCTGCCAAAACCACGGATCTCGATGCGCTGGCCGTCGGCCAAAGCGTTGGTCATCGCATCGAGAATGGTCTTGACGGCGTACTCCGCATCTTTGGCCACCAGCTGAGAGTAACGCTCAGCCAGGCGGTTGATCAATTCGGACTTAGTCATCTAAGTGCTCGTAGATTAGTTCTTGTTGTCGAACTTGGCTTTCAGCAGCGCGCCCAGGCTGGTGGTGCCGGAAGCGGCGCTGGAGTCAGCAGCCATCTTCGACATCACTTCAGCGGTGTCCGCACTGTCTTTAGCTTTGATCGACAGCTGGATCGAACGTGCCTTGCGATCGATGTTGATCACCAGGGCTTCCACGGAATCACCAACCTTCAGGTGGGTGCCGGCATCTTCCACGCGGTCGCGGGAGATTTCGGAAGCGCGCAGGTAGCCTTCAACTTCTTCGGACAGCTGGATCACGGCGCCTTTTGGCTCAACCGACTTAACGGTACCGGTAACCAGGGAGCCCTTGTCGTTCATGGCTGCGTAGTTGTTGAATGGATCGCCTTCCAGTTGCTTGACGCCCAGGGAAACGCGCTCGCGCTCAACGTCGATTGCCAGAACAACGGCTTCCAGTTCGTCACCTTTCTTGAACTTGCGTACGGCTTCTTCGCCGGACTCGGTCCAGGACAGGTCGGACAGGTGCACCAGGCCGTCGATGTTGCCTGGCAGGCCGATGAACACGCCGAAGTCGGTGATCGACTTGATTGCGCCCTTGACCTTATCGCCCTTCTTGTGGGTCACGCCGAAGTCGTCCCAAGGGTTTGCCTTGCACTGCTTCATGCCCAGCGAGATACGACGACGCTCTTCGTCGATTTCCAGGACCATGACTTCAACTTCGTCGCCCAGCTGCACGACTTTGTTAGGAGCCACGTTCTTGTTGGTCCAGTCCATTTCCGACACGTGAACCAGGCCTTCGATGCCTTGTTCAACTTCAACGAACGCACCGTAGTCGGTCAGGTTGGTGACTTTACCGAACAGGCGGGTGCTCTGTGGGTAACGACGGGACAGGCCGGTCCAAGGATCGTCGCCCAGTTGCTTCACGCCCAGGGACACACGGTTCTTCTCTTGATCGTACTTCAGGACCTTAGCGGTGATCTCTTGACCAACGGTCAGCACTTCCGATGGGTGACGCACACGACGCCATGCCAGGTCGGTGATGTGCAGCAGGCCGTCGATGCCGCCCAGGTCAACGAACGCACCGTAGTCGGTGATGTTCTTGACGACGCCGGTAACCACGGTGCCTTCTTTCAGGGTTTCCATCAGTTTCTGACGCTCTTCGCCCATCGAAGCTTCGATGACGGCGCGGCGGGACAGAACGACGTTGTTACGCTTGCGGTCCAGTTTGATAACCTTGAATTCGAGGGTCTTGCCTTCGAACGGGGTGGTGTCTTTAACTGGACGGGTGTCTACCAGCGAACCTGGCAGGAAAGCACGGATGCCGTTGGTCAGAACGGTCAGGCCGCCCTTGACTTTGCCATTGACGGTACCAACGACGATCTCGCCGGATTCCATTGCTTTTTCCAGTGCCAGCCACGATGCCAGGCGCTTGGCCTTGTCACGCGACAGGATGGTATCGCCGAAACCATTTTCCAGCGATTCGATGGCCACGGAAACGAAGTCGCCTACTTTGACTTCCAGTTCGCCTTGGTCATTCTTGAATTCTTCAACAGGAATGAAAGCTTCCGATTTCAGGCCGGCGTTAACGATCACAAAATTGTGGTCCAGACGCACGACTTCAGCGGAGATCACTTCGCCAGAGCGCATGTCTTGACGCGACAGGGACTCTTCGAAGAGGGCTGCAAAACTTTCCATTATTTATTTCCAGGTTAGCCAGTAAGACCCGCACGATGCGGCTTCAACTGGGTTGAGGGTTGAACAAGAACAGCTATTTATTTATGGGTGGCGGTCCACCATTTCAACACCTGCTCGGTCGCTTCATCAGCGTTCATGGCAGACGTATCGAGGAGGAAAGCACCCTCTGCCGGCGCCAGCGGCGCAATGGCCCGGTTCATATCCCGGTCGTCGCGCGCTTTCAAATCCATCAGCAGGTCTTGCATACTAGCAGAAATTCCCTTTCCGATCAATTGCTTATAGCGGCGATCGGCGCGCGCTTCGACGGAGGCGGTCAAAAACACCTTGAGGGGGGCGTGCGGGAAGATGACGGAGCCCATGTCGCGGCCGTCGGCGACCAGGCCGGGGGTCTTGCGAAAGCTCAGCTGCAGGCCGTACAGGGCCTGGCGCACGGCCGGCAGGGCAGCGATTTTCGATGCCGTATTGCCAACTTCCTCGGCGCGGATGGCGTCGGTGACGTTTTCTTGCGACAGGTAGACGGCGTCGCCGGCGAAATGGATGTTCAGGTGCTCGGCCAGCTTGGCCAGGGCATGCTCGTCGTTCAGGTTGGTTTCGCGGCGCAGGGCCTGCAGCGCGGTCAGGCGGTACAGGGCGCCGGAATCGAGGAGGTGGAAGCCAAGCTTGTCCGCGACCTTGTGGGCCACGGTGCCCTTGCCGCTAGCGGTCGGGCCGTCGATGGTGATGACTGGGATGTTCGATGTTGGCATATGGTTAATTATTAAACCGGTAAACCCGGGTACGACCCAAGGGTCGGACCCGCCGTATCCGCAGTCTGCGGCTTCGGAGGAGTCTGACCCTTGGGTCAGACCCAGGTTTACCGGTTTTGGCTAAAAGTTAAACGCTACCACGCTTCGCGATCGACGCGAACGCGGTGAAATACTCGGGGAAGGTCTTGGCGACGCATTTTGGATCATTGATGCGAACCTTGGCGCCCTTGCGGATGAACCCATCCAGCGAAGCCAGCGAGAAGCACATCGCCATGCGGTGGTCGTCATAGGTATCAATCGCGGCCGGCAGCAGCACCGCCGGCGGGGTGACGGACAGCCAGTCAGCCCCCTCCTCCACCTTCGCGCCCAGCTTGCGCAACTCGGTCGCCATCGCCGACAGGCGGTCGGTTTCCTTCACGCGCCAGGAAGCGATATTGCGCAAAGTCGTAGTACCTTCCGCATACAGCGCCGCCACGGCAATCGTCATCGCCGCATCCGGAATATGGTTGAAGTCCATATCCACCGCCTTCAGCGGGCCATTTGCGCTGGCTTCAATCCAGTTGTCGCCCATCACGATGGTCGCCCCCATCTGCTCCAGCGCCTGCGCAAAGCGCACGTCGCCCTGGATCGAGTTGTTGCCCACGCCCTGCACCCGCACCGGGCCGCGGCCAATCGCGCCGGCAGCCAGGAAATAGGAAGCGCTTGAGGCATCGCCTTCGACGTGGATGGCGCCCGGGCTCTTATAGGTCTGCCCGGCAGGGATGGTGAACGACGCCCAGCCATCCTGCTCCACCACGGCGCCAAAGCGGCGCATCAGGTTCAGGGTGATTTCAATATAAGGCTTGGAAATCAGCTCGCCTTCCACCTCGATGGTCACGGCATGCTCGCGCGCCATCAGCGGCGCCACCATCAGCAGCGCGGTCAGGAACTGGCTCGACACATCGCCGCGCACCGACAGGCGCTGCGACTTGAACTCGCCGCTGCGGATGTGCAGCGGCGGGTAACCCTTGTTCATCGTATATTCGATGTCGGCGCCGGCGGCATTCAGCGCGTCGACCAGGTCGCCGATCGGGCGCTCGTGCATGCGCGGCACGCCGTGCACCTTGTAGTCGCCGCCGATCACGGCCAGCGCCGCGGTCAGCGGACGGATCGCGGTGCCGGCGTTACCCATGAACAGGTCGGCGGTGCGCAGCGGCCAGCGGCCTTTCACGCCCTGCACTACGTGCACCGTGCTTTCGCCCTCGCGATGCTCGGTCCACTCGACGCCCAGCGAGCGCAGTGCAGCCAGCATCACGGCGGTATCGTCGGAAGCCAGCAGGTCGATAACGCGCGTCTCGCCTTCGGCCAACGCGGCCAGCAGCAGGATGCGGTTGGAGATGGATTTCGAGCCTGGCAGGCGCACCGCGCCTTCGGCTCGCGCGACCGGCAGCAGGTCGAGGTAATGCGGATAATCAGTCATGCGTGTTCCTTATTCTGCCGCCGCATCTTTCGGCTGCGGCGGCTCAGCCGCCTCGATGGTCTCGATCCATTGCCGGCGCGCGCGCTGCGCGTTGACGTAGGTGGCTTCCAGGGCGGCGGCGTCGCCAGCGGCGAGGCTGGCGCGCAAGCGGGTTAATTGTGCCAGATAAGCATCCAGCTCAGTCAGGAGTGCGGCCTGGTTGGCGAGGCTGATGTCGCGCCACATTTCAGGCGAGCTGCCGGCGATGCGGGTGAAGTCGCGGAATCCGCTGGCAGCATATTGGAACAGCAAATCCGAGTGGGGCTTGCGTTCGATGTCGTCTACCAGCGCGTAGGCCAGCAGGTGGGGAAGATGGCTGACGGCGGCGAACACTTTGTCGTGCTCTTCCGGGGTCAGGGTATGGATGATGGCGCCGCAGGCTTTCCAGGCGCTGGCCACGCGCTCGACTGCGGCGGGGTCGTTCTCGGCCAGGGGCGTGAGGACGGTTTTCTTGCCTTGGTACAGGTCGATGATGGCGGCGTCGGGGCCGTTGGTTTCGCGGCCGGCGATGGGGTGTCCGGGAATGAATTGGCGCACTTTATCGCCCATGACGGCGCGGGCGGCGGCCACCACGTCGGATTTGGTGCTGCCGGCGTCGGTGACGATGGTGCTGGCGTCGAGGTGGGGCAGGATCGAGGCCAGGATGCGGGCGGTTTGCGCCACTGGCGCGGCGAGCAGGATCAGGTCCGCGCCGGCAATTGCTTCCTCAAACCGGTAGCCGGCCGGTGTCTGACCCTGCGGGTCAGACACCGCTTTACCGGTTTCGGCGGCCGAGTCGATGATGCCCAACTCGAGCGCCCGCGACAGGAACGCCTCCGAGCGATCAACGCCAACGACATGCTTAACAGCGCCAGCCGCCTTCAGCGCCCGCGCAAACGAGCCGCCGATCAGGCCAACGCCGAAGATAACAACCTTATTAAGCACGATCCTCCGCCAGCGCCTTGCGCAGCGCAGTAATCAGCACCGCATTCTCCTGCGGCAGGCCGATGGAAATACGCAGCCACTGCGGCAGGCCGTAGTTGCCCACCGGGCGCACGATCACGCCCTGCTTCAGCAGCGCCAGGTTGATACGCGCACCGGCCGCGTCATCCGAACCAACGCGCACCAGGACGAAGTTGCCGTACGACGGCACAAACTCCAGCCCCATATCCTTGAACGCTTCCACGAACTGCTCGTAGCCCGCGGTATTGTTGGCAGCCGACTTGGACAGGAATTCCTTGTCGTTCAGCGCCGCAATCGCAGCAGCCTGCGCCAGCGAATTCACATTGAACGGCTGGCGAATACGGTTCATCAGGTCAGTCACTTCCGGCTGCGCCAGCGCGAAGCCTACGCGCAGGCCGGCCAGGCCGTACGCCTTGGAGAAGGTGCGCGACACCAGCAGGTTGGGGTACTTCTTGACCCAGGCTGCCGACTCGTACTGGTCTTCCTTCTTCAGGAATTCGTTGTAAGCCTCGTCCAGCACGACCACCACGTTCGCCGGCACCTTCTGCAGGAAAGCTTCAATCTCGGCGCCGGTGACGAACGTGCCGGTCGGGTTGTTCGGGTTGGCGATGAACACCAATTTGGTATCCGCTTCAATGGCGGCAGCCATCGCATCCAGGTCGTGGCCGTGGTTCCTGGCCGGCACCACGATATGGCGCGCGCCGATACCCTGGGTCGCCAGGGCGTACACGGCGAAGGAGTACTGCGAGTACACCACGGACTGGCCGCGCTCGACGAAAGCGTGGGCGGCGATTTCCAGGATGTCGTTGGAGCCGTTGCCCAGGGTGATCCAATCCATCGGCACGTCGTAGCGCTTGGACAGCGCCATTTTCAGGTCGAAGGCATTGGCATCAGGGTAGCGGCCCAGTTCAGCGGCGGCAGCGGCCATCGCCTTCTGCGCCGATTCCGGCACGCCGAACGGGTTTTCGTTCGATGCCAGTTTAACGATGGATTCTTCCTTCAGGCCAAATTCACGTGCCACTTCGGAGATAGGCTTGCCAGCCTGGTAAGGGGCGATTGCGCGAACGTATTCAGGGCCGTAAGTCTTGGACATGGATCTAATCACTTATAAAGGTCAGGTGAGGCTGGTCGGGTAGGAGCCCAGCACTTTGAAGAAGGCAGCATTGTCCTTGAGTTCAGCCAATGCCTTTGTCACGGACGGGTCTTGAACGTGCCCTTCAACGTCTACATAGAAATAGTATTCCCAGGTGCCGATGCGGGCCGGGCGCGATTCGAAGCGCGTCATCGACACGCCATGCTTGGCCAGGGGCGCCAGCAGCTGGTACACGGCGCCAGCCTTGTTCGGCACTGCCAGGATCACGGAAGTGTGGTCGCGGCCGGACGGGTTGGTGAGCAGGCTGCCGATCACCACGAAGCGGGTGCGGTTGTGCGGATCGTCCTGGATGTGGGCATTGACCACGCCCAGGCCATACTGTGCGCCGGCGTGCTCGCTGGCGATGGCGGCGATGGTCGGGTCGTCGCCGGCCATGCGTGCCGCTTCGGCATTCGAGGCCACGGCGCGGCGCTCGATATGCGGGTAGTTCTGGTTCAGCCACACCTGGCATTGGGCCAGCGCCTGCGAGTGGGCGCAAATCACCTGTACCCCTTCCATGGTGCCGGTCCTGGTCATCAGGCTGTGATGGACGGCAATCGCGATCTCACCCGAGATCAGGCAGGGCGTGGCCAGCATCAGGTCCAGCGTGCGGTTGACCGCACCTTCGGAGGAATTTTCGACCGGCACCACGCCGAAATCGGCGGTACCGGCTTCAGTGGCGCGGAACACCTCGTCGATGGAGACGCAAGGAATGCCATCCACAGCGGTGCCGAATTGGGCGTACACCGCCTGTTCGCTGAAGGTGCCGGCCGGGCCAAGATAGGCCACGGTCACGCGGCGCTCGAGCGCGCGGCAGGCCGACATGATTTCGCGGAAGATGGTTTGCACTTCGCGCGCGCCCAGCGGGCCCGGATTGCGGTCGGCCACGCCGCGCAGCACCTGGGCTTCGCGCTCGGGACGGAACACGGGCGCGTTGGTTTCGGCCTTGACGTGCCCTACTTCCTGCGCCACTTTGGCGCGGTCATTCAGCAACGCCAGGATCTGCGCGTCGATCGAATCGATCTTCTCGCGCAAGGGTTTCAGTTTATCGCTCATTATCTGCCTGCAAATTCGTTGAGGTAGTCGACCAGCGTTTGCACGCCCTCGATCGGCATCGCGTTATAGATCGATGCCCGCATACCACCGACGGACTTGTGGCCCTTCAGCTGCAATAGCCCGCGCGCTTTCGCACCGGCCAGGAATGCTTCATTTTTCGATTCGTCGCGCAGGTAGAACGGGATGTTCATGCGCGAGCGGTATTCTTTTGCGACGCGGTTCTGGTAGAAGTCGTCGGCATCGAGTGCCTGGTACAGCAGCTCGGCTTTCTCAATATTACGCTTTTCCATGGCGGCCACGCCGCCCTGCTTCTTCAGCCACTGGAACACCAGGCCGGCAATATAGATGCCGTAGGTGGGTGGCGTGTTGTACATCGATTCGTTTTCCGCCACGTTCCTGAAGTCGAAGGCGGACGGGCAGAATGGCAGCGCCTTGCCGATCAGGTCATCGCGCACGATGACCACGGTGACGCCGGCCGGGCCGATATTCTTTTGCGCGCCCCCGAAAATCACGCCGTACTTGCTCACGTCCACCGGGCGCGACAGGATATGCGACGACATATCGGCCACGATATCGGTCTCGCCCTGCGCGGTCGGCACGAAATTGAACTCGACACCGTCGATGGTTTCATTGGTGCAGATATGCAGGTAGGATGCGCCGGGAGTCAGCTTCCACTCCGCCTGGTCCGGCACGCGGTCGAAGCCGGTGGCTTGCGACGAAGCGGCCACGTTGACGCGGGCATAACGCGCCGCTTCCTTGATCGACTTGCCGGACCAGGAACCAGTCTGCACGAAATCGATGGTGCTGTCGGCGCCGCCGCACAGGTTCATCGGCAGCACCGCATTCTGCGACAGCCCGCCGCCCTGCATGAACAGGATCTTGTAATTGTCCGGCACAGCCAGCAGCTCGCGCAGGTCGCGCTCGGCCGCCTTATAGATCGCAATGAATTCAGGACCGCGGTGGCTCATCTCCATGACCGACATCCCGCTGCCGTGCCAATCCAGCATTTCAGCGGCCGCCTGTTGCAGCACTTCCTTTGGCAGCACGGCCGGGCCGGCGGAGAAATTGTAGATGTTCGCCACTTCGAGACTCCTTACTTCGTTTGTTCGACAATGCGCTTCGCGCGCTCCTGCATCAGCTTTTGTGCGGCCTGGGCGCTTTCGCCCATCAGCACCGGCATCACTTCCAGCGACTTCTTGCCGACCGGACTGCGGTAGAAAGCCGTCAGGGCCTTGACGTCTTCCTGCGTGAAATGCTTCGCATACAGCGGCACCACCTGGTTGTACAGCTCATCGACCATTTTCGGATCGTTCAAATCCTTTTGCAGGGCGGCGGTGATGACCGGCATGCGGCGCTCCACAGTCGCCAGTTCGGCCTTGCGCTGCTCGTCGTTGAACTTGGGGTTATTGCGCACCACCGCTTCCGCGCGCATGCGCAGGATCTGCGGCAGCGCCTTCGCCAGGTTCTGCAGCGAGGCAGCCATATTGGCGCGCGCTCCGGTGGTATCCATCAACTCGCGGATCGATGCTTCGCTCGGCGGGGCTGCATGGGCGGCGGCGGCGAAAGCAAATATTGCGGCGGCAAAGGCGAACTTTTTCATGCGGGCTCCTTAATTTTTACGGGACTGCTCCACAACTATTTTCTTCATTGCTTATTTGTTTTTCGAATTTGGCAGCTATAAAAACTAACGGGCCCGGCCTGATCACTCAGACGGGGCCCGTTGCGGGTCAGCCTTATTCGGCTGCTTCGCCGCCTTCTGCTTCCGCCTCCGGCTCGTCCGCGTCTGCTTCGACGATGCGCTGCAAGCCCGAGAGCTTGGTGCCGTCCTCCACCGCAATCAGGGTCACGCCCTGGGTGGCCCGGCCCATCTCACGGATCTCCGAGACGCGGGTGCGGATCAGCACACCGCCGGTCGTGATCAGCATGATCTCGTCGGTCTTGGTCACCAGGGTCGCCGCCACCACCTTGCCGTTACGCTCGGAGGTCTGGATCGCGATCATGCCCTTGGTGCCGCGGCCGTGGCGGGTGTACTCGGCGATCGGGGTACGCTTGCCGAAACCGTTCTCGGTTGCGGTCAGCACCGACTGCTCTTCGTTTTCCGCCACCAGCAACGCGATCACGTTCTGGCCTTCTTCCAGGTTCATGCCGCGCACGCCGCGCGCGGTACGGCCCATCGGACGCACGTCGTTCTCATCGAAGCGCACCGCCTTGCCGTTGTCGGAGAACAGCATCACGTCGTGCTTGCCGTCGGTCAGCGCGGCACCGATCAGGAAGTCGCCTTCGTCCAGGTCGACCGCGATGATGCCGGCCTTACGCGGATTGGAGAAGTCCTTCAGCGGGGTCTTTTTCACGGTACCCAGGCTGGTCGACATGAAGACGTAATGGTCTTCCGGGAAGGTGCGGTTTACGCCCGACAGCGGCAGCACCACGGTGATCTTCTCGTTGTCCTGCAGCGGGAACATGTTCACGATCGGCTTGCCGCGCGAAGTGCGCGAGCCTTGCGGCACTTCCCACACCTTCAGCCAGTACAGGCGGCCGCGGTTGGAGAAGCACAGGATGTAATCGTGGGTGTTGGCGATGAACAGCTGGTCGATCCAGTCTTCATCCTTGGTCGCTGCCGCCTGCTTGCCGCGGCCGCCGCGCTTCTGGGCGCGGTATTCGGACAGCGGCTGGGCCTTCATATAGCCCATGTGCGACAGGGTCACCACCATGTCCTGCGGCGTGATCAGGTCTTCGGTTTCGAGGTCGGTCGCGTTGTTCTCGATATTCGAGCGGCGCGGATCCTTGTCGCCGAATTCCAGCATCGAGGCATTCAGTTCTTCGGTAATGATGGCGGTCACGCGGGCCGGCTTGGACAGGATGTCCAGCAGGTCGGCGATCAGGGACATCACGTCCTTGTACTCGTTGACGATCTTGTCCTGTTCCAGGCCGGTCAGGCGCTGCAGGCGCATTTGCAGGATCTCGCCTGCCTGTTCGTCGGACAGCTTGTACAGGCCATCGGACTGCAGGCCGTAGTGCTTCGGCAGGTGCTCAGGACGGAAGGCTTCGATACCGCCCTGGCCTTCTTCGCCGGTGCGTTTCAGCATTTCGCGCACGATGGACGAATCCCAGCCGCGCGCCATCAGTTCCTGTTTCGCGATCGGCGGCGTTGGCGCTGCCTTGATGATGGCGATGAAATCGTCGATGTTGGCCAGTGCAACCGCCAGGCCTTCCAGCACGTGGCCGCGTTCGCGCGCCTTGCGCAGTTCGTACACGGTACGGCGCGTGACGACTTCGCGGCGGTGCGACAGGAAGGTCGCCAGCAGGTCCTTCAGGTTCATCAGCTTCGGCTGGCCGTCCACCAGGGCGACCATGTTCATGCCGAAGGTGTCCTGCAGCTGGGTCTGCTTGTACAGGTTGTTCAGCACCACTTCCGGCACTTCACCGCGTTTCAGCTCGATCACCACGCGCATGCCCGACTTGTCGGACTCGTCGCGGATGTCGGAAATGCCTTCCAGCTTCTTGTCGCGCACGTTCTCGGCGATGCGCTCCAGCAGGGACTTCTTGTTGACCTGGTATGGCAGCTCGTCCACGATGATCGCGGTACGGCCGCCTTCCTTGCCGTATTCCTCGAAGTGGGTCTTGGCGCGCATCACCACGCGGCCACGGCCGGTGCGGTAGCCATCGCGCACGCCGGACACACCATAAATGGTGCCGCCGGTCGGGAAGTCCGGCGCCGGAATGATCTCGATCAGTTCGTCGATCGAGCAATCCGGGTTGTTCAGCACGTGCAGCGCGCCGTTGATCACTTCCGTCAGGTTGTGCGGCGGGATGTTGGTGGCCATACCCACTGCAATACCGGACGAGCCGTTGATCAGCAGGTTAGGAATCTTGGTCGGCAGGACGGTAGGCTCTTTCTCCTTGCCGTCGTAGTTGGGCGCGAAATCGACGGTTTCCTTGTCGATGTCGGCCAGCAGCTCTGCCGAAATCTTGTCCAGGCGGCACTCGGTGTAACGCATCGCCGCGGCGTTGTCGCCGTCGATGGAACCGAAGTTACCCTGGCCGTCGACCAGCATGTAGCGCAGGGAGAAATCCTGCGCCATACGCACCAGCGTGTCGTAAATCGACGCGTCGCCGTGCGGGTGGTACTTACCCATGACTTCGCCCACAACACGGGCGCACTTCACGTAAGGGCGGTTCCACACGTTGTTCAGTTCGTGCATCCCGAACAGGACGCGGCGGTGTACTGGCTTAAGGCCGTCGCGAGCGTCCGGCAGAGCTCGGCCTACGATCACGCTCATGGCGTAATCGAGGTAGCTCTTGCGCATCTCTTCTTCGAGGGAAATTGGGATTGTTTCTTTTGCGAATTGATCCATTGGCGGGTCGATCTTTTGTCTAGGCGTACAAGCCTGCGATTTTAGCATGGCGCCAAGGCGGCCGGATGAAAGTCATTGGGTTGACACAAATGCACCGTATTATGGCCCCTGCGTTGCAACAAAACAACATTTTGGTCAGATGCGCGAAACTGGCTTTTTCCTCTACTTTTGATGCAGTTTTGCGAAATATGGCAAAATGGACGAGAAACTAATGAAAAAGATAGTTTTAAAAGATAGTTTTAACAGCGTTACCCCCGTTTAAGGAAAAGACCAATATGAAGAAAATCCTCGCCACCATGTTTGCTGCGTCTTCCGTTCTGGCCGGCCCTGTGCTAGCACAAGACAAGCCAACCGCTCCTCCGTTCGCACCAGTAACCCAGGACATCAAGGCCGCGACGCCTAAGAGCGCCTATGTGCAGGATGCCCGTGGCGTCATCGCCCGCAATCCATTCGGCCTGTGCTGGCGCACCGGCTACTGGACCCCGGCCGATGCCGTGCCAGGTTGCGACCTGCCGATCTGCACCCCACCGGAAGAGCTGAAAGATGGCAAATGCGTGCTGCCACCTCCACCACCGGTCGCGCCAGAGCAGCCGCCAGTCGCCGTACCGCCAGTAGCAACCCCGGCAGCACCGACCGCGGCACCGACTGCTGAGAAGGTTTCGTTCGCATCCGACGCATTCTTCGACTACGACAAGGCCGTGCTGAAGCCAGAAGCGAAAGAAAAGCTGGACGACCTGGTCAGCAAGCTGAGCGGCATCAACCTGGAAGTAATCATCGGCGTCGGCCACACCGACTCCATGGGCACCGACCAGTACAACGACAAGCTGTCGCTGCGTCGTGCTGATGCTGTCAAAGCGTACCTGCAGAGCAAAGGCGTGGAAGCCAACCGCGTGTACTCCGAAGGCAAGGGCGAGAAGCAGCCAGTAGCGGACAACAAGACCGCCGAAGGCCGCGCCCAGAACCGCCGCGTGGAAATCGAAGTTGTAGGCACCAAGAAGTAATTCCCGGCGCCTCAGCGCTATTGGAGCCCCGCCCTGTGCGGGGCTTTTTTTGGTTCTTCACGGATTACCGGGAAACGCGGCTTTGATCTTCAAGAAGAAGAATTCGGAGTCGCGATACCCATAAGCCATCCGCTTCATTACCTTGATCC
>NZ_LMIC01000006.1:0-182632 GCF_001428585.1 Duganella sp. Root198D2 | reverse complement strand
GGAAAAACAGAGATTAAACTGAAGAGTTTGATCCTGGCTCAGATTGAACGCTGGCGGCATGCTTTACACATGCAAGTCGAACGGCAGCGCGGGCTTCGGCCTGGCGGCGAGTGGCGAACGGGTGAGTAATATATCGGAACGTACCCAAGAGTGGGGGATAACGTAGCGAAAGTTACGCTAATACCGCATACGATCTAWGGATGAAAGCAGGGGATCGCAAGACCTTGTGCTCCTGGAGCGGCCGATATCTGATTAGCTAGTTGGTGGGGTAAAGGCCCACCAAGGCAACGATCAGTAGCTGGTCTGAGAGGACGACCAGCCACACTGGAACTGAGACACGGTCCAGACTCCTACGGGAGGCAGCAGTGGGGAATTTTGGACAATGGGGGCAACCCTGATCCAGCAATGCCGCGTGAGTGAAGAAGGCCTTCGGGTTGTAAAGCTCTTTTGTCAGGGAAGAAAAGGCTGCGGCTAATATCCGCAGCTGCTGACGGTACCTGAAGAATAAGCACCGGCTAACTACGTGCCAGCAGCCGCGGTAATACGTAGGGTGCAAGCGTTAATCGGAATTACTGGGCGTAAAGCGTGCGCAGGCGGTTTCGTAAGTCTGTCGTGAAATCCCCGGGCTTAACCTGGGAATGGCGATGGAGACTGCGAGGCTAGAGTTTGGCAGAGGGGGGTAGAATTCCACGTGTAGCAGTGAAATGCGTAGAGATGTGGAGGAACACCGATGGCGAAGGCAGCCCCCTGGGTCAAAACTGACGCTCATGCACGAAAGCGTGGGGAGCAAACAGGATTAGATACCCTGGTAGTCCACGCCCTAAACGATGTCTACTAGTTGTTGGGTCTTAATTGACTTAGTAACGCAGCTAACGCGTGAAGTAGACCGCCTGGGGAGTACGGTCGCAAGATTAAAACTCAAAGGAATTGACGGGGACCCGCACAAGCGGTGGATGATGTGGATTAATTCGATGCAACGCGAAAAACCTTACCTACCCTTGACATGGATGGAATCCCGRAGAGATYTGGGAGTGCTCGAAAGAGAACCATTACACAGGTGCTGCATGGCTGTCGTCAGCTCGTGTCGTGAGATGTTGGGTTAAGTCCCGCAACGAGCGCAACCCTTGTCATTAGTTGCTACGCAAGAGCACTCTAATGAGACTGCCGGTGACAAACCGGAGGAAGGTGGGGATGACGTCAAGTCCTCATGGCCCTTATGGGTAGGGCTTCACACGTCATACAATGGTACATACAGAGGGCCGCCAACCCGCGAGGGGGAGCTAATCCCAGAAAGTGTATCGTAGTCCGGATTGTAGTCTGCAACTCGACTACATGAAGTTGGAATCGCTAGTAATCGCGGATCAGCATGTCGCGGTGAATACGTTCCCGGGTCTTGTACACACCGCCCGTCACACCATGGGAGCGGGTTTTACCAGAAGTAGGTAGCTTAACCGYAAGGAGGGCGCTTACCACGGTAGGATTCGTGACTGGGGTGAAGTCGTAACAAGGTAGCCGTATCGGAAGGTGCGGCTGGATCACCTCCTTTCTAGAGTCGGCTGGGAGAGCACCTGCTTTGCAAGCAGGGGGTCGTCGGTTCGATCCCGTCATCCTCCACCAAAGATTTCAAACGTAAGCACAGATGCTTAGGTTTGAACKCTTAGTTCATCGTTCTTTAACAATCTGGAAGAAGTAAAAGTTTTATTAAGCGGATATCGAAAGATATTCACTTAGGGTAGTAGTAAAACTCATCAAACACAGTAGTAAGTGCTTGAACTTATAGCCGTCAAGGTTATAGGGACAAGTGAATAAGTGCACATGGTGGATGCCTTGGCGATTACAGGCGATGAAGGACGTAGAAGTCTGCGATAAGCTTCGGGGAGCTGACAAACAAGCATTGATCCGAAGATTTCCGAATGGGGAAACCCGGCCTTATAGGTCATTGCATACTGAATACATAGGTATGCAAAGCGAACGCGGCGAACTGAAACATCTAAGTAGCTGCAGGAAAAGAAATCAACCGAGATTCCCAAAGTAGTGGCGAGCGAAATGGGAAGAGCCTGTATGTGATAGTCGTTCTGATAGTGGAAGCCTCTGGAAATAGGCGCCATAGCGGGTGATAGCCCCGTACGYGAAATCMRAGCGGTGGTACTAAGCATACGACAAGTAGGGCGGGACACGAGAAATCCTGTCTGAACATGGGGGGACCATCCTCCAAGGCTAAATACTCGTAATCGACCGATAGTGAACCAGTACCGTGAGGGAAAGGCGAAAAGAACCCCGGGAGGGGAGTGAAATAGATCCTGAAACCGTGTGCATACAAACAGTAGGAGCCTCGYAAGGGGTGACTGCGTACCTTTTGTATAATGGGTCAGCGACTTACATTCAGTGGCGAGGTTAACCAAATAGGGGAGCCGTAGAGAAATCGAGTCCGAAYAGGGCGCTAGTCGCTGGGTGTAGACCCGAAACCAAGTGATCTATCCATGGCCAGGTTGAAGGTGCGGTAACACGCACTGGAGGACCGAACCCACTAATGTTGAAAAATTAGGGGATGAGCTGTGGATAGGGGTGAAAGGCTAAACAAACTTGGAAATAGCTGGTTCTCTCCGAAAACTATTTAGGTAGTGCCTCAAGTATCACCGACGGGGGTAGAGCACTGTTATGGCTAGGGGGTCATCGCGACTTACCAAACCATTGCAAACTCCGAATACCGTTGAGTGCGAGCTTGGGAGACAGACATCGGGTGCTAACGTCCGGTGTCAAGAGGGAAACAACCCAGACCGCCAGCTAAGGTCCCAAAGATTGGCTAAGTGGAAAACGAAGTGGGAAGGCTAAAACAGTCAGGATGTTGGCTTAGAAGCAGCCATCATTTAAAGAAAGCGTAATAGCTCACTGATCGAGTCGTCCTGCGCGGAAGATGTAACGGGGCTAAGCCAGTCACCGAAGCTGCGGATATCCGCAAGGATATGGTAGGAGAGCGTTCTGTAAGCCTGCGAAGGTGTCTTGTAAAGGATGCTGGAGGTATCAGAAGTGCGAATGCTGACATGAGTAGCGATAATGCGGGTGAAAAGCCCGCACGCCGTAAGCCCAAGGTTTCCTGTTCAACGTTCATCGGAGCAGGGTGAGTCGGCCCCTAAGGCGAGGCAGAGATGCGTAGCTGATGGGAAGCAGGTTAATATTCCTGCACCGTCGTATGATGCGATGGGGGGACGGATCGCGGAAGGTTGTCTGCCTGTTGGAATAGGCAGTTTCTGGTTCATAGGAGGTACTTAGGCAAATCCGGGTACGTAATCCAAGGGACTGGGACGAGTGMRCTTGYKCACGAAGCAATCGGAAGTGGTTCCAAGAAAAGCCTCTAAGCTTCAGTCATACGAGACCGTACCGCAAACCGACACAGGTGGGCGAGATGAGTATTCTAAGGCGCTTGAGAGAACTCGGGAGAAGGAACTCGGCAAATTGGTACCGTAACTTCGGGATAAGGTACGCCTCGGTAGTTTGACCACTTTACTGTGGAAGGACGAAAAGGTTGCAATAAACTGGTGGCTGCGACTGTTTAATAAAAACACAGCACTCTGCAAACACGAAAGTGGACGTATAGGGTGTGACGCCTGCCCGGTGCTGGAAGATTAAATGATGGGGTGCAAGCTCTTGATTGAAGTCCCAGTAAACGGCGGCCGTAACTATAACGGTCCTAAGGTAGCGAAATTCCTTGTCGGGTAAGTTCCGACCTGCACGAATGGCGTAACGATGGCCACACTGTCTCCTCCCGAGACTCAGCGAAGTTGAAGTGTTTGTGATGATGCAATCTACCCGCGGCTAGACGGAAAGACCCCATGAACCTTTACTGTAGCTTTGCATTGGACTTTGAACCAATCTGTGTAGGATAGGTGGGAGGCTTTGAAGTAGGGACGCCAGTTCCTATGGAGCCAACCTTGAAATACCACCCTGGTTTGTTTGAGGTTCTAACCTTGGTCCGTRATCCGGATCGGGGACAGTGCATGGTAGGCAGTTTGACTGGGGCGGTCTCCTCCCAAAGTGTAACGGAGGAGTTCGAAGGTACGCTAGGTACGGTCGGACATCGTGCTAATAGTGCAATGGCATAAGCGTGCTTAACTGCGAGACCGACAAGTCGAGCAGGTACGAAAGTAGGACATAGTGATCCGGTGGTTCTGTATGGAAGGGCCATCGCTCAACGGATAAAAGGTACTCTGGGGATAACAGGCTGATTCCTCCCAAGAGTTCATATCGACGGGGGAGTTTGGCACCTCGATGTCGGCTCATCACATCCTGGGGCTGTAGCCGGTCCCAAGGGTATGGCTGTTCGCCATTTAAAGTGGTACGTGAGCTGGGTTTAAAACGTCGTGAGACAGTTTGGTCCCTATCTGCCGTGGGCGTTGGAAATTTGAAGGGGGCTGCTCCTAGTACGAGAGGACCGGAGTGGACGAACCTCTGGTGTACCGGTTGTCACGCCAGTGGCATTGCCGGGTAGCTAAGTTCGGAAGAGATAACCGCTGAAAGCATCTAAGCGGGAAACTTGCCTTAAGATGAGATTTCCCAGRGCCTTGAGCTCTTTGAAGGGTCGTTCGAGACCAGGACGTTGATAGGTCAGGTGTGGAAGTGCAGTAATGCATTAAGCTAACTGATACTAATTGCCCGTACGGCTTGTCCCTATAACCTTGCCGGTTATATTGCAGTAATGCATTAAGCTAACTGATACTAATTGCCCGTACGGCTTGTCCCTATAACCTTGCCGGTTATACAGCACTTGCCTGTGTTTGAGATACCCAACTTTACTTCTTCCAGATTGCGCATCGTGTTCRCTGAACAYGGTGCTACAAGTTATGCCTGATGACCATAGCAAGTCGGTCCCACCCCTTCCCATCCCGAACAGGACCGTGAAACGACTTKGCGCCGATGATAGTGCTGCAACCAGTGTGAAAGTAGGTTATCGTCAGGCTCTTATTAGAAAAGCCCGCTAGGCATGTGCCAGCGGGCTTTTTGCTTTTGCAGCGCCAGTTGCTTGTTGTTAAAAAGCATCAAAGTTTTCATTTATATTATGTTGCTTAATGGAGAGTTTATATAATTTATATTTTCCACCTAGCAAGTAACTAATATGGCGTCGAAGTTTCGGTACGTAGCACTCCTGGCTTGCCTGCATCTCCCCGTGCAATTCGCACATGCACAGGCTTTTTCCCGCACCCCTAACGAAGAGTACGCAAAAGGCAATTACGCGCGCGCTTTCCGTGGTTTCTTTGAGCAGGCATCCCGCAGCAATGACCCCAATGTGCAGTTCAACCTGGGCATGATGTATGAGCGCGGCCAAGGCACAGACCAGAACGACGTTGAAGCCGTGAAGTGGTACTCGCGCGCTGTCGACCAGGGCAATGTCCCCTCGATGCGCCAGCTTGCCGGCCTGATGGCCGCGGGCCGCGGTATCAAGCAGGATGGTGCCGGCGCCCTGGCCCTGCTGCGCAAGGCTATCGAGCAGAACGACGTGGCAGCGATCGAGCAGGTGGCGGGCATGTACTTCGAAGGCCGGGGCGTTCCTGCCGACCAGGCGCAGGCCAAGCAGTGGTACCAGAAAGCTGCTGCAGCCGGCAGCAAGACTGCGCAGGAAGCACTGACCCTGATTGCGGCCATGGAGCGCCAGGCTGCCGGCCCGCTCGCGCCGATCCGCAAGCGCGCGGTCGCTGGTGACGCCAACGCGCAGTATGACCTCGCTGTGGCCTACCATACCGGCAACACGGTGCCGAAAGATCCTGCGCAAGCGCTGGAGTGGTACTTGAAAGCGGCTGAACAAGGGCACGCAATGGCGCAGTTTTACGCTGGCCTGCTGTACTCCACCGGCGATGGCGTAGCGCAGGACCTGGCACAGGCGCGCGCATGGTTCACAAAATCGGCGGCCCAGGACAACAAAGATGCCGCGACCAACCTCGCTGTGATGCTCGACTTGGGCAAGGGCGGCCCGGTTGATATGCCGCAGGCTGCAATCGTGTACCAGCAGGCAGCCAAGCTGGGTAGCGCACAGGCGCAGGTACGGCTGGCAGGCATGTACTGGATGGGCCAGGGCGTGAAGAAGGATTACACCCAGGCCGCAGTCTACTATCGGCAGGCGGCGGAGCAGGGCGAAGTCACTGCCATCCGCAAGTTGGTCTACCTGCTTGAAAACGGCGTGGGGACGGCCCGTAATGTAGACGAGTCGAAAAAGTGGGCGGCCAAGCTGGAGCAGCTGGGCGGTAGCAACTAAAGCGAAAAAGCCCGCCGGGTCGGTCCCGGCGGGTTTTTTCAATCAAGGGCTGACGTTCATGCGCTGCGTATGCGTCCAATTATGGTCGGATGCGCTGACAGCAGAAGCAAAGGTGCGGTAAGTCTGCCCCTCGCCTGGCCACGGATTCATGATGTAGATGTAGTTGGTTCCGTTGTAAGTTTCATAGCCGCGTCCCACCATGATATGGCCGCCGCCGCTGCTCCAGCCGTAGCGGATCACGAAGGGGCGGTTGCCATTGATCTCATTCACCACCGAATTCCACGACAGGTAGTTGTTGATCGCCGTATTCGAAACGCCCCAATTTCCCAGGATGTTCTGCACGCTGCCCGAAGTGCCGTACATATTGTTCGGGCGATTGGCGTAGCTGTTCCAGTTGAAGGTGCTGTTGCCGCAGGCGTAATTGATGCCGTAGGCCCAGTTCACGATCTGGCATTGGCTCGGCGTCCGGTTGTAAAAATTCAGCACCGCTTTGCTGGAGGCTGACCAGCACCACTGGCTGTGCTCCTGGATGGTCAACGGAACGTTCAGCGTGCGCCATTGAGCAAAGGCGGAGGGCAGGGCAAGCACCAGCGCAGCGCCGGCCGCGATTTTTGCGATTTTCATGTTCGGCTCCTCCTTAGCGGAATGCTTCGATGTTGGCTTTGACTGCGGCGCGCAACGGCTCCAGCAAATCGGCGCCTTCGACCAGCTGGCTGCCGTTCTTCTGCAGCAGCAGCGATTCGCGGGCTGAATGCAGCGGGGCGAACCTGGCGCGGTCAACTTCCAGCAGGTCGGCACGTGCCTGGTAGATGCGGATGAAGCGCAGGTTGGAGCGCGCGCCGTTGCCGTGGACGGCCATGGCGGCATCCACGTCTTTCGCCAGCACTGAAGCGCCATATGCGACGGTTTCATAGCGGCCGTTCACTTGCTGCACAGTCGCCAGCCCGATCGGCTTTCCGTGCAAGGAAATGACGAAGCGCCATTCGCCTGTCGGTTTGGCCAGGGAGGCCAGGTCGCCGCGTGCCAGCAGTTCTTTCGGATCCACAGTGTAGACCTCAAAGCCATGGCCGACCGTGGCTTGCTTCAAGTCGCCCACGTCCGTGATATCGAGCGGGAAATCGACCGGTGCACTACCGGGACGGATCGCCTGCTGGTGCTCGGCGAATTGTGCGAGTCCGCGTTTGGCGGCCTGCAATGCCGCGCCGTTGTCTGCTTTTGCCAGGAACGGGGCGGCTATCATCGCTGCGCAGGCAATGCGCAGCCAGAGTCGATGCATATGCATGTGACTACTCCTCTGAAGGTTGGTCAGATATCTTTGAGGTGCGAGGTGACTGCCCCCTCTGTGCTGGACCTGAGAGTTTCACAGGCGTTGGCGGCCTGCTTGCTCCTTCGGTGCGCCAGCGCTGCTTTGCCGGCGGCTCTTCAGAGTTTTGAAAACACGCGACCGGTCCTTGGGCCTGAGAGATTCCGGGGGCGGCTTGCTCCTTCGGCGTTGTCCATGGGTGGGACAAACTCTCCCGATCGCGCGACCGGCGTGCGCCGGCAGCAAAAACAGGATAGCCCAGGGATTTATACGATTTCAATCGTTTTCCGGTACACGTTGCGTTTTCGCCATGAGGGCCTTTCCTGTTATTCTGTTGACACCCGCCCGTGAAATTGGTAACGTTTCCAAAAATAAGCAGCACACTACAGGAGACGGGATGTTTAAGCAGTTATTTGCTTGTGCAATGGCGCTCGGCGCCGCATCCGCGCAGGCTGCCGGGCCGAGCGCGGAAGTGATCCACTGGTGGACGTCAGGCGGCGAATCCGCTGCCGTCAAGCAGCTCGCGAACGCCTACCGTGCCGCCGGCGGCACCTGGATCGATACTGCGATTGCCGGCGGCGAACAGGCCCGTGCAGTCACGCTTAACCGCATGGTTGGCGGCAAGGCGCCGGCCGCCGCGCAGTTCAATATCTCCAAACAGTTCCTCGATATCGTGGACCAGGACATGCTGGTGCAGCTGGACGACGTGGCGCGCCAGGAGCACTGGGAATCCACGCTGCCGGAACCGATCGTGAACACCATCCGCATCGATGGCCATTATTACGCGATGCCGATGAACGTCCACATGCAGACGTGGATCTGGTATTCCAAGGCCGCGTTCAAGAAGGCTGGCATTCTAAAGGAACCTGCAACCGTCGATGAACTGTATGCGGCACTGGATAAGCTGAAGGCCGCCGGACTGGTGCCGTTGGCGCACGGCGGGCAGGCATGGCAGGAACACATCCTGTTTGCGTCGCTGCTGGCGAATATGGGCGGGCGCCAGCTCTACCTGCAGGTGATGCGCGACCGCGACCAGCGCGCGATCAACTCGGAAGCGGTACGCAAGGTGCTGCTGGCCTACAAGCGGCTGCAGTCCTACGTCGATCCAGCCTCGCCGGGCCGCAACTGGAATGATGCGACTGCGATGCTGGTCAGCGGCAAAGCCGGCGTGCAAATCATGGGCGATTGGGCCAAGGGTGAATTCAGCAATGCGAAAATGGCACCCGGCGTCGATTACGGCTGCATTCCTGGCCTCGGCGTGAATTCGCCTTACCTGATTCAGGGCGATGCGTTTGTCTTCCCGCGCTCGGAAAGCGCGGAGGTACAGCAGGCACAAAAGCTGATGGCGAAAGTGCTGCTGGCGCCCGCAACCCAGGTGAACTTCAACAAGCTGAAAGGCTCGGTGCCGCCGCGCGCCGATGCCGATACCAGCCAGCTCGACGTCTGTGCGCGGGCTGGCGCCGCCATCATGCGCGACCGTAATCGCCAGGCCGGCGCGCCCGAAATTTATCTGACGCCTGACCAGAACGGTGCGGTGCAGGATGCGTTGACCGCTTACTGGAACACGTCGATGCCGGTGGACAAAGCGCAGAAGGCGCTGGCCGCAGCATTGAGGAACTAAGCAGTGCGCCGAGCCATGTCCTATGCGGCGCTGTTGCCGATGTTGCTGACGGTTTGCGTGGGCTATCTGGGCTCGTTCGCCTGGACGTTCTATGTATCGCTCACCAGTTCGCGCAGCATCGCGACCAGTAAGCTGGTCGGTATGGCGCAGTACGAGCGCTTGTTCGACAACGAGCGCTGGCTCTTGTCGCTGCAAAACCTGGCGCTGTTTGGACTGCTGTTCGTGCTGGCCTGCATGGTGATCGGTTTCCTGCTGGCCGCCGCGATCGACCGACAGGTGGCAGGTGAGGGCGCATTGCGTACCGTGTTCCTGTATCCGTATGCGATGTCGTTTGTCGCGACCGGGCTTGTATGGCAGTGGATATTGACGCCGGGAGGTATTCCCGGTGTCGAGATCGACTGGCTGGTAGACCAGGATATGGTTCTCTACACGGTCGTGCTGGCATCAGTGTGGCAGGCCTCGGGCTTTGTGATGGCGCTGATGCTGGCTGGCCTGCGCGGCGTCGATCCTGAGATCTGGAAAGCGGCGCGGCTGGATGGCATACCAGTTTGGCGCGTCTACGTTTCCATTGTGCTGCCAATGTTGGCGCCGACACTGGCGACGGTGTTCATCCTGCTGGCGACCATGGTGGTGAAGCTGTACGATGCCGTCGTGTCAATGACCCAGGGCGGGCCCGGCACAGCCAGCGAAGTGCCGGCGAAATTCATCATGGACCACCTGTTCCTGCGCGCGAATATCGGCCTGGCCTCGGCCGGCGCCGTGGTGTTGCTGCTGACGGTACTCGCTTTGCTGGCGCCGTGGGCCTATGCCCGCAGCCGGAAAGGCGCGGCATGAAGGCGGCGCGCATCGGGCTATATGCCTTCCTGGCCAGTGCGGCGCTGTTCTTCCTGCTGCCGCTATACGTGATGCTGGCTACTTCATTGAAGTCGATGGATGAAATCCGGCTGGGGAATATCTTTGCATTGCCGTTGGCCCCTACACTGGATGCTTGGCGTGCTGCCTGGAGCGAGGCCTGCACCGGCGCTGCCTGCGAGGGCGTGCAGGGCGGGTTCTGGAACTCGGTACGCATCGCTGTGCCAAGCACGGTTGTGCCGATCGCGCTCGGTGCGCTGAATGGCTACGCTTTGTCTTTCTGGCGGCCGCGCGGCGCCAGCCTGCTGTTCGGCATCTTGCTGCTGGGTGCCTTTGTGCCGGTGCAGGTGATGATCTACCCGCTGGTGCGCATGATGGCCGGCCTGGGCGTGTTTGGTTCGCTGCCGGCAATCGTAATCGTGCACCTGGTGTTCGGCATGCCGGTATTGACGCTGCTTTTCCGCAATTACTATGCGGCGCTGCCGCAGGAGCTGTTCCATGCCGCGCGCATCGACGGCGGCGGCTTCTGGCGCATTTTCTGGCATGTGATGCTGCCCCTGTCGGCGCCGATGCTGGTGGTGGCGGCGATCATGCAGCTCACAGGCGTGTGGAACGATTACATCCTCGGCCTGGTGTTTGCGGGCCGCGACAACCTGCCGATGACGGTGCAGTTGAACAATGTGATCAACACGACGACGGGAACCCGTCTTTACAACGTCAATATGGCCGCCACGATCCTGACGGCGCTGGTGCCATTGACGATCTATTTCTTGTCGGGCCGCTGGTTCGTGCGCGGCATCGCTGCCGGCGCAGTGAAAGGTTGAACGGATGTCGAACGTAAGTCTTAAAAAGCTGGACATTACCTTGGGCGGGAACGCCATCATCCGGGACCTCGACCTGGAGGTGGAGGAGGGCGAATTCCTGGTCCTGCTGGGGCCTTCCGGTTGCGGCAAGTCGACGCTGTTGCATAGTATCGCGGGGCTGACGGAAACCAGCGGCGGCACGATCGAGATCGGCGGCAAGGACATGTCGCGTACGGACCCGAGCGAGCGCGAGATCGGCATGGTGTTCCAGTCATATGCCCTGTACCCCACCATGACGGTCGAGAAGAATATGTCGTTTGGCCTGCGCATTGCGGGCGTGGCGAAGGCGGAGATCAAACGCCGCGTGGACCGCGTGGCCGCGATGCTGCATTTGGGCGAACTGCTTGGCCGCAAGCCGGCGGCCCTGTCGGGCGGGCAGCGGCAAAGGGTGGCGATTGGCCGTGCCTTGGTCCGCGAGGCCAGCGTCTACCTGTTCGATGAACCGCTTTCCAACCTCGACGCCAAGCTGCGCACGGATTTGCGGCGCGAACTCAAGCTGCTGCACCAGCAACTGGGCGCCACCATGATTTATGTGACGCACGACCAGGTGGAGGCGATGACGCTCGCCAGCCGCATTGTCGTGATGCGTGCGGGGCAGGTCCAGCAGGTCGGCACGCCGGGCGAAGTATACGAACGGCCCGCGAACCTGTTCGTCGCCGGTTTTCTTGGTGCGCCGGCCATGAATTTCATTGACGGCGAAGTCGGCGCAGGCGGCATGTTCTCTGGCGGTGGCCTGCGGCTGGCGCTGGGCGGGATGGCTGCTGCGATGGCCGGGCGCAAGGCCGTTTTGGGCGTGCGTCCGGAACACATTTCGCTGGCGCCGGGCGGTTCGCTGCAAGGCAGGGTGACCCTGGTGGAGCCGATGGGCGCCCACCGCGTGGTGTGGCTGGATTGCAGCGGCAAGCAGCTGTCGTGCATCCTGCAGGGTGGCCGCGCAGTTGCGCCGGATGATGCGGTCGCATTCGAGATTGATGCACAACGCGCGTCGCTGTTCGATCCGGACAGCGGCAAGCGCTTTGATTTGGCGGGCGCTTCAAGTATGCTCGCGATGACGTTATAAGAAGAAAAGGATTCCAGTGGCCACTATCAAAGACGTAGCCCGCTTGGCGGGCGTAGGTTTGGGCACCGCCTCCCGTGTCGTCAGCGGCAAAGGCTCGGTGTCGCCAGCCACGCTTGAAAAGGTAAAGAAGGCAATCGACGAACTGGGATTTCGCCCGTCGCATGCGGCGCGCACGCTGTTGACCGGCACCAGCCAGATGATCGGTGTTTATATTCCAGTCCTGAGCGGCACCTTCTACACGCCCATCCTGCAGATCATTGACACGGAGCTGCGCACTGCCGGCCTGCATATGGTGGTGGCCTTTGGGGTGGGCCTGGGCGATGAACGCAAGCAGGCCAAGGACGGCATACAGTTCCTGATGGAACGCGGCTGCGACGGCCTGATCGTGATGACCAGCGCTTTGCTGGACGAAGACGTCGCGGCCATGGGTGCGCAGCAGGGCAGGATCGTGGTGCTGAACCACAACCTGGCCAGCATTCCGGACCAGTGCTTCACTTTGGACCATAAGCTTGGCGGCCGGCTGGCCGCGCGCGCATTACTGGACCACAAGCATCGCGATATCGCCGTGGTGGCAGGCCCGTCGCGCCTCGCCGACAACGTGGCGCGCGTCGAGGGCTTCATGGCGGAGTTGCAGGACGGCGGCATCGATACCAGCCGCATGTGGGTTGCCGAGAGCGACTTCTCGCCGGCCGGTGGCTGGGCCGCGGCCAAGGAACTGGTGGAATCGGGGCATCGCTGCACGGCCCTGTTCTGCGCCAACGACGAAATGGCGGTCGGCGCGCTGTCCTACTTCCAGGAGGCGGGTATCCGCGTGCCAAATGACTTGTCCGTCATCGCTTACGACGATACGCCGAGTGCGGAGTTTTCCGCGCCGCGCCTGACCACCGTCCATATGCCTTGGCGTGAAATGACGATGAATGGCTTGAGCGCTTTGCTGAACCGCTGTTACGACTTGCGGCGCACGGTGACGCGCAGCTTCCCTGTGACGGTCACGCTGCGCGCTTCCCTGGCCAAGGCGGCCAGTGTCAAGCGCAAGGCTGTCGCATGAACTGAACCTGCAAAAGGGGGCGCTTGCGCCCTTTTTTTCGAGTGAATGTGGAAACCTTTCCAAATCCTGTACACTACTGAATATGACTACTCCAGACCAGATTGAACCAGGCGCCCCGGCGCGCAGCGACTTCGCGCGCGACTTCCTGTGGGGCTGCGCCACCTCGTCCTATCAGATCGAGGGGGCCGGACGCGAAGATGGGCGGGCGGAATCGATCTGGGACCGCTTTGCCGCCACGCCCGGCAAGGTGCGCGACGGTTCGAGCGGCCTGGTGGCCTGCGACCATTACCACCGCTGGCCGGAAGATATGGATATCGCGCGCGACATGGGCCTGAACGCCTACCGTTTTTCGATTGCATGGCCGCGCATCGTCTCCGAATTCGGCGCGGCACCCAACCAGAAGGGCCTGGATTTCTATTCGCGCCTGGTGGACGGCATGCTGGAGCGCGGCATCCAGCCCTGGGCTACCTTGTACCACTGGGATTTGCCGCAGTACCTGCAGGACCGCGGCGGCTGGGCCGAGCGCGACACGGTGCAGCGCTACCTCGAATTTGTCGACGCGGTATCGCGCCGCCTGGGCGACCGGGTGCGGCATTGGATCACGCACAACGAGCCCTGGTGCACCGCCATCCTGGGTAATTTCGAAGGGCTGCATGCGCCGGGGCTGACCGATTTCAGCACCGCCCTGCAGGTCTGCCACCATGTGCTGCTCTCGCACGGCAAGGCAGTTCCGCTGATCCGCGAGAACGTGCCAGGCGCGCGGGTCGGCATTTCCCTCAGCCTGCATCCGCTACGCGCAGCCAGCACTGGAGAGGCCGATCGGGCGGCCTGCGAGCGCCACGACGGCCTGCGCTACCGCTGGTTCCTCGATCCGCTGCACGGACGCGGCTATCCAGCGGCGACGCTGCAAGAGGTGGGCGCAGCGGCGCCGGTGGTGCACGAGGGAGACATGGAGACGATCGCGGCGACGACCGATTTCATGGGCGTGAACTATTATTTCCCCGAGACGGTAGCAGACGCGCCCGGCCACGAGCCGCTGGATGCACGCGTGCTGCCGCCGCCAGCCGGCGCGCAGATCACCGCCATGGGCTGGGAAGTGGCGCCGGAAGGCATGAGCGAGCTGCTTGGCCGCATTCATGCCGATTACGCGCCGAAGGAGTTATACATCACCGAGAACGGCTCCTGCTACGACGATGAAGTGCTGGCCGATGGCAGCGTGGCCGACGTTGGCCGTCGACGCTACCTGGCGCGCCACCTGGGCGCAATGAAGGACGCGATTGCGGCCGGCGTACCGGTAAAGGGCTATTTCGCCTGGAGCCTGGTCGACAACTTTGAGTGGGCGGAAGGCTACCTGCGCCGTTTTGGTCTGGTCCACATCGATTACACAACACAAGAACGAAGGCTGAAGGACAGCGCCAAGTGGTATCGCGCCTTCCTGCAACAGCCGTAAAAGGAGACAGGATGAAACAGGTTTCACTGCTGGCCGCTGCGATGGCCATGGCGCTCGCGGCGGGCGCTGCACCGCTGGCCGACTGGCCGCACGTAAGCAGCGCAATCAAGGCCGACGCGGCGCTAGAGAAGCGCGTTGCCGATATCGTCGGCAAGATGACGCTGGAACAGAAAATCGGGCAAATGACCCAGCCCGAGATCAAGACCGTCGCGCCCGACGACGTTCGGCGCTACTACATTGGCTCGGTGCTGAATGGCGGCGGCAGCTGGCCGAATGGGAACAAGCGCGCCAACGCGGCGGAGTGGCTGGCCCTGGCGCAGAAATACCACGATGCGTCGATGGCGACCGATATGGCGGTCAAGGTGCCCGTGGTATGGGGCATCGACGCCATTCACGGCAACAGCAACGTCTTTGGCGCCACGCTGTTCCCGCACAATATCGGCCTCGGCGCGGCGCATAACCCCAAGCTCGCCTATGAGATTGGTGCTGCGACCGGCAAGGCGGTACGGGCCACTGGCATCGCCTGGGTTTTTGGTCCGACTATCGCTGTGGTGCGCGACGATCGCTGGGGACGTACTTACGAAAGCTTCTCCGAAGATGGCAAGCTGGTGGCACAGTATGCGGGCGAATACGTGAAAGGCCTGCAGGGCCGCTTCAAGACCGATGCCAACGTGCTGGCAAGCGCCAAGCATTTCGTCGGCGACGGCGGCACCGACCAGGGCAAGGATCGCGGCAACAACAAGTCCTCGCCGGCGGACTTGCTCAACCTCCACGGCGCAGGCTATATGCCGGCGCTGGCGGAAGGTGCGCAGACGGTCATGGCGTCGTTCAATAGCTGGAATGGCGTAAAAGTGCATGGCAGCCGCGAGTTGCTGACCGATGTGCTGAAGACCAAGATGGGCTTCGACGGCTTCGTGGTCAGCGACTGGAATGGCATTGCCGAAGTGCCGGGATGCCGCAACGATAGCTGCCCGCAGGCGATCAATGCGGGGCTCGACATGATCATGGTTCCGGATGACTGGAAGGCTTTCATCGCCAACACCATTGCCCAGGTGAAAGCGGGGGAGATCCCGATGTCCCGTATCGACGATGCGGTGACCCGCATCCTGCGCGTCAAGCTGCGCGCGGGACTGTTCGACAAAAAACCTTCGCAGAACATTTATGCCGGCAAGGATGCTGCCTTGCAGGATCGCGAACTGGCGCGCCGCGCCGTGCGTGAATCGCTGGTGCTGTTGAAAAACGAAGGGCCGGCGCTGCCGCTGGCACGCGGCAGGAAAATCCTGGTGGTGGGCAAGAGCGCAGACGACATCCCCAACCAGACCGGCGGCTGGTCGCTGACCTGGCAGGGTACTGACAATACCAATGCCGACTTCCCGAATGCGGACAGCATCCTCACAGGTATTCGCGCTGCTGCGGGACAGGGCAATGTGGAATTCAGCGTTGACGCGAAAGGCGTTGACCTGTCGCGCTTCGATGCCGTGATTGCGGTCATTGGCGAGCGCCCCTATGCGGAAGGCGACGGCGATATAGGTCCCTCGGGCACGCTGCGGCACAGCAGCCGGTATCCGGAAGACCTTGCCGTCCTGGAAGCAGTGGCGGGCCAAGGCAAGCCGGTAATCACCGTGTTCGTTGCGGGCCGTCCCCTGTTCGTGAACGACTTGCTCAACCTGTCCGACACATTCATCGCGGCGTGGCTGCCTGGCACCGAAGGCAAGGGCGTATCCGACCTGCTGGTTGCGGGCCCGCGCAACTACGCCTTCGGCGGCAAATTGTCCTTCTCCTGGCCCCAATCGGCTTGCCAGACGCCTTTGAACTTTGGCGACGCAGGCTATACACCGCTGTTCGCCTTGAACTATGGCTTGCGCAAAGGGCAGCGGTCGAAGCTGGGAACACTTGATACTTCCTACGCTCCGGGCGGCTGTGGTTCGAGCAATACCGTGACGGTGCACGGACAGGCAGACCGCGCCAGCTTCCCGTTGTCGATCCGCAGCGGCAGCCAGCAACTGGCATTGGGCGCCGATTTGAATGCGTCTTTCCGCCTGCCGGGCATCACGGTGCAGACGGCGCAGGTGAACACGCAGCAGGACGCCAAGCAGGTTACATGGTCGGCGGGAGCTCCGGCCGGAGCGGCGCTGGTCGCGCAGGGCGCCAAACCGATCGTGCTGCCGCCTGCCGCCGTACGCGACGGGGTCTTGCAATTCGATGCTGTCGTGGCCGCCCCGCCGCAGGGTAAAGTCATGCTGACAATGCAAGATACCGCATTGGATGCGACCAGGCTGTTCGCCCGCATTGCAGGCAAGGGCAAGCGGAGCATCAAACTTCCCCTGGCCTGCTTCACTGCGCGCGGCTTGCAGCTGGAGCGCCTGGACAAGCCGTTTGCCATCAGCGCCGGCGCCCCGTTTGCCGTAGCCATCGCCAACATCGAAATCGCCGGCGGTGCAGCTGGCGCCGCCGATGCGGTACGTTGCGAAGAACTGACCAAGGAGAACTAAATGGCGAGCATTGCCCCTGACTCATCTAACGTCGCGCAGCAGCATGCGGCTGGCGGCACGCAGGACAACGCCAACACGAGCGCGCTGGTGATCGTTACCATCCTGTTCTTCATGTGGGGCTTGATCACGTCCCTGAACGATGTCCTGATCCCGCACTTGAAGGCGATCTACACGCTGACCTATGTGCAGGCAATGCTGGTGCAGTTCTGCTTCTTCGGCGCGTACTTCATCGTTTCGCTGCCGGCGGGAGCGCTGATTCGCCGCATCGGCTACCAGAAGGGCGCGGTGACCGGCTTGCTGATTGCCGCCGGCGGCTGCGCGCTGTTCTATCCCGCCTCGTTCGGTGGCTACGGCCTGTTCCTGTTTGCTTTCTTTGTGCTGGCATCGGGCATCACCATCCTGCAGGTGGCCGCCAATCCCTACGTGACCGTGCTTGGCGCGGCGCGTACGGCATCGAGCCGCCTGACGCTGACCCAGGCCTTCAATTCGCTCGGCACCACCATTGGTCCTTCCGTCGGCGGCCTGCTGATCCTGTCGGCGGTTGGCGCGGCTGCTGGCGCCGCGGCGAATGCAGCGACCGTGCGTGGTCCTTACCTGGGGTTGGCCGCTGCGCTGGCGCTGCTGGCTGTGTTGTTTCTCGCCGCCAGGCTGCCGCAGATTGCCGATAGCGGCGATGCGTCGCTACCGGGCGAAGGACATGGTTCCGCGTGGGCGCATCGCCACCTGGTACTGGGAGCAATCGGCATCTTCCTGTATGTGGGCGCGGAAGTCAGTATCGGCAGCTTCCTGATCAATTTCCTCGGCGAGCCGCATATTGCCGGCCTGTCGCACGCCGACGCCGCGCATTACGTCAGCATCTATTGGGGCGGTGCGATGGTGGGACGTTTCATCGGCTTCGTCGTGATGCGCGTTGTCAGCCCTGGCAAGACGCTGGCATTTAATTCCTTGCTGGCGATCGCGCTGGTGCTGGGCGCCGTATTCGGCAAGGGAAGCGTTGCGATGTGGGCGGTCCTGGCAGTTGGCCTGTGCAATTCGATCATGTTCCCGACCATTTTCAGTATGGCGCTGAATGGACTGGGCAAGTACACGGGGCAGGGCTCGGGCATCCTGTGCATGGCCATTGTCGGCGGCGCACTGGTGCCGTTCGCGCAGGGCGCGCTGGCCGATTCGATCGGTGTGCAGGCGTCCTTCATGCTGCCGGCCGCCTGCTATGCCTTCATTTTTACTTCGGCGCCAAGTACTCTTCCATGTACGCCGCGCAGTAGTTCTCCAAGTACTGCTGGTGCGGCGGCAGCTGCACCACAGTACGTGCCACATTGCTGCGGATGCTGTCGAGGAAGCAGGACAGCTCAGCGTCGCCCATCAAATCCGCGGACGGGTGGTGCTGCATCGGCGTGATGCCCTGTCCCAGCATCACTTGGACCCAGGAGTTTTCGGCAAACAGTTCATTTGACAGGCGGAACACGCGGCCTGTTTCGCGGAACATGTCGATGCGATGGCGCAGCGACGCCGGCACCTCCATGGCGGCGCAATGGCGCCAGAACGCCGCGTCGCGCCGGTTCGTGACCTTGTAGTGCAGGATGATGAAATCGCGGATATGCTCGATCTCGCTCCATGCCTGCGTGTTGTATTCGTCGATCTCCGACTGGAAGATGCCATTTGAAGGGAACATCTGCAGCAGGCGGATGATGCCGCGCTGGATAAGGTGGATGCTGGTCGATTCAATCGGTTCCAGGAAGCCGCTGGCCAGGCCGATCGCAATGCAGTTCTTGTTCCAGACTTTGCGGCGCTGTCCGGGCTTGAAGCGGATCACGCGCGGCTGCACCAGCTGCTCACCGGTGATATTCGACATCAGCCTGGCGCGTGCGGTTTCGTCGTCGACGAACTTGCTGGAGAAAACAATGCCATTGCCGACGCGGTGCTGCAGCGGGATGCGCCACTGCCAGCCCCATTCGTGGGCGATGGCCCGCGTGTAAGGCACGGCTGGCCCGCTGGAGGAAGTCTGGACTGCGATCGCGCTGTCGTTGTGCAGCCACTGCGACCAGTCTTCAAACTCAGCGCCCAGGGTTTCGCCGGCCAGCAAGGCGCGGAAACCGGTGCAATCGATGAACAGGTCGCCCTCGAGCATGGCGCCGGAATCGAGCTGCAGGGCCGTGATGCAGCCGCTGGCGGCATCGGTGTGGACCTTGGCGATCCTGCCTTCGATGCGCCGTGCGCCGTAGCCTTCCGAATATCTGCGCAGGTATCGTGCATAAGCGCTGGCGTCGAGATGATAGGCGTAGTTGATGCCTTCGCATGGCAGGTGGCCAAAACGGTTCATTTGCGCGGCTTTCAGCTCCAGGCAGTAGTCGCCGTAGTCGCCGGCCAGCTTGCGTTCGCGGCCCTTATGCCAGAAATGATTGAATCCGGCGGTCCAGTGATCGGTACCCGTCATGCCGAAGGAATGGATATAGTCTTCGTTGACGTTGCGCCAGTTCTCGAAGCTGATGCCCAGCTTGAAGGTGGCCTTGGTGGCAGCCATGAATTCCTGTTCATCGATCTCCAGCAGCCGGTGGAAATTCAGCAGGCTCGGGATGGTCGCCTCGCCGACACCAACGGTGCCGATTTCGTCCGACTCCACCAGCTTGATGTCCAGCACTTTGCCAAGGCTGCGCGAAATCGCTGCGGCAACCATCCAGCCGGCGGTCCCGCCACCTGCAATGACAACGCGCCGCACTGGGCGGCGCCGGGATTGTTCATCTCTCACTTCGGGTCTCCGCTTATCGGTTGATTTTCTTGAGCAACTGGGCGCGCAGCATGCGAGCTGCGTTGTCGTCGATCGGGCCGAGCATACCCCGGGCGCCCTCTGGAACGTGGGCTGCCGTTCGTTCATCGGCCTCGAATACGTAATGACGGAAGATCTCCTGCCATGCGCTGCGCTGTTCTGGCGGCAAGTCGCGGATCGAGAGCAGCGACAGCATGAGCGCATTGACGGGCGTGTCCATGTAAGGCGGCGACTGGCGCCACCAGTAATTGACCAGCACATTGAAGCACTCCAGCGCTTCGACATGGTGCCACCACATGCTGGGGATGAAGATGGCATCACCTGGCTCCAGTTCGGCGCATTGCGCATGGCGCATTGCTTCGCTGAAGCGGGGGAAGCGTTCGAGGTCCGGCTGGTGCAAGTCGACCAGGCTGATTGGCTGGCCGGCCGGCGTGAAGTCCAGTGGGCCGACGTACAGGTTCGCCAATTGGCCTGGCGGGAACAGCGTGAACCTGCGTCTGCCGGCAGTCACGCAGGCCAGGTTGTCGGGCAGGTCGTAGTGGGCCGGGATGCGGGTCCGGTTGCCGATCCAGATGCTTGCGAGCGCGTCGCGCGCGTCCAGGCCAAGGGGATTTTCCTCAAGGTAGCCCGGCAGGGCCGTTTCTATAGTCGTGGAGCCGACGTAGATGGTGGGAGGATGCGGATTGTCGCGCTGGCCGGCGAGTTGCATCAGGACGTGGTCCAGGCGCGTGTGCAACGAGGCGAAATTGAAGCCGCTCAGGTCCTCGTTGTAGAAGATGCGCCCGCCGATGTCCGGGGCGGCAAGCATGGCGGTCACGGTGGCGTCGCGGCAGAAACGGCGCAGGTATGCGTCGGCGCTGGCAGCGCCGTGGCGGCCTGCCTGCACCGCCGGCCAGCCTGCCATCAGCCCGCGCAGCACCAGCGGTTCGGTGGAAGCCAGTACCTCATCGTCAAGGTCGGATGGGGAGATGCCGCGCAGCTCCCTGATCGGCTTAGCACTGGCCGGCATGGAGGCGGTTCTTGCGGTCGATCAGCGCGCGGAAATTGGACATGGAGGCGATGACCATGTAGGCGGAAAGCAGGTAGCCGGCACGGTTCAACCGTTCCAGCGCGCTGCCAGGCAGCGCGGCAAGGCGTTCTTCGTTGATGGTGTAGAAGCCTGCCAGGCGGTTCTGCGACCCGTCATCGAGTTCCATGTCAAATACGAATGGTTCCAGCAGCTGGTGTTCCAGTAACCCCGCCAGGAAGCCTCGCGCCTGTTGCAGTCCCTGGTGGATGGCCAGCAGGGTGGAATTGACGCGTTCCAGGTATTCGGAAGTTCCGCCGTGTGGCAGGAATACGCGCTCGCCGCAGGCATTGTTGATACGCGGGTTCTCCAGGTCCACATGCACCGTCAGCTCATCGCCGCTCACTCCGATCAGGAAGGGCTGGCGCTCAATCGCCAACGGCACGTAAGGCGCCTCCCAGCCGTGCAAGTCGAGGAACAGGTTTTCGCCTTCCTGGAAGCCGAACAGCGCATGTGCTTCAAAGCCGCCACCCGCCTGGCGGAATACGATCGGGTAACAGGCTTGCACGTCGCGGAATTCGGACGGAAAGGTGAGGGCGGACATGACGTTGTCCCCGAAATGGGCGCCGCGCCCGGTCTGCACGTGCAAGTCCTTGTGGTCGACATTATTGAGCAGGACAGGTTTTGCCATGGTGATCCTTATATGGTGGGCAGACCGAAGCGCGGCTTGTCGTCAGAACTTGTAGCGGGCCCCGAGCATGTAGCGCGGCCCGGATTGCGTCACGAAGAGCGCCATCGATTCAGCGCGGCCGTGCACTCGCTGGATTTCGTTGGTCACGTTGATCGCTTCAAACTGCACGCTAAGTTTCTCATTGAAAGCGTAGCCGATGCTCAGGTCGAGCTGGCCGTAAGCTTCCGTGTAGTTCGGGTTGGGGCCCGCACCATCGAAGGTCGAAGACAGGAATTTGTCGCGCCAGTTGTAGGCCGCACGGATCGACCAGTTCTTGTCTTCGTAGATGCCCACCAGGTTGGCTGAGTTGCTCAAGCCTACCAGCGCGAACTGCTCTCCGATCTTGAAGTTGTCGTACTTCAGCCCTGAGTCCACCCAGGTGTAGTTGGCCGAAAGCCCGAAGCCCGAATTGCCGAACATATGCTGCACATTGATCTCGGCGCCCTTCAGCTTCTCATTCTTCTGGTTGGCGAAGGAGTTGATCTCGAACGACATGACCGGATCGTTCGGTTGGCCGACGATGGTACCGGTCGCATTGCCGCTGGCGTCGTCCGGGCCGCGCGTCACGCCTGGAGCGGTCGGGTGGTTGCGGAAGATGTAGTTGCGGATGCAGACACGGTCGCTGCCGCAACTGCCTTGCTGGACAGCTTCATTCCAAAGCGCGCCGCCAACCGGCGTATGCAGGTTGAACGGGGTCGCCGTGATCTTGGATTGGCCGGCATAGTTGCTCAAGTCCTTGTGGAACAGGCCAATCGAGGCGAAGCTCTGCTGGCCGTAATACCACTCCCACGACAGGTCCAGGTTCTTCGACTTGACCGGTTTAAGTTGCGGGTTGCCCTGGCTGCCTGTGCCGCCGAAATCGCGCGCCAGGCGGTCCAATGTGGTGCCGCCCTGGATCTGGTCGTAGCGCGGGCGGCCGATGGTTTCGCCATAGCTTGCACGCAGCTTCATGTCCGGGCGGATGTCGGCATCCCAGTCCACGCTAGGCAGCCAGTGATTGTATTTGCCATTGAGCGTGGTGAAAGTCGGCGCCCCGAAGCTGAGCGGAAATTCGTTGGCCGATACCCAGCTGATCCCCGTCGCGGCGGGCACCAGCGCGGTCGACATGACGTCGGTCTTTTCATAGCGCACGCCGATATTGGTGTGCATCGGGATTGCGGTATCCCAGTCGGTGCCGAACTGCAGGTACGCGCTCTTCGATTTTTCCTGGGTGCGCTGGTCGGTATCGAAGGTACTCTTCGGCATGTACATTTCCGGCAGGCCGGTAACCTTGGCAGTCAGGGCGCGCAGTTCGGCGAAATTGAAGGTGTAGAACTGGTTGAACAGGGCAGGGTTGCCGCTGCCGTTTATCTTGTCGTAGTACTGGCGCAGCGACTCCTGGTGGAACAGGCTGGCCGGGTAGTCGGATGCGGTTGACGCGCCGCCCCAGGAATCGCGCTGCTGGGTCGACATGGCGGAGCGGTTTTTCACTTCGATCGCGCCCACGCCGAAGTTCAGGTTCGATGCTTCCAGCAGCTTCAGGCTGCCCTTGAACTGGGCCTGTTCGATCTCGCCTTTCATATAGCCGTTCTGGAATACGGAACCGGTTACCTGCTGCGGGGCCCTGGTGAAATCCGCTCCCTGGATGCTCAATACCGGGAAATCATTGCGGAAGTCGACCGTGGTGTCGCCGCGGCTGAAACTTGCGGTGCCGATCACGTTGCTCGAGCCGAACGGGCTGTCCGCCTTGGATACGGCGCTGGATTTATGTACGTCCAGTTCCAGTTTCAGGCCGTCGGTCTTCCAGGCGGCATTGAAGCCGAGCGATTGGTTCTGGGTCTTGGTGGCAAAGTCGGCGCCGCCCATGGCGATATCGCTGTTTGCCGCGGGCAGCAGTTCGGTGTAGACCAGCGGGGCGGCGACCGGGCCGTTGCTCCAGGTCGAACTGGACGGGCCGAAATTGAACCAGGCGGACAGGTCCTGGCGTCGTGTCTGGATCTTGTTTTCGGAGTAGGTGTAATCCAGCGTGGTAATGAGTTCCCTGACCGGCGCCCATTGCAGGGTCAACTGGCCATTGGTGCGCTGGCGCTGCACGCCGTTCATGTTGTAGTTCAGGTTTTGCGGCAGCGAGTAGTTATCGCCGTCTTTCGGGCGGTTGGTGGCGCCGGTTTGCGGCAGCGGGCCCGCATTGCCGAGGAAGGGGCCGCGCCAGCCATTTGCCACGGAAGCCTGGTTGAAGCCCAGGTTGCGCTCCTGGTAGCTGGCACTCAACGCCACGCCAAAGCGGTTGTCGTCGAAGGTATTGCTGTAGATGCCCGAAATTTCGGGCGTGGTGGCGCTGCCTCGTTTCACATCGCCGGGCAGGTTGTTGTGGGATGTGTCATGCACCGCCTTGGCGCCAACGCTGGCCACCATGCCGGGGCGGTCCAGCGGCCGCGCGGTCAGCACGTTGACGGTGGCGCCGATGCCGCCGGTCGGGGTTTCTGCGCGGCCGGTCTTGTAGACCTGGATCTGCGAAATCGCTTCCGAAGCAAGGTTGGCGAAGTCGAAGGCGCGGCCATTCAGATCGCCCAGGTTGGAGGCCGGCATCTGGCGGCCATTCAGCAGCACCAGGTTGAAGTCGGGGCCGACACCGCGCACCGTGATCTTGGAGCCTTCGCCAATGGAGCGGTCGATCGACACGCCGCTGATGCGCTGTAGCGATTCGGCGAGGTTGGTGTCGGGGAATTTGCCGATGTCGGCTGCCACGATGCCGTCTACGATACCGTCGGCATTGCGTTTCAGGTTCATCGAAGAACCCAGGCTGGCACGCAGGCCGGTCACAACCACGGTCGCGACGTCGCCGGTATTGGACGGGGCGGGCGCAACGCCTGCCTGCTCCGACGCTTGCGCCTGCGCCGGTGCGGTGAGCGCCGCGCAGGCGGTGGCAACTGCAAGGCTCATCAATGTCTGCTTCGCCTTTGGATAGTGCATTTGGTCTCCTTGGTTCTTATAGTCTGGCCGCCTCCCCAACCAGCATGGAAACGTTTCCATGTATCGCTTGAAAATACTAGGGGCAGCAAAAACGATTGTCAATAAAATACGCCGGGAATCGGCAGGAAGTGTGGGGTTTCCGTCATCAAACTGGAAACGTTTCCATTCTGGTCTGCGCAATATAGCACCGTTCAAATTTTGAAGTCAACAGCTTTACCCTGCTATATTCGCAACAAAATTGGGAACGTTTCCACTTGATGGGGATAAATAATGCTGAGGGCAATTCTTGTCGTATTGCTGGGCCTGCAGGGCGCACAGGCAGTGGAAACGTGGCCGAACGGAGCCCATGCGGCGGTCAGCCTGGCGTACGACGACGCGCTCGCTTCGCAGCTCGACCATGCGCTGCCGGCACTGGAGCGCCATGGCCTGAAAGCCACGTTCTACCTGGCACTGGCCAATCCGCCGGTACGCCTGCGCATGGACGGGTGGCGCAGGGCGGCACTACGCGGGCACGAGCTGGGCAACCACACTTTGTTCCATCAGTGCTCCGGCAGCGCGCCGGGCCACGAATGGATTGAGGCGCACCGTGACCTTGACACCACCAGCGTCGCGCACATGCTGGACCAGGTGCGGGTAGCGAACACAATGCTGCAGGCGATCGACGGCAGGCACGAACGCACCTTCAATGCCCCTTGCTTTGAGCAGCAAGCGGCCGGAAAGTCCTACTGGCCGGCGATCCGCGACGAGTTCGTGGCATTGCGCCCGGCGGGCGCGGCGCCGGTGGGCTTGAGCGGCGCCCAGCTCATCGCGCTGGTGAGAGAGCAGGGCGCGCACGGTGGCGTGGTGAACCTGGTGTTCCATGGCGTCGGCGGCGACTATCTCGCCACCAGCAAGGAAGCGCATGAAGAACTGCTGCAGTTCCTGGATGCGCACCGCGACCAGTACTGGACTGACACCTACCTGAACATCGTGCGCCATCAGCGCGCGGCCAAGCCGGGCTGGGTCCTGGACTGGGCCGATGAATTCGAAGGAGACGCACTCGATACGCGCAAATGGGTGGCGGAAGTCGCCGGCCATGGCTACGGCAACAATGAGATGCAGTTCTATACCGCGCGCAGGCAGAACCTGCGCGTGGAAGACGGCAAGCTGGTCATCGAGGCGCGCAAGGAGGCTTACCGGGGCAAGCAATACACCTCGGCGCGGCTGAAGACGGCGGGACTGATGGAAAGGCAATACGGGCGTTTCGAGGCGCGCATCCAGTTGCCTCGCGGGCAGGGCATCTGGCCGGCTTTCTGGATGCTGGGTGCGGATATCGGCAAGGCGGGCTGGCCGCGCAGCGGCGAGATCGACATCATGGAAAACATCGGCAAGGAGCCCGGCATCGTCCACGGCACGCTGCACGGCCCCGGCTACTCTGGTGAAAAGGGCTTTGGCGCGCCAGCGCCGCTGGCAGGGGGGCAGAGCTATGCCGACAGCTTCCACGTCTTCGCGGTGGAATGGGAACCCGGCGAAATCCGCTGGTACCGCGATGGGCTGCACTACCACACTGCGCGGCCGCAATCGGTGAAGGGCGAATGGGTGTTCGAGCATCCTTTCTTCGTGCTGCTTAACCTGGCCGTGGGCGGCTATTGGCCAGGCTACCCGGATGCAAGTAGTGCCTTCCCGCAACTGATGCAAGTTGACTACGTTCGTGTATATCGCAGGGATGAGTGATGGTACACTCGGTGCATGAATGCAATCATTATTGCTGTGGCCTTAATGGGCGCGCCGGCCACGCCGGAACAGGCGGTTGCCGCCCTTTGGCGCTCACTTAGCCATGATGCCGGCCAGGCCGGCGATGAAGCTGCGCTGCGTGCCATGCTCCACCCGGACGCCATGGTGTACGGCGCCCGTTACCGCGATGGCGCTGCGGCGCTGTCAGTTGCGCGCGGCACCGATTTTGCAGCAGGCATCGGGCGTGCCGGCGACAAAGGATTCCATGAGTGCGAAGTGGCGCGCGAAGTGCGCCAGTATGATCGCTTCACAACCGTCTACAGCGTGGTCGAATCGCGCCATGAGCGCGCCGCACCGAAAGCGGATTTCACAGGCGTCAACAGTATTCAGCTGTACCGTGCCGACGACGGCTGGCGCATCATCAGCCTGTACTACCAGGTCGAACGGCCGGGACAGCCAGTTTCGCTACAGGGCGGCAAGGCAGGCGCCTGCCTGGAGGGCTGATGAACGAAAAGACCGCCCGCGCCATCATGCTGGTCAAGGCGATCGAAGAGGCCGACCAGCACAAGGAAGTGCTGACCGACGATGACCGCAAATTTGCCAGCCGCACCGCGCGCGAGCTGGCGCACTGGCAAGCGGCCGAACAGCGTTCGGCGTCGTCCCTGCCGGACTTCCTTTTCCACCGCGCCGAACAATTGCTCAAGCGGCTGGCCGCGCGCCACAAAATGTTCGCTTCCGTCACGCAGGGCCACAGCGGCATGTGGGGCGCAAGCTGGCTGCTGCCTGTTGCGGCGCTGCTGGTTGGCGCCATGGCGGAACGTTTCGGCGATCCGCATCGCGTCGATTTGCTGTCGATGCCCCTGCTGGGCATTATCGCCTGGAACATGCTGGCCTACCTGCTGCTCATCGTGTGGGCGCTGCTGCCGGCGCGCCGTGCCGGCTTGCGGCGCGGACTGGCCAACCGCATGGCGCTGGGCGGCGGCCATGTCCCGCGCCGCCTGCCGCACGCATTGGCGGGCGGCGTACTGCAATTCATGGTGGACTGGGCGCGCGTGGGCGCCCGCCTGAACCAGGCCCGCATTGCGCGCATCCTGCACTGGTCGGCTGCGGCCTTTGCCGTTGGTGCCGTGCTGTCGCTGTATGCGCGCGGCATCGTCGAGCGCTATGCCACGGGCTGGGAAAGCACATTCCTCAGCCCATGGCCTGTGTATCGCGTGTTGTCCGTGCTGTTCGCTCCTGTCGAGTATATCTTCGGGCTGGAAGGCTTCACCCTGGACGAGGTGATGGGCTTGCAGAACTGGGGGGAATCGCGCCTTGGCAACGGCGCGCGCTGGGTGCACCTGTACGCGGCGAGCCTGTTGTTGTATGTGGTGCTGCCGCGCCTTGTGCTGGGCAGCGTTGCCGCAGTGCGCGCCATCTGGCTGCGCCGGCACTTCCCGCTCGACCTGGAGCAGGCTTACTACCACCAGCTATCGGTGGCGGCCGGCGGCGAGCCGGGCCTGCTGCGCGTGCTGCCGTACAGCCTGACGGTGGACGAAGCGCGCAGCAGGGGCCTGGACACGGTGGCGCAAGGGCTGTTGGGCGAACAGGCCCGCGTGCGGCTGCTGCCGCCGGCAGCATACGGCAGCGAAGCGCCGGCGCTGGAAGCCGGCAACGGCGTGACCAATGCGGTTTTGTTCGGCATTGCTGCCACGCCGGAGCAGGAAAACCACGGCGTCTTCCTGGCGGCAGTGGGGCACGGGCGCAAGCTCATTGCCTTGCTTGACCAGTCCGCCCTGGCGGCGCGCATGGACGCCACCCGCCTGGGCGAGCGCATCGAACTCTGGCGTGAATTCTGCATCCTGCACGGCGCCGAACCGATGGTGGTCGATTTGCTGGCGCCGGCGGCCGCCAGCGGGAATGCGGCATGAGCGGCGCGCCCGTCACCATCCAGCTTGCGCTGGTTTCCCACACCAACAACGGCAAGACCACGCTGGCGCGCACGCTGCTGGGCACCGATGTTGGGCAAGTGCGCGATGCGGCCCATGTCACGACGTTCGCGGAGTCGCATGCACTGATGACCAGCCAAAGCGGCGACCGCCTGCTGCTGTGGGATACGCCGGGGTTTGGCGACTCCTTGCGCCTGATGAAGCGCCTGGCGCTGACCGGCAACCCGATCGGCTGGTTCCTGCGCGAAGTGGTGGACCGTTACCGCGACCGCCCATTCTGGCTTAGCCAGCAAGCCGTGCGCACCGCGCGCGACGAGGCGGACGTCGTGCTGTACCTCGTCAACTCGACCGAAAACCCGGGCGATGCCGGCTATATTCCGGCCGAAATGCGCATCCTTGACTGGCTGGGCAAGCCGGTGCTGGTGCTGCTGAACCAGATGGGGCCTCCACGGCCGTTGCCGGAAGAACAGGCCGAGCTGCTGCGCTGGAAGGACTTCATGCTGCAATTCGGCCAGGTGCGCGAGGTGTTGCCGCTGGATGCTTTTGCCCGGTGCTGGGTGCATGAGCGCGTGTTTTACGATGCGCTGGGCGCGCTGGTCGGACCGGAAAAACAGCAAGGCTACCAACGCCTGTTCTCCGTGTGGGAAGACACTAATGCGCGCCGCTTCAAGCAGTCGATGGCGGTCATCGCGCACCAGCTGGCGGATGCCTCGCACGACAAGCAGATCGTGGAAACTGTGGAGCGCGGCGTCATCGCATCGGCGCTGAAGATCATCGGCATTGGCAAAGGCGAGGACCGCAAGCGCCAGGACCGCGCCATGAACACGCTGGTGGCGCGGCTTAACCTGGCCATCGGCCAGGCGACCGTCAACCTGCTGGCGCTGCATAAGCTTGACCCGAGCGAGGCGCCGAAGATCAATGCGCGGGTCAGCAACAACTTCGTGGTGCTGGCGCCGGTCGACAAGGGGCAGGCCGCGCTGCTGGGCGCCATTGTTTCCGGCGCCGCCACCGGTTTCTCGGCCGACCTGGCTGCCGGCGGCCTGACGCTGGGCACCGGGGCATTGCTGGGCGGAGTAATCGGCGCACTGACCTTCGCCGGTGCAGCCTGGGGCTTCAACGTCGGTATGGAGCGCGAGGTGCCGACCATGTCGCTGTCCGACGATTTCCTGCGTACGCTGCTGGTGTCGGGTGTGCTGCGTTATCTCGCCGTCGCGCATTTCGGCCGCGGCCGCGGTAATTTTGTCGAGGGCGAAGCCCCTGCATTCTGGCAGGAGGAAGTGGAGCAGGCCGTGGCGCTGCATGAGGCGCAGGTCAGCGCCCTGTGGAAGACCCTGCGCGAGCAGGAAGAGCGCGACCTGGCGCCTGCCAGCGCGGTGCTCACCGCGATCACGGCGCACGTGCTGGCACGGCTTTACCCGGAAGGTCAGGCAGCGAACCCGCCATCGATATTAAGGCCGGCGCCGGTCACGTAGCCCGCATCTTCGCTGGCCAGGTAAGCCACCATGCCGGCAATCTCCTCGCCGCGCGCGTGGCGCTTGATCGGCATCAGGTCGTGCAGCGCCTTGGCAAAGTCGCTGTGCGCCGGGTTCATGTCGGTATCCACCGGGCCTGGCTGCACGTTATTGACGGTGATGCCGCGCGCTCCGAGGTCGCGCGCCAGTCCTTGCACCAGGCCGGTCAGGGCCGATTTGCTCATCGCATAAATCGAACCGCCGGGGAAGGGCATGCGTTCGGCATTGGTGCTGCCGATATTGATCACGCGCCCGCCTTCCCTCATGTGCGCCACCGCTGCCTGCGTGGCGGCGAACACGGCGCGCACATTGACGGCGATGGTATGGTCGAAATCTTCCATGGTCAGCTCGGACACATCGCCCAAATGCAGCACACCGGCGTTGTTGACGAGGATATCGAGGCGGCCGAAGCGCTTGGCGATATCGTCGATGGCAGCGCGGGTGGCGGCAGCGTCCGTGGCGTCGACTTTCAGCGCGATGGCCTTGCCGCCGGCAGCGCCGATTTCGCTGGCCAGCGCATCGGCCGCAGCGCCCGAGCTTTGATAGGTGAAGGCGACGGTTGCACCGTCTTTGGCCAGGCGGCGTACGATGGCGGCGCCGATGCCGCGGGAACCACCGGTGACGAAAGCGATTTTGCTCATGATTTGCTCCTGATCTGGTTGGGATGGAGCTAGTATGGGCGCGGCATTGCATCTCGACTAGCTGGTAATATTGAGTATCACTTTCAACCAAATATATCAAATGCAGCCACTGAACCTGCTCGAATCCTTCCTGCAGAGCGCCGAATGCGCGGGCTTTTCCGAGGCCGCGCGCCGCCTGGGACTGACCCCGGCAGCGGTCAGCAAGAACGTGGCGCGGCTGGAAGCGCGGCTGGGCGTGCGCCTGTTCCAGCGCAGCACCCGCCGGCTGGCGTTGACCGAGGCCGGCGAACGCTTGCTGCAGCAGGTGCGCGGTCCGCTGGCGGAGCTGCAGGGCGCCATGGCCGGCGCGGCGCAGGACGCGGGGGAACCGGCAGGCACCCTCAAAGTGGCGGTGGCGCACGGGGTGGGACGCATGTACATCCTGCCGCTGCTGAAAGGCTTCCTGCAGCGCTACCCCGGCGTGCAGCACGACTGGCGCTTTGACAACCGCACGGTGGACCTGATCGGCGAGGGCTACGACGTCGCCATCGGTGGCGGCATCGAGTTGGCGCCGGGCGTGGTGGCGCGCGAATTGGGGCGGCCGCGCATCCTGGTCACGGCCGCCCCTTCCTGCCTAGCCGGTCGCAAGCTGCCCAGCCATCCATCCGAGCTGGCGGGCTGGGAGGGCATTGCGCGCCGCTCCGCCGAAACCGGGCGCCTGCGCGACTACCTGCTGCGCAATGCCGGCGGCGAGGAGGCCGTGGCCGAATTCCGGGCGGTTGCCACCTTCGACGATCCGGAAGCGATGGCGCAGGCGGCCTGCATGGGGCTGGGTGTGGCCTTGTTGCCTGGCCCGCATGCGGCGCCACTGCTGGAGTCGGGCCAGCTGGTGCGGCTGCTGCCCGACTGGCATGCGGAAGTGGGGGCGCTCTCGATCTACTATTCCAGCAAAAAACTGTTGCCGGCCAAGACGCGCGCCTTCGTTGACTATGTGATTGGTCAAATGCGTGCAGACGACTTTGCGGGCCGGCTCGACAGGCTTTGAAAGATCACGGTAATATTGGTTTCCAATTCATCAGCGATAGGGGTGCCTTCCATGAAGTTCCGCCTTGTTACCCGCAGTGATTTTGATGGCCTGGTGTGCGCGGTGCTGCTGAAGCACCTGGACCTGATCGACGAGATCCTGTTCGTGCACCCCAAGGATATGCAGGATGGGAAGATCGCGATCACCAGCCGCGACATCACCACCAACCTCCCTTACGTCTCGGGCGCCCACCTGGCGTTCGACCACCACCTGTCCGAGACCATCCGCAATACGGGCGAGCGGCAGAATCACGTCATCGATCCCAGTGCACCGTCGGCCGCGCGCGTGGTCTACGATTACTACGGCGGCGGCAACAAATTCCCTTCTGCCTGGAACGACATGATGATTGCGGTGGACAAGGGGGATTCGGCCCAGTTCAACCGCGATGAGGTGCTGAACCCGCAGGGCTGGGACCTGTTGAATTTCCTGATGGATGCACGCACGGGACTGGGCCGCTTCCGCGATTTCCGCATATCGAACTACAACCTGATGATGGACCTGATCGATTACTGCCGTTCGCATTCGATCAGCGAAATCATGGCGCTGCCGGATGTGAAGGAGCGCAGCGACCTGTATTTCGAGCACGCGGAAAAATGCAAGGAGCAGATCCGCCGCTGCGCTACGGTGCATAAGAACCTGGTGGTGCTGGACCTGCGCAATGAAGAGACGATTTACGCGGGTAACCGCTTCGTCATTTATGCACTGTATCCTGAGCAGAATATCTCGATCCACGTACTGTGGGGGCTGAAGAACCAGAATACGGTATTCGCCACGGGAAAATCAATCCTCAACCGGACATCGAAAACCAATATCGGCGCGTTGATGCTGGAGTACGGCGGGGGCGGGCATGAGAATGCCGGGACTTGCCAGGTTGAAAACGAAATGGCGGAGGACGTGCTGGGCGCCTTGATCGTGCGCATCAACAAAGAAGGCTAATTCGGGAAAATGTCCACTTTGGGTCGCCGGAGCGCCCCAAAGTGGACATTTTCCCGCAAGCGAATTAGAAGTCTTTTTCAGGTAAAGCTATAGAATTATCGGTCGAGAACTGGTAGTCCTTGAACACGTGTTCCGCGGTCAGGACCTGGTAGGAACCATCCGGCTTCTTGAAAGAGGTGTCCTTCAGGCGGTAGGTGTAGTGGCCGCACGTCCAGCAGTTGAAGTTGCGCATATGGGTGCACAGGCAGGTCTTGTCCATCACCTTGATGCCCTTGTCGCTGCCGCCGTTGGCCACCACTTCGCGGTTGTACGAATTGATGTAGGCGCAGTTGCCGCTTGCATCGAGCAGGTAGCCGTAGGATTCGCAGCCGGGACGGATGCCGGCGCCGATAGCAGGGGTGTTCTTCAGCATGCGCATCGGATAGCCGGTCGGCGACACGCCGTTGACGATGATGTCTTCTTCGCTGGCCTTGAAGTATTCCTGCTTCACGTCTTCAGGCAGGCCGCATTCCCGGGTCACGGTAAAGCGGGTTGCCACCTGTACGCCAGCCGCCCCCATCTCGAGGAAGGACACGGCATCGCTGCCGGTGAACACGCCGCCTGCGGCAATCACCGGCACGTCCAGGTTTTCCCCCTTCATGTAGTCCAGGATCTCCTGCACGATCTGGTGCAGGTCGAAGTCCTTCCAGTCTTCCAGGCCAAAACCCAGGTGGCCGCCGGCCAGCGGGCCTTCCACGATCACGTAGTCGGGCAGGCGGTTCAGCTTCTGGTTCTTGCGCAGGAAGATCTGCAGGGCACGCACGGACGACACGATGATGCCCAGCTTCGCTTCACGGAAGCGCGGGTGGTCGGCCATCAGGGCGAAGGAGCCGAAGTGCAGGCCGGCCGACAGGGTGATACCGTCGATGCCCGCATCCAGCGCCGCGTTCAGGCGCGTGCGCAGGGTTTCCTTCGGGCCGTTCATGGTCAGCTTTTCCATGCAGTTCACGAAGATCAGGCCGGGGCCTTCCTTGCGCTGCATGGTGTCGCCGATATGGCGGCGCTGGGCTTCGGCCAGGCGTCCCAGGTCGAACTGCACCTCGGACTTGTCCATATTATTGATGTTGTGCTTGTACAGGCGGGTCTTGTCCTTGACGAAGGTGGTGTCGAACTTGCGGTCCGAAACATCCTCCACCATCGCATCGGAAATATGGCCGATGCCGCCAAGGCGCGCTGCTTCCAGCGCCAGTTCGGTCGTGGAAATATCCACGCCCATCCCGCCGATCATGATTGGCACATACTCTTTGTCGCCAAGTTTGAGGCGGAAATCGTCAACACGTTTCATTACAGTCCTTCGATCAATCGCGGAAATTATTGAATTCCAGTGGCGTGTCCGGCACGTCCTTGCGCAGCAGCTGCATTGCAGCCTGCAGGTCGTCGCGTTTGGCGCCAGTTACGCGCACGGACTCGCCCTGGATGCTGGCCTGGACCTTCATCTTGCTTTCCTTGATTACCTTGGTGATCTTCTTGGCGGTCTCGGAATCGAGACCGTTCTTCACCTTGATGACCTGCTTGACTTTGTCCCCACCAATCTTCTCTACTTTGCCTTCGTCGAGGAAGCGCACGTCGACCTTGCGTTTGGCCAGCTTGTTGGTCAGCACGTCGCGGACCTGGCTAAGCTGGAACTCCGAATCGGCGAATGCCGTCAGGTCGTTTTCTTTTTGTTCTACGCGCGCATCGCTGCCTTTGAAGTCGAAACGGGTGGAGATTTCCTTGTTGCTCTGGTCGACGGCGTTGCGCACCTCGATCATGTCCGCTTCGGATACTACGTCAAACGATGGCATATTCTTTCCTTTACAATGAAGCACCCGCCCAAGGGGCGGATTCAAAAGAAGCGATATTTTAACGGACAAACAAGCGAACGCTCGGTCGTTTTTGTCATAATTGCACTATAACCGAGCAAAAACTTGATCTGCCCATGCCTTTCCCCGATTTTCTCCAGCACGACTACCCACTGAAGCATTTAAATACATTCAGTATTGATGTACGCGCCAAACATTACCTGCGCGTGACATCGGTGGAACTGTTGCGCAGCGCCCTGGCCGATCCGCAACTGGCTGCCATGCCGCGCCTGGTGCTGGGCGGCGGCAGCAACCTGCTGCTGACGCGCGATTTTCCAGGCCTGGTACTGCATATTGCGCTAGAAGGCCGCGACATCCTGTCCGGTACCCCGAGCCACCACCACGTGCGCGCTGCCGCCGGCGAAACCTGGCACAACTTCGTGCAATGGACCCTGGCGCAAGGCGTTGGCGGCCTGGAAAACCTGTCGCTGATCCCGGGCACCGTGGGTGCAGCCCCGATCCAGAACATTGGGGCATATGGGGCGGAAACCAAGGAGTTCTTCCTGTCGCTGACCGCATTCGACCCGGCCAGCGGCGAAGTCCGGGTGATGGACGGCGCCGACTGCCGCTTCGCCTACCGCGACAGCGTGTTCAAACACGAAGGCCGCGGGCTGATCATCCTGGAGGTGAGCTTTGCACTGCCGCGCGCCTGGCAGGCGAACCTGCGCTACGCCGAGCTGGCCAACGCCGTGGCGCAGCAGGGCCTGGCCGCGCCGACGGCGCAGCAGGTGGCGGATACCGTGATCGCCATCCGCCGCCGCAAGCTGCCCGACCCGGCGGACATCGGCAATGCCGGCAGTTTTTTCAAGAATCCCGTGGTCAGCGCCGAACAATGCGCGCAACTGCTGGAGAAATTCCCGACCCTGGTGCACCACAGGCAGCCGGACGGCAGCGAAAAACTCGCGGCGGGCTGGCTGATCGACCAATGCGGCTGGAAAGGCAAGTCGATGGGCGCGGCGGGCGTTTATCCGAAACAGGCCCTGGTGCTGGTGAACAACGGCGGCGCCACCGGCGCCGAAGTACAGGCGCTGGCCGCCGCCATCCAGGCCGACGTGGCCCAGCGCTACGGCGTAGCGCTCGAACCCGAGCCAGTCTTCATTTAAAAATGTCCACTTTGGGGTCAGGAACGGAAGTGGACATTTCACTCGGCGTTGACGACGCGGTTGCGGCCGCCGGCTTTGGCGGCGTAGAGGGCGCGGTCGGAGGCTGCTACCAGTTCGCTCCACGTTGATTGCTTGCTCGGTACGACCGTCCGCACGCCGATTGACATGGTCAGTACGCCGTAGGGCAGGGCGTTGGCGTTCTCGATCTCCAGCTTCTCCAACTGGCGCAGGCAGGCGCTGGCGACGTTCATGGCGCCGGCGTTGTCGGTCTCGGGCAGGATGATGGCGAACTCCTCGCCGCCGTAGCGCGTGACCAGGTCGGCCGGGCGCTTCAGGTTTTCGGTCATCACCGCGGCCACTTTCTTCAGCGCCAGGTCGCCGGCCGGGTGGCCGTAGCTGTCGTTGTATTGCTTGAAGAAGTCGACGTCCACCATCAGCAGCGACAAGGGTGTCTTGTCGCGCTGGCCGCGCTGCCATTCCAGCACCAGGGTTTCATCGAAACGGCGGCGGTTGGAAATGCCTGTCAGGGGGTCGAGCGCTGCCAGCTTTTGCAGTTCCACATTGGCCGCTGCGAGTTTTTGCTGGCTCTCGCGCAGGAAGCGGAATGCCTGGTCGCGCTGCAGGCGGTGGATGTGGGCATTCGAGTGATGGCGCACGCGCGCCAGTAATTCCAGCTTGTCGGGCAGCTTGACCAGGTAGTCGTTGGCGCCGACGGCAAAGCCGTGTGCTTTCAGCTTGGGGTCTTCGCGGGCCGACAACACGATGATCGGCACATGCGCCAGCATCTCCTCGGCGCGGAAACGGCGGATCAGTTCAAAGCCGTCCACTTCCGGCATCACCAGGTCCTGCAGGATCACGGTCGGCTGCAGCGAGTTGGCGCAGGCGATCGCTTCCCGCGCGTCGGTGGTGAAATGGAATTCGATGTCGTCCTGGTCGGCCAGCATGCGCCGCACCGCTTCCGCAATGATCAACTGGTCGTCAACCAGCAGCACGCGCACCTTGAAGTGGGTCAGGCTTGGCTCGGTTTCCAGGTTCAAGGTGAGTACGTCGGGCATCGCTTTCCTTTAAATCAGTTTGCCTCCGATCGTGCTTCGCAGGAATGGGCCGATCTTATCAAGAGGCAGGATGGTTTGCGCCGCATCCAGTTCGATCGCGGCGCGCGGCATGCCATATACCGCGCAGCTGGCCTGGTCCTGGGCAATGGTGTTCTTGCCCGCGCGGCGCAGCGCCAGCATGCCTTCGGCGCCATCGCGCCCCATGCCGGTCAGCAGCACGCCGACTGCGTCGCCTTTCCAGTGCTGTGCCACGCAGTTGAAAAACACGTCGACCGAAGGCCGGTAGGCGTAATCCTTCGGGTTGGCATCGTAACCCAGTTGGTACTTTTCATCCAGTACCAGGTGGTCGTTGCTTTTTGCGACCATGACGATACCACCCTGCAGGGCAGTGCGGTTTTCGATTGCGCGCACCGGCACCGCGAGCTGTTCCGACAGCCATTTGGCAAAATGGTCGGCAAAATTCTCGTCGATATGTTGTACCACGACGACGGCGCAATTGGGCGGCGGGGTCCAGCCGGCAAGGATGCGCGCTACGGCCATTGGACCGCCGGTCGAGGCGCCGATTGCCACCATGGTGTCGAGGGATACTTCGCGCGAAACCGGCAAGGCCGCGTTGCGGCGCGGCGGCATGGACTGGTTGCCGCCGCTGTGGCGGATCAACTTGTCCATGGTCTTGATCTTGTGCAGCAGTTCGGCGTCGCCGCCTTGTTTCCCCTGCAGCACCGGGGTGGCCGTCACGTCGAGCGCCCCCGCGCCCAGGGCGCGGAACACCTGGTTGACATTGTCCTGCGGGCGCCCGGTTACCACCAGGATGGCGCACGGGCATTCCTCCATGATGCGGCGCGTCGCTTCGACCCCGTCCAGTTCCGGCATATTGAGGTCCATCAGGACCAGGTCCGGACGGTCGGTGGCGCATTTATATACCGCTTCGAGACCGGTGCGGGCGATCCATGCAACCTGGTGTTCCTGCGTGCTGGCGACCACGCGCCGCAGCGCCTCTGCCGCCATCGGCACGTCGTTGGCAATCCCTATCCTCATCGGTACGCGTCGCCTATCAGGTCGGACACTGCGTCAAGCAGCGTCTCGTCGTGGAAGCTGCCCTTGGTCAGGTAATAGTCCGCCCCCGCGGCCAGGCCGCGTGCGCGGTCTTCCGGCCGGTCTTTGTAGGAGACGATCATGACGGGCAGCTTATGCAAGTGCAGGTCTTTCTTGATCAGGGTGACCAGTTCGATGCCATCCATGCGCGGCATGTCGACGTCGGTGATGACCAGGTCGTAATCGCCGCTGCGCACCACGTTCCAGCCATCGATGCCGTCGATGGCGATGTCCACTTCAAAACCGCGCCCGGCGAGCAGTTTACGCTCCATTTCGCGCACTGTAAGCGAATCGTCCACGACAAGGATGCGTTTCATTCTACGCCGTCCGGCGTGGTCTGCGCGCGCAAGTTGATGCAGGCCGCCTTCTTCCAGCAGCTTTTCGACCGAAAGCAACAGGTCGGGTACGTCCAGGATCAGCACCGGCTCGCCGTCATCCAGCAAGGCGGCGGCGGAAATATCGCGCATCTTGCCGAAAATCGGGTCAATGGCTTGTACTGCCAGGCTTTCTTCGCCGCGGATCTTGTCCACGACCAGGGCATAGCGGCGCGCGCTGCCGCCGATCACCACCACCGGCATTTCCTCGGCATGCGCCATGTCGCCCAGTTGCAGCACCTGGGCGGCAGCCACCAGGCCCAGGTGCTCGCCGCCATGGTCGAAGAACTGTTTGTTTTCCAGGGTGTGCACGGCGCCTTGCGGCACCATCAGGACGCGTTCCACCTTGACGATGGGGACGGCGTAGGCTTCGCCTTTGACGTCCACCACCAGGGCGCGCACGATCGACTGTGTGAGCGGCAGCGTGATCGAGGTGCGGAAACCCTTGCCCATTTCGGATTCGATGCGCACCGTGCCGTTTTGCTGGCGGATGGTGTCGTGCACGATGTCCAGGCCCACGCCGCGGCCGGAAATCTCGGTAATGCCGCCTTTCAGGCTGAAGGCGGGCAGGAACAGGAATTCCATCAGCTCCGCATGCGACATGACGGCCACCATCTGTTCGGTGGCCATCTTGCGCTCGATGATGCTGCGGCGGATTTTTTCCGGGTCGACTCCACGGCCGTCGTCGCTGAGTTCAATATTCAGCATGCCGGCACGGTGGCGCGCCTCCAGCACGATGGTGCCGGTAGCCGGCTTGCCGGCTGCAAGCCGTTCCTGCGCAGTCTCCATGCCGTGGTCGACGGCGTTGCGCAGCATGTGGTTCAGCGGGCCCTCGATGCGCAGCAGGATGTCGCGGTCGACCAGGGTGTCTTCGCCTTCCACCTGCAGCACCACATCCTTGCCCAGGTTGCGGGCCAGGTCGCGCACCATGCGCGGAAAGTGCTGGATGCCGTCGCGGAAGGGGCGCATGCGCAGCGACAGTACTTCATCGACCATGTTTTCCGAACCCGTCAGCAGGCGGCGTTCGTAGCTTTCCATGTCGGTGATGTGCTCCAGCATGAACTGCTTGAGCGGCTGGCTTTTCTGGATCGCCAGCAGGGCCTTTTCCTTCAGTGTCGGGTCGCTGCTGTGGGAGGCCGCTTCCATCACCTCTTCCAGTACCGCGAACAGGGCGGCCTGGTTGCGCTTATAACGCTGCATGCCCTGGATCAGCGGATGCAGCTGGTGGGCGTTGATGCGCGCTTCGCTCGCCAGCGCGAGCAGGCGGTCGAAATTTTGCGCGTTTTTCATCGGCGGCAGGCTGCGGCCCGGGACCGGCTGTTCGGCAACCGCGTCGGCCGGCGCGGCTTCCAGCGCAAGAACCGGCGCCTCGGCCGGCGCCGGCGCAGCCGGTGCAAAGGCTATGGGCGGCAGCAGCACCGGCTCCGGCAGGAAAGCAATGCCCTGCACATCATTCATGGTTTTGCTGACCTGGGCGCTGTTGGCTGCCAGCCACGCATCGAGGTCGCCGTTGACGCGCGAGCACTGCACGATCAGGTCGACCCCCGCCAGCAGGGCGTCGACCCGGTTCGGCGCCAGTTTGAGTTTGCCCGCCTGGGCGGCGAGGAACGCGTCCTCCATGCCGTGCGCAAGCTGCACGATCATCTCCAGCCCGACGATGGACGCGGCGCCCTTGATCGAATGCGCGGCGCGCATCATGGATTCAACGGCGGCCGGGTCGTTTTGGCGCTCGAAGGCAAGCAGGCCGTCGGTCAGGATCTGGGTCTGGCTGTCGGCCTCCATACGGAACAGGTCGAGCATGGAGAACTGGCTCAGGTCGTCCTTCTTGTCGCTCATCGCAAGGTCCTCGCGAGTTGGTAGCCGAGCAGGCTATCGTCCAGGCAGCCGACCTGCATGTCCTGGTGCGGCAGTACGCCGGCCAGGTAACGCTGAATGCCCTTGTTGATGGTGGCGGCCGGCGCTTTCAGGTCGCCGGCGGAATAGCGGATGATGCCGTGCAGTTCGGCCACTGGCATGGCGTACACCTGGCTTTCCCATTGCACCAGCAGCATGCGGGCGAAGGTATGGCGGCCGGCGCTCGCCTCGCCGCCGGATTCGTCGACTCCCAGCAATTCGGCAAGGGAGATGCAGGGATACAGCTTGCCACCTGCGTTCACCACGCCGCGCAAGCCGCGTGCGTCGCGGTGGGGCAGGCGGTGCGGAATGGCTTTCGGCGCAATTTGCTGGAACATATGGGTCGGCAGGGCGAGCCATTCACGGCCAATGCGGAAGGCGACGCAGGAGCTGTCGTGGCGCGCGCCTGCGTCCTGCGGGGCGCGGAAGTGTTCCGCCCATTCGCGCAGGTAGCCGGGATTGACCGGGCGCTGCAGGTTGCGCAGCGCCGCATCGGCGTACACCCCGCAATTGCGGCAGTGGACTGCCTTGTCGAGGACTTCGCAGCTATGGTCGCCGGCGATGCCGATTCGGTTCCAGCAGGCGTCCAGGTCTTGGATTTGGTCAGTCATTTGTTCTCGTCGGCTATCACTATGGCTGCTGGCGCTGGAAGGCGCGCGCCGCACGTGCCTTCAGCGTGGCGGCGGCGCTGCTGTTGCCGCCTTGCTCTTGCAGCAGGGCCAGGTGGCACAGGGCTTCGTAATGGTCCGGCTGCAGGTAGATGCAGCGTTTCAGGTGCGTTTCGGCGTCGCCTGGTTTGCCGGCAGTTTCTGCCAGCACGCCGAGGATGAAATAAGCGTCGGCCGATTCGGGCTGCCGGGCGAGGAATTCGCGGCAGGCGGCGGCGGCTTCCTGCGGTTTTCCGGCGTCGGCCAGCTTGCGCGCATGCGCGAGCAGGGACTGGTCGCCGGCGGCGGCCATCGGCGGTGTAGCGGCTGGCGCGGCCGGCGCGGTGCCGCTGGGCCGGACGCTGGGGCGTGCAGCGCCAGGCGCGGCCGCCGGGTGCTGCCGGGCGCCGGACGGGACGGCGGCTTGGCCCGCGGGGCGTTGCGTGCGATCGGCGCCGGCGGGCAGGGCGGCGCGGGCAGGGGCGCCAGGCCGCTTGATGTCCTTGCGCAGGGCGAATGCCTGGCGGTGCGGGAGGGGCGAAAAGCCGTGGCGGACGAAAGACGGCACCTCCGCGTACCCCGCCAGGATCATGCCGTCACTGGACAGGTGCTCCGACAGGCGCTCGATGGCGGCGGTGGTGGTCTGCTCATCGAAATAGATCAGCAGGTTGCGGCAGAAAATGACGTCGTACTGGCGCGCCGAGCCAAGCTCGCCTTCCAGTATGCTGCCCCGGCCGAAGCGGATGCGCGCCCGCAGCGCATCGTTGATGCGGTACAGTTCATCGTCGCCGGAGCAGGTGAAATAGCGCTCGCGGAACGACAAATCCTGGCCGCGAAAAGCGTTGCGCCCGAATATGCCCGCTTCGGCGCGCGCAATGCAGGCTGCGCTGATATCCACGGCGTCGATCACGAACGATTGTGGTTTTACGCCAGCATCGCACAAGGCCATCGCCATGGAATAAGGCTCCTCGCCGCCGGCACAGGGCACGGACAGGATGCGTACGACTTTGGCCCCTTCGGCCAGCCGCTGGCGCACGAACGCGGCCGCCGCTGCAAACGCTTGCGGATCGCGGAACAGCCAGGACTCCGGCACCACCACCAGTTCCACCAGCTCGCGCAGCTCCGCCTCGCCAAGCTGGTCGGCATAAGCCTTGCGCACCGTTTCGCCAGTGGCCTGCATGCGCCGCTTCACCGCCTGTTCGACCGTGCTGCGGGCCAGGTTCATGCCGGTCAGGCGGCGCAATGTGGAAAGCACATTCATATGGCTTCAGCCTGCGCCGGGAACAGGCGCGCCCGCAACTCGGCCGGCAGCAGGTCGTTCACCTCGACCAGTTGCACCAGGCCTTTCGCATCGCCAGCCACGCGGCCCAGGAAAGGAGCACCCTGCACGCCGCTTGGCGCCAGGTCCTGCGTCGAAACGTCCTGCACGCCCTGTACGCGCTCGGCCATCAGCCCCAGCGCGTACACCTTGCCACCGGGCGCCGTGTAATCGACCAGTACGATGCGGGTGTCGAAATGCTGGCGCGCCGGCGCGCCGCCGCTGATGCGCGACAGGTCGATCACCGGCATCGGGTCGCCGTGCAGGTTGAGCAAGCCCGCCACACAGTCCGGCGCCAGCGGAATACCCTTCAGCTCCAGCAAGGGCAGCACGCGCCGCACCTGCCGCAACGGAAGGCCGTAGCGGTCGGCGCCAATGTGGAAGACTAATACTCTCATGCGTTCACGGCGAAAGTGGAGACGCTCGATTGCAGGTCGCCGGCCGCATATTGCAGCTGGTGCACGGCTTCGCTGGTAGCCTTCAGCGACTCAACGGTCTGCTGCGTGGCATCGTTCAGCTGCATCATGGTCTCGGTGATCTGCTGCGCCCCGACCGCCTGCGCCTGCATGCCTTGCAGCACGGCGTCGAATTGCGGCGCCAGCTTCTGCACCTGGTCCATCACGCCCGACAACTGGTCGGTCACCTGGCGTACTTCGCCCACGCTGCGGCGGATCTCTTCCGAGAACTTGTCCATGCCCATCACGCTGGCCGAGACGGCCGACTGCATTTCCTTCAGCATCTGTTCGATATCCCAGGTCGACACCGAGGTCTGGTCGGCCAGGCGCCGGATCTCAGTTGCCACCACCGAGAAGCCGCGTCCTGCTTCACCGGCCTTCTCGGCCTCGATGGCGGCATTCAGCGACAGGATATTGGTCTGGTCGGCCACCTTGGTAATGGTGGTCAGCACGGAGTTGATGTTGGAAGCCTTTTCCGACAAGGCCGCCAGCTTGGCATTGATCGAGTCGGTGGCGTTGACCATGTTTTGCATGGTCTGGTCCATGCGGCGCAGGTTGCCTTGCGCTTCGGACGTGGCGCTGGTCGTGTAGTCGGCTACCGCAGTCGCATCTTCCATGGTTTTCAGGAGCTGCGCAGTGTTCGAAGAAATCTCCTTGGTCGTGCTCAGCACTTCCACCGAAGTCTGCGCCTGTTCGACGCCGGTTGCTTCCTGCTGCTTGGCCGAGGCAGCAATCTCGGTAGCCGAGGTGGTGACCTGGATGCCGGCTTTCTGCACGTTGTTCAGCAACTGGCGCAGGTTGTCGAACATGCGCTGCAGGCCTTCGCCGAGCTGGCCGATCGCATCGTCGCCGGTGACGGTGATCTTGCCGGTCATGTCGCCGCCGGCCGCGCGCGACACGGATTCAAGCAGGGCGTCGACTTTTGCGCGCAACTGGTTGGTCTGCTCCACCTCGCGCTGGCTCGAATCCTGCAGTTGCTGGGCCATCTTGTTGAAATCCTCGCTGACCTTGCCCAGTTCATCGCCGGAGGTCACCTCCGTGCGTGCCGCCTGATCGCCGCTGCCCAGGCGGGCCAGCGCTGCGGTCAGGTTGCTCAACGGTCCCAGGATCGCGCGGCCGAGCGTATAGGAGATCAGCAGCGAAAGCACGACCACGGCGGCGCCGCCGCCAATGATCAGGTTATTCTGGCTGGTGTGCAGGTCGACTGCCTTGGTGCTGCGTTCCGCCAACAGGCGGCGCTCTTCCTCGGCAGCCTGCTCCAGCAGCTCGCGCGCGCTGTTGACAATCGCGCCGGCTTCCTTCAGTTCCGAGGACTGCCCCAGGACTTCAGCCGCGCCCTTGGTTTCGCCAAGCGCGCGCCGCTTGTCGATCTGGCGCCGGATGTTGACGTCGGCCCAGGTGGCCAATAAAGCCTGCGCGCGCTTCAAACGCTCGTTCTGCTGCGGGTTATCGGCGGTAAGCTGGACCGCTTTCACGACATGCTGCTTCAGCAGTTCCCCGTTTTCGCGCTCGCTGGCGATCAAGGACTCGCTGCCGGTGAGGATGTAGCCGCGCGCATCGACCTGGATCTGCAACGATACGCTGTTGATCCGGTCAAGCTCGATCAGCACTTCCATCGTGTGCCTGTCCCACCTGTTCGCATCGGTCAGGCTGGCGAAATTGTTATAGGCCAGGACCAACAGTAGCAAGATGATTGCCACTATGCTGCCGAAGCCGATGTACAGTTTATTTTTAATACTTAGATTATTCATGCGCTGGTCTCCGGGGACGAGGGGCTTTCTTCCAAGGCAATGTAGCAAAAAAAACGGGCCGCGCAAAGCGGCCCGTCTTGGCGAAGCGGGGGAGCAGCTTACTGGCCGCGCTTATTGCGTGCGTTGGCGGCGATGCGCATGCGCAGCGCGTTGAGCTTGATGAAGCCGCCGGCGTCGGCCTGGTTGTAGGCGCCGCCGTCCTCGTCGAAGGTGGCGATGGTCTGGTCGAACAGCGAATCGGTCTTCGAATCGCGGGCCACCACGATCACATTGCCCTTGTACAGCTTGACGCGTACCCAGCCGTTCACGGTTGCCTGGGTGTGGTCGATCAGGGTTTGCAGCGCAACGCGCTCCGGCGCCCACCAGTAGCCGTTGTAAATCAGCGAAGCGTAGCGCGGCATCAGGTCGTCCTTCAGGTGGGCCACTTCGCGGTCCAGGGTGATCGACTCGATGGCGCGGTGCGCCTTCAGCATGATGGTGCCGCCAGGGGTTTCGTAGCAGCCGCGCGACTTCATGCCGACGTAGCGGTTTTCCACCAGGTCCAGGCGGCCGATGCCGTGCTTGCCGCCCAGGCGGTTCAGCTCAGTCAGCACGGTGGCAGGCGACATGCGGCTGCCGTTCAGGGCCACGATGTCGCCCTTTTCGAATTCGATGTCCAGGTACTCCGGCTGGTCCGGCGCCGCTTCCGGGCTGACGGTCCAGCGCCACATCGATTCTTCGGCTTCGGCGCTTGGGTTTTCCAGGTGGCGCCCTTCGAAGGAGATGTGCAGCAGGTTGGCATCCATCGAGTATGGCGCGCCGCCGTTCTTGTGCTTCATGTCGACGGCGATGCCGGCGTCTTCCGCGTATTTCAGCAGCTTTTCGCGCGACAGCAGGTCCCACTCGCGCCATGGAGCGATCACGCGCACGCCCGGCTTCAGCGCATAGGCGCCCAGTTCGAAGCGGACCTGGTCGTTGCCTTTGCCGGTGGCGCCGTGCGAGATGGCGTCGGCGCCGGTCTGGTTGGCGATTTCGATCAGGCGTTTGGCGATCAGCGGACGCGCGATCGAGGTGCCCAGCAGGTATTCGCCTTCGTACACGGTGTTGGCGCGGAACATAGGGAACACGAAGTCGCGCACGAACTCTTCGCGCACGTCGTCGATGAAGATGTTCTCAGGCTTGATGCCGAACTTCAGCGCCTTGGCGCGTGCCGGCTCCAGCTCTTCACCCTGGCCCAGGTCGGCGGTGAAGGTCACGATCTCGCAGTGGTAGTTGTCCTGCAGCCATTTCAGGATCACGGAGGTGTCCAGGCCGCCGGAGTAGGCGAGGACTACTTTTTTAACGTCACTCATGGTTTTCTCAGTCAGTTGGGTGTTCGGAGGCGATCTTGCCGAGCAAGAGATATTCGATCAGGGCCTTCTGCACGTGCAGGCGGTTTTCCGCTTCGTCCCAGACCACGGATTGCGGGCCGTCGATGACTTCGGCCGCGACTTCTTCGCCGCGGTGGGCCGGCAGGCAGTGCATGAACAGGGCTTCCGGCTTGGCGCGGGACATCTTGGCGGAATCGACGATCCAGCCGTCGAAGGCCTTCAGGCGGGCGGCGTTTTCCTCTTCGTAGCCCATCGAGGTCCAGACGTCGGTGTTGACCAGGTCTGCGCCTTCGCAGGCATCGGACGGGTTGGCGAAGAAGGTGTAGCGGTCGGTCGATACCAGCGACATGTCCATGTCGTAGCCGTGCGGCGTAGAGACATTGACGTGGAAACCGAACACTTCGGCCGCCTGCAGCCAGGAGTACAGCATATTGTTGGCATCACCCACCCAGGCCACGACCTTGCCCTTGATCGAGCCGCGATGCTCGATAAAGGTGAAGATGTCGGCAAAGACCTGGCATGGATGGTGTTCGTTGGTCAGGCCGTTAATCACCGGCACGCGCGAATGGGCTGCGAAACGCTCGATGATGTCCTGGCCGAAGGTGCGCACCATGATGATGTCGCACATGCGGGACATGACCTGGCCCGCGTCTTCCACCGGCTCGCCGCGGCCCAGCTGGGAATCGCGGGTATTCAGGTAGATCGCAGCGCCGCCCAGCTGGTGCATGCCGGCCTCGAAGGACAGGCGGGTACGGGTCGAGTTCTTGTCGAACACCATGACCAGGGTGCGGTCGATCAGCGGGTGGTAAATCTCGTAGGCCTTGAACTTGCGCTTGATTTCCGCTGCGCGGGCGATCACATATTCGTACTCCTCCAGGGTCAGGTCGTTGAACTGGAGATAGTGCTTGATGCTTTTAGGTGGTATAGACATCTTTGCAAAGTTTTGCTGCGGTGGACTAAAGATTATACGGGCATTTCAATAAATCGTGGCCGGGCGTTCGGGGTCATGCCGCGGCGCCGATAACGGCAGGTCCAGCGTGAACGTGGTGCCTGTGGCGCCGCTGTCGACGGCGATCTGGCCGCCCAGCAGGGAAGTGACGATGTTGTAACTGATCGATAACCCCAGCCCCGAGCCGCCTTGCCCCAGTTTGGTGGTGAAAAACGGGTCGAATATGCGCGTCAGGTTCTCCGGCGCGATGCCGCCGCCGTTGTCAGTGAACGATATTAGCACGCGCCCTTCCTGCGGCGTCGCCGCCGCCAGGTGCAGCTGGCCGCCTTCGCGCCTGTCGAAGGCGTGCAGCAGGGCGTTGTTGATCAGGTTGGTGATGACCTGGCCGAAGGGGCCGGGGTAGCTGTCCAGCATGATCAGCTCCGGCACCTCGAATTCGATCTGGTGGCCGTCCTTGCGGATGCGGTTCATCACCGTGGCCACCACTTCATGCGTCACCTGGTGCAGGTTGAAGATGCGCCGCTGCTCGGTGGTGCGGTCGACCGCCACCTGCTTGAAGCTCGACACCAGGTCGGCGGCGCTGTGCAGGCCGCGCATCACCAGGGTGGAAGCGGTACGCGCATCGTCGATGAAGGCCAGCAGTTCGGACTTGCGCAGCCCGCGGCCGTTGACCACCTCTTCCAGTTCGGTGGTTTTCTGCTCCAGCGTACTGGCAATCAGCAGGCTGTTGCCGATCGGCGTATTCAATTCGTGCGCCACGCCGGCCATCAGCGCGCCCAGGGCCGCCAGTTTTTGCTGCGACACCAGTTGCGACTGGGCCTCCTGCAGCTGCCGGTAGGCGAGCGCGTTATCCAGGGCGATGGCGCCATACGCGCACAGCGTGCGGAAAATCAGGCGCTCCCGTTCACCGTAGGCGTTGGCGTGCATCGCTTGCACCGTCATCACGCCCAGCGCCCGTTCGCCCACCAGCAACGGCACGTACAGCGCGCTGCGGCTGGCTGCCGTGCCGGGTGTCACCGTGCTGTCGCGCTCAGCCGGGATCTGGTCGATGTACACCTCGCGCCGCTCGCGCAGGCATTGCGCGGTGTAGGCACTGGGGTGCACCAGCGGAATCGCGTTGCGGGGCAGGGCCTGGCCCGCTTCCACGCCGAAAGCGCGTTCCAGTTGGCGGCCCGCCGGGTCGACCAGGTAGACCGCGAAAGTATTGGCCGACAGCAGGGCGTGGGTGTGGCGGTCCAGTGCCTGGAACACGGCGCCCGCATCGAGGTGGGTCGTGATTTCCTGGCCGATGGCGGACAGGCGTTCCAGCAATTTGCTGGTCTGCTGCAGCACTTCGGCGCGGCGTGCCTCGGACATGGCCAGCTCGCGGTGGTGCAGGCCTTCCGCGCGCGCCTGCTCGGTCTGGTGGTGCACCTGCATGGCGATGGCGCGGCTGGTGGCTTCCAGTGTATGGGTCTTTTCGCGCGCGGCGCTGGCGGCAGTCGCCATTTCATACGCGCGGGCAAAGTCGCCCAGGCGCGCATACTCGGCGCCCAGTGCGTCATACAGGTCGCCCGGCACCGTGTAGCCCTTGATGGTCTGCGCCGCTTCCAGCGCCTTGTGCAGGTAGTGCAGGCGCGCGTTCGGCGCCTCCATGCCGGGCGGCGCCGACAGCTGGAGCTGGCCGTGGATCAGTGCCAGCACGCGCAGCGCGGCCACGTGGTGGAAGGCATTGTGGTGGCGCGCGGCGCGCTCCACCGCCAGCTGCGCCATGTCCAGCGCTTCCAGCGAACGATTGAGGTAGCAAAGGGCGTGGGCCTGGCCGCGCAGGGCCACGATCTTGAAGTCGCCCTGCTGCAGGGCCTCGGCGCGCTCCGACAGGCGCTGGAAGGCGTCCAGCGCTTCGCCATAATCCTTCTTGTCCAGGCACAGTTCGCCCAGGTGCTGCAGGGCGATCGCGTAGGTGCGCCCGTTCGCCTGCGGCGCCAGGATCACCAGCGCTTCGCGCAGCAAGTCTTCCGCCGCGTCGAGGCGGCCCAGGCGGCGCACGATATCGGCCGTGTGCACCAGGCAGGAGCCGATGCTGCGCGGCCAGCCGGTGGGCTTGGCCAGCTCCATGGCACGCTGCATCCACTCCAGGCCGGAGTGGTGGTCGTTCAATTGCGAAAACTTCTCGGCGATATTGATGGCGGCGGTGGCGGCGGCGCGGACCTGGCCCGTTTCCAGCGCCGCCTCATGGCTGCGGATGTAAAAGCCGGCGGAATTGCCGATGTCGCCGGCCTGGCTGGCGGCGATGGCGAAGAAATCGTTGATCCAGCAATCGACGCTGGGCGCCACATCTTCGGCAAGGTCGAAGCGCGAACCCCAGCGCTCGGTGGCGGCGTGCAGGTCGCGCAAGGCCGCCCAGCGCGCCTGGACCGCATCGGCGATGGTGGCGCGCTGCTGGTCGCCGGCCTGATGGGCCCAGAGCGAACACGCCTCCAGTTCCGCATCGCGCTGGCCGTGGTTGCCGCGGTCGACGGAGATCCACGCTTTCAGCCAATGGGTGTCGGCGCGGCCGATGCAGTCGTTATGGGTTTCGAATGCCTCCATGGCGCGGGCCGCCAGGGCCCAGGCGACATCGAGTTCGCCGAGCAGCCAGCGGATTTCAGCGTCCACCAGGAGCAGGCGCGCTTCCAGGCCGGCGCGCGCAATATCCGGCAACTGGGCGGCGGACGCCAGGGCAGCCGCTTCGCGCGCCAGTTCCTGCGCGCGCTTGCCGTCGCGTTGCCGCAAATGCCAGGCCAGCGGCAGCAGCACTGGAAGCCGCATAACGCCACGCAGGGGCAGGAGCTCAAGCTCCCACTGCGCAACCGCATCGTCATCGGCAAACAGAAGCTGCATCGGCGTCCCGTCAATAAAGCGTTTGCGAGGACTCGTGCAACAGCTGGCCGTACAGCGTATGCCGCATTTTCGCGATCTTGCCTTCGCCGACAGCCTCCAGTACCGCGCATTGCGGCTCGCTCAGGTGCCGGCAGTTGTAGAACCGGCAGGCGCCCAGATAGGGCTGGAAATCGCGGAAGGCCCGTTCCAGCATGCCTTCGCTCAGGTGGTACAGGCCGAATTCCTGGAAGCCCGGCGAATCGATCACACTTGAATCGGGGCCCACGTGGTACAGGCGGGTGAAGGTCGTGGTGTGCTTGCCGGTATCCAGCGCCTCGCTGATTTCGCGGGTGGCGATATCGGCGTCCGGCACCAGGATGTTGATCAGGGACGATTTGCCCATGCCGGACTGGCCGATCAGGATCGAGGAGTGCCCCTGCAGCAGCGGCGCCAGGGTGGCGCCGGTCTGCTCCGGCTGGCCGGTAGCCGACACTTCGATCACCTCATAGCCCATGGCCGAATACACCTGCAGGCGCTTGCGCGCATGTTCCAGCATTTCGGTCACGTCGACCTTGTTCAGCAGCAGGCGCACGTGGATGCCGGCCGCCTCCGCCGCCACCAGGGCGCGCGACACCAGGTCGTCCGAGAAACTTGGTTCCGTCGCGACCACGATGAACAGTTGGTCTACATTGGCTGCCAGCAGCTTGGACTTGTACTGGTCGGAGCGGTACAGCAGCGTCTTGCGCTCCTGGATCTTGTCGATCACCGCCTGGTCGGGCGAAGTCAGGGTCAGGTCGACGAAATCGCCCACTGCCACATTGGTCTTCTTGCCGCGCGTGACGCATTGCAGGCGCTGGCCCTCCGCTTCCGCCAGGTAGTGGCGACCGTGGGCTGCGATGATGGTGCCGGTTCGTTTGGTTCCCTTGCTCATGCCTGGCCCAGTGCATCGGCCTTGGAGGCGCAGATGAAATCGTTGATCGACAAGCCGTTCACCGAGTGCGTGTCATAGCGCACCTGGCAGGTCTTGTAGCCCACCACCAGCTCAGGGTGATGGTCTTCGCGATGGGAGATGTAGGCCAGCGCATTCACAAAAGCCATGGTCTCGTAGTAGTTGTTGAAGCCGAAGGTGTTCACCAGCTTGCCGCTGGCCATGCTCCAGCCATCGAGCAGCTGGCACAGGCGCAGCGCTTCGGCTGCATCCAGGGCCTGCGTCTGGTGGCTGCAGCGCAGGGCGCGCAAATCGGCCGCGGTGTGGATATTCGCTGTCATTGGGATACCGCCAGATTGAGTTGACGGATCCGCACGCTGGCGGGCGGGTGCGAATCGTAGAAGGCCGAGTGCAGCGGATCAGGGGTCAGGGTCGAGGCATTATCCTCGTACATCTTGACCAGCGCCGACACCAGGTCGCGCGCGTCGGTATGCTTGGCGGCGAAGGCATCGGCCTCGAATTCGTGCTTGCGCGAGCTGAGCGAGGTCAATGGGCCAAACAGGAAGGTGAATACCGGCAGCACCAGCATGAACAGCAGCAGCGCCAGTGCGTCGTTGGCCTGGCCGGGCACGATGATCGGGTTCACGCCCAGGCCGGTGTAGAACCAGAGCTGGCCTTTCAGGTAGCCCAGCAAGGCAAGGAAGCCAAGCGACAGGCCGAACATGACCACGATGCGCTTGATGATGTGTTTCAGCTTGAAGTGGCCCAGTTCATGCGCCAGCACCGCTTCAACCTCCTGCGGCGACAGGCTGGATACCAGGGTGTCGTAGAACACGATGCGCTTGGCCGCACCGAAACCTGAGAAGTAGGCATTGCCATGCGCGCTGCGTTTGGAACCGTCCATCACGAACAAGCCCTTGGATGCGAAACCGACGCGCTTCATCAAGCCCTCGATACGCTGTTTCAGCGATTCGTCGGCCAGCGGCGTGAATTTGTTGAACAGCGGTGCAATCAGGTTAGGGTAGAGCGCCATCACCAGCAGCTGGAAGCCGCACCACACGAACCAGGCATACAGCCACCACAGGCTGCCCGATTTTTCCATCAGTACCAGGATGACCCACACCAGCGGCAGGCCGATCACGCCAGCGATGCCCACTCCTTTGAGCAGGTCAATGAAGAACAGGCGCTTGCTCATCTTGTTGAAGCCGAAGCGCTCTTCCAGCGTGAACTGGCGGTAGTAATCCAGCGGCAGGTCAATCAGGCCCGACACCAGGCCGAAGGCGATGATCAGGCCAAGCTGGTAAGTCATGCCGCCGCCAGTGGCGTTGAACAGGGTAGCCGACAGCCATTGCAGGCCACCGAGCAGGGTAAAGCCGATCAGCGCAATGCTGGACACCATCATGCTGAGCAGCCCGAGTTTGGTGCGCTCAATGGTGTAATCAGCAGCCTTCTGGTGGGCGGCCAGCGGGATTCTTTCTGCGAAATCGGCAGGCACGGCGGCGCGGTTTTGCAGCACATGGCGGATATGGCGCGAGGCGAGCCAGAAGCGCACCACCAGGGTTAATGTTAAAAAAGCAACGAACAAAAACGAAAACGCGTGTGAATACATTCTGTGCCTGTGAGAAAATGGCGGATTAATCCTGCCTTATATTGTCTTAGAGAGAATTATGTCACAAGCGAACGACACCCCAGCAACCCCGGCCAGCCCACAGCGCCCGAATGAGATGAACCTGGTGTGGGTCGATATGGAAATGACCGGCCTGGAACCTGAGACCGACCGCATTATTGAAGTGGCAATGGTGGTCACCGACATGCACCTGAACGTGCTGGCCGAAGGCCCGGTGCTGGCGATTCACCAGTCGGACCAGACGCTGGACAAGATGGACGCCTGGAACAAGGGCACCCACGGCCGCTCCGGCCTGATCGACCGCGTGAAAGCGTCGACTGTGAGCGAAGCGCAGGCCGAAGCCGAGTTGATCGCCTTCATGCGCCAATGGGTGCCGAACGGCAAATCGCCAATGTGCGGCAACACCATCGGCCAGGACCGCCGCTTCATGGTCAAGTACATGCCGAAGCTCGAGGCCTTCTTCCACTATCGCAATATCGACGTCTCGACCCTGAAGGAGTTGGGCCGCCGCTGGAAGCCGGAAATGGTGGCCGGTTTCAAGAAAGCCCAAAAACACACCGCGCTGGCCGACATCATCGAGTCGATCGAAGAACTGAAGTACTACCGCGAGAACTTCATCAAGCTGTAATTGCTGCAAGAAATGTCCACATTCGTTCCTGACCCCAAGGTGGACATTTTGATTTGCGGCTTAGCCGGCTACGCGGGCGGTTTGGCGCAGGCCCAGTAGCAGGGTTGCTGCGGCCAGCGGCCAGGGCGGGATGCCGTTCCCGCTCGCAGGCGAGTAGACCGGCAGGCGTGCGAAGTCCGCGGGGCCGAAGGGCTTGTCATTGAAGACGTAAGGATAGAAGTGGCGTCGCACACGCTCGTGGTAGGCCGCGACGCGATCCAGGTAAGCCTGCCGCGCTTCCATGTCGGTGCCGGCCAGCCGGTGCAGCAGAACCTGCACGTTTACCCCCGCCAGCACCAGGCCTGCATTGCGCGTCCATACTTCGCGCGACCATAGCGCCTGGCGGTATAGCGCTGCCTGGCCCGACACCATGTCATCCCCGGCCTGGTGCATCGCGTAATACCATTTCCAGTGGAATCCTTCCGGCAGTGGCGCCGCATCTTTCCACTCCGGATGCGTGCGGAAGAAGCGCTGCATCGTCTCTTCCCGCGGCTTGTCCCATGCCGTATGGACGGCCTGGCGCTGCGCCAGCGCCAATTCCGCGCCCTGGACGACCGGCACTGCGCGTTCCAGCATGGCGTTGACGCCAGTCGGCAGCACCAGCGCGAACAGTACGAAGGCGGCCAGCAATAATGCGGCACCTGCTGCCGCGCTGCGCGCCAGCGCCGCCCCCCAGGCTGCCACGCCGCACCAGAAGGCAAGGTAAAGCAGCGCGGCGCCGGCCATGAAAGCTGTTTCGCCCACTGCAGCGTGCGACAGTATCGCCCCGGCAAGCAGCGGCAAGAGCAGGGCCGTGGCGACCAGGGCCAGCCGCAGCAGCACGCGGCGTCGCCACATTGCACCGGGCTTGCCGGGCAAGGAGGACAGCAGCCGCAGGCGCCCGGCGCGAAGAGTTTTCCACTTACGACAGTGAACATGCAAAGTGGGAGGAGCGGCAAAAGGCCGGCAAGGCTGGCCGCTGACGGGATGCCTGTCAGTCCTTGAACGCCGGCGCGCGCTTGGCCATGCCGGACATCATGGCTTCCTGCAGGTCGGCCGACATCAGCATGGCCGCATTCCAGGTGGCGTTGTAATTGAGGCCGTCGGCAATCGAATGGTCGCGCGCGTAAGTGATCATCTCTTTCACGCCGCGCACGGCCAGCGGAGCCTTGGCGGCAATTCCGGCGGCAATCGCGCGCACGCCTTCACGCAGCGCTTGCGGCGATTCGAATACGCGGTTGACCAGGCGGATTTCCTTCGCTTCCGCCGCATCCACTTTACGCGCGGTGTAGGCCAGTTCGCGCGCCATGCCTTCGCCGACCAGGCGCGGTAAGCGCTGCAAGGTGCCTACGTCGGCCGTCATGCCGATATCGATTTCCTTGATCGAGAACCAGGCGTCCGCCGAGCAGTAGCGCATGTCGGCGCAGGTGATCAGGTCGATGCCGCCGCCCACGCAGGCGCCATGCACTGCCGCCAGTACCGGCTTGCGGCAGCGTTCCAGGCTGGTCAGGGTGTCCTGCAGATCAAGGATGATGCGGCGCAGCGATTCGCGCATGCGGCCATCGCAGTCGTCCTGGATCTGCTGGCCCAGGCCCATCATCATCTGCAGATCGATGCCCGCCGTGAAGGCCTTGCCTTCAGCTTCCAGCACGGCGACGCGGATTCCGGGCGTGTCGTCCACATAGCGGAATGCGCTGCGGATATCGTGCCACATGGCCAGGTTCATGGCATTCAACTTCTCCGGCCGGTTCAGTCGCACGGTGGCGATGTGGGCTTCTACGCTGATGGCGACTGTTTCCAGTGCTGGCATGTTCATGACGTCTCCTTTATAGTCTGGAGCCCGATTATGTCAGCGGTACCGCGATTGTTTTAGAGTAAGTACGCTAACGCACGGTCAGTTGCGCTACCTGCACCAGGAACTGGCGGTAGTCGATCGGCTTCTCGATATAGGCGTCGAAGCCGGCTTGCATCAGGCGCTCGCGGTCGCCCTTCATGGCCAGCGCCGTCAGGGCCACCAGCGGGATGGCTTGCGTACGCGGGTCGGCGCGCAGGATCCCGGCGGCCTGGATGCCGTCCATCTCGGGCATCTGGATATCCATCAGGATCAGGTCCAGGGACTGTTGCCGGGCGATCTCGATGCCGGGCCGGGCGCGGTCGGCATGGAACAACTCATGCCCGGCGCTCGACAGCAGCACCGTGGCCAGCTCCATATTCGCCGGCGAATCTTCAATGATCAGGATTCGGGCCATGGCATTGCCTCCCGGGCGCGTAGCGCGCGCCCCACTTCATGCAGGAATTGGTGGGTGTCCAGGCCACCTTGCGGCAAACCTGGTTTGGCGTGCGCGCCTGGCTGGCGCTCTGACAGCACCAGCACCGGCGGCGGCACGTGCATATCCGAGCGTAGTACGTCGAGCAGGGCCATGCCGCTGGCTTCATCGCGCATCGGACCCAGGACCAGCAAGTCCACCGCATCGGACTGTGCGGCGGCCATTGCCTGCGGCCCGTCGGCATAGTAGCTGACCTGGTAGTTCAGCCCCGCCAGCGCGCTGCGCAGCGCAATACTGTTGGCGCTTTCGTCGATGATCATCACATGCGGTGCCCGCTGGCGGTCGGTGCCCAGCCCCAGCGCATACAGGGCGCGGTTCAAGTCATCCTGCAGCACCGGCTTGGGCAGGAAGTGGGCGGCACCCAACAGGCAGCTGTGCATCTCCTCGGCCTGGATCGACACTACCACCACCGGCACCGATCCCAGCCCCGGCTCGGCGCGCAGTTGCTGCAGCACCGACCAGCCGCTGGTGTCGGGCAGGATCAGGTCGAGCGTAATCAGGTCGGGCCGCGCCGCGCGTGCCAGCTGCAGCGCGCTGGCAGCGCTGGCGGCGCAACTGACGGTAAAGCCGGCGCCCTCCAGTTGCAGCCGCAACAAGTCGGCGGCGGCCGGGTCGTCTTCCACCACTAGCGCGCGCCGGCCATCCGGCGCACAGGCCGGCGGCGCATCCCGCGGGCTGCTGCGCAGCGGCAGCCAGAGCGCGAAATGGGCGCCTTGCCCGGGCGCGCTGGAAACGCCCACCGCGCCGCCGTGCAAGGCTGCCAGGCGGCTCACCAGCGACAAGCCCAGGCCGGTGCCCTCATGGTTGCGCGACATCGATGAATCGACCTGGCGAAAGGCCTGGAACAGCACGTCCAGGTCGTCCGCGGCAATGCCGTCGCCGTCGTCGCTCACAAGCACTTCCAGCCACTGACGGAAAGGGCCGGGTGGCGGTGGCAGCACGCGGGTCGGCAACTCGGGCCGCGGCCCTGCTGCCAGCGCGGCATGCTCGACCACGCGCGCAGCCAGCCGTACGCTGCCGCCGCTGCGGCAGAATTTCACCGCGTTCGACAGCAGGTTGTACACCATCTGCTTGAATTTGCGCAGGTCCAGGAACTGTTGCCCGATGCCTTGCGCCGCCGTGAACGCCAGGCCGATCTGGCGCTTGGCCGCCATTTCGCGCACGATGTCGAGCGCGCTTTCCAGTACTTCGCTGGCCGGCACCGCTTCCAGGTGCAGCTCCATCTTGCCGGCTTCCACCTTGGACAGGTCGAGGATATCGTTGATCAGCGACAGCAGGTGCTTGCCACTGGTGGAGACGTGGTTGATGCAGTTCTGCTGGGTCGGCGTCAGGGGGCCGACGATGCCGCCGGCCAGCAGGTCGGAAAAGCCGATGATGGCGTTGAGCGGCGTGCGCAGCTCGTGCGACATATTCGACAGAAATTCCGATTTCAGGCGGTCGGCCTGTTCCAGCTGGCGATTCTTGGCGGCGATCTCGCGCTGGTGCTCGCGCAGTTCCAGCACCATGCCTTCCAGTTCGCGGTTGCGCTGTTCCAGCTCGGTCATCAGCTCGGCGCGGCTTTCCGCCAGTTCCTTGCGCGCCAGCTCGGCACGCATGCTCCGGCTCTCATCCTCGAACTGCTTGCGCCGCAATTGCGCCCGCACGCGTGCTTTCAGCACATCGAAGGTGTCAGACTTCAGTACGTAATCGTCGGCGCCGGTGGCCAGGCCCTCGATCATGGCCGCGCTGTCCTCCAGCGCCGTCAGCATGATCAGCGGCAGGTCACGCGTGGCCGGATCCTGCTTCAGGCGGCGGCAGGTCTCGGTGCCGCCCAGGCCGGGCATCAGGCGGTCAAGCAGCACGCAATCGACGGCTTGCGCCGCCAGCATTTCCAGCGCTTCCTCGCCCGAGCGCGCCAGCACTACGTCGTAGCCTTCGGCCGTCAGCGCCTGCGCCAGCTGGTCGAGGAAGGTCAGGCTATCGTCCACCGCCAGGATGCGCCGCGCACCGAGCAGGCTGTGTTGCGCGCCGGTCGCCGAGTCGGCCGCCTTGCGCAGCACGGCGCGCACCCGCGCCAATATGAGGGCAATGTCCTCGTCCTTGCGCACGAAGGCGTCGGCGCCGGAATCGAGGGCGCGCAGCTCTGCCTGGGCATCGCTGGAGCCAGTCAACAGCACGCAGGGCAGGCTGCGCAGCGCCGCGTCCAGCCGCAGCGTGCGTACCACTTCGGCCCCGTCCATGCCGGGCAGCATGCCGTCCACCACTACCGCGGCCGGGCGCCGCAGCGCGATGCTGCGCAAGCCTTCCTCGCCGGAGCCGGCCACGTCGACCGTGAAGCCGTGCTCGCGCAGCAGCGCCGCCAGGTGCTCGCGGAAGGTCAGGCTGTCGTCGATCAGCAGCACGCCGGCCTGCTGCTCCGTGCCGCGCGGCCGCAGCAGGGCGCTGGCGCGCGCCACCACCGCATCGCGGTCGTAGGGCTTGCCGACGTAGTCGGAGGAGCCGGTCGCCAGCCCGCGCAGGCGGTCGCCGACCTGGGCCTCGGTCGACAGCACCAGCACCGGCAGGGTGGCGCCGGCGCTGCGCAGCTCGCGCAGCAGGTCGATGCCGTCGCCGTCGGGCAGCAGTACGTCGAGGATCATCAGGCCGATGTCGGGCCGTACCAGCGCCGCGCGCGCTTCGGCCAGGCTGGCGCTGGGCACGGTGCCGATGCCGGCGGCGGCAAACGCTTCCTCCAGGTCGGCCCGCACAGTCAGGCTGTCGTCGACGATCAACACTTGCCGGTTCATGCCATGACTCCCGTGGTTACGGTAGCGGCCAGCGCCGGGCCGATGGCCCCCAGCGGCAGGATGCGCTGTGCCGCGTCCAGGCGTGCCGCTTCGCGCGGCATGCCGTACACCACGCTGGTCGCTTCATCCTGGGCGATGGTGGTGCCGCCAACTGCACGGATGGCGGCCAAGCCCACGGCGCCATCGCTGCCCATGCCGGTCAGCAGCGCGGCGGCGCAGGCGGCGCCGCATTCGCGTGCCAGCGATTCGAACAATTCATCCACCGAAGGCTTGCAGGAATGGCGTTCCGGCCCGTCTTCAAGCTGCAGGCGCCGCCCGCGCAGGCGCAGGTGGCGGCCCGGCGGCGCCACGCACACGGCGCCCGGGTCGAGCGCTTCGCCGTCGCGTGCCAGACGCACCCGATGCCGCGTCTGGCCGTCCAGCCAGTCGGCAAAGGCGCTGCCGAAAGGCTCTCCGATATGGATCACCAGCAGCAGCGGCAAGCCGAGGCCGGACGGGATGCCGCGCAACACCTGCACCACGGCGCGCGGTCCACCGGTGGAGGCGCCGATGGCGGCCACCCGCGGCAGCGTGGCCGATGCCGGCGCGGGCAGCGCGGCGCGCGGCGGCGCGACGTCGCCCGCTTGCAGGCGGCCGCGTACATGGGTCAATACGCGTACCCGTGCGATCAGGCGCAATTGGGCGATATAGTGGGCGCACCAGCTTGCGCTGTCTTCATCGGCGCGCGGCTTCTCTATCGCGTCCACGGCACCGGCTGCCAGCGCCTCGTAAGTCTTGAACAGTTCTCCGCGGTTGGTTGAGGCCGACACCACCAGGATCGGCGTCGGCACGTAAGCCATGATGAATTCAGTTGCGGCCAGGCCGCTCATCACCGGCAGCATCATGTCGAGCGAAATCACATCCGGCCGCAATTCCTGGCACAACTCGATGGCGCGCTTGCCGTTGTCCGCCTCGCCCACCAATTCGCAACCGGGATCGGCGGCTACCGCTTCGCACAGGAAGCGGCGCATGGTCAGCGAATCTTCCACCACCAGCACGCGCAGGCGCTTCATGGCAGCACCAGTTCCCCGACTTGGCGCAGGAATTGCGCCTGGTCGAACTCGCCTTTGATAATGTGCCCGCGCGCCCCGGCCTGCTGCGCGCGCGCGCGGTCGGCCGGGCTGTCGCGCGAAGTGACCAGGATGCAGGGCAGGTGGCGCAGCAGCGGGTCGGCGCCCACCTGTTCGATGAAGGTGAAGCCGTCCATGCCCGGCATTTCCACGTCGACCAGTACCAGGCCGTAGTCGTTTTGCGCGGCCAGCGCCAGGCCTTCCTCGGCGCAGGCGGCCAGCTCGACGCGGTAGCCGGCCGCCTCCAGGATGCTGCGCTCGAGCATGCGGGTGGTGAGCGAATCGTCCACCACCAGGATCGGTTTGTCGGGCCCGGGCGCCGCGCTGTCGCGCCGCGCGTGCGCCGCCAGCGCCGCTGCCAAATGGTCGGGATCGAGCACCAGGCCGGGATCGCCGGCATCGTCCAGGTACAGGCCCAGCACGCAGGCCTCGGCCGCCGCCAGCGGCGGCGGCGCCAGCAGCACCACGCTGTCGATGCCGGCCAGCCGCGTGACGCCAAGCGCACTGGCCGCACCCTGCGCCGGCGCCAGCGCCACCGCGCTGCAGGCATGCCCGGCACGCTGCATGGCGGCCCTTGATCCCATGCCCAGCGCCAGCGGCCGGAAAGGCAGCACCTGGCCGCCGAACTCGATGGCGTCGCCCTCGGCACCGGCCAGTACCTGGCCTGGCGCCACGCGCGCCGCGCCCCTTACTGCATCGAGCGGCAATGCCAGCAGGCGGCCTTCCGCTTCCACCATCAGCACGTCGAGCGCCGCCAGCGACATCGGCACCAACAGCTCGACCACGGTGCCATGCGGGCCGCTGCTCGCTTGCACGCTGCCGCCCAGCCGCGCCATGGCGTCGCGCACCACGTCCAGACCGACGCCGCGCCCGGCCAGTTCGGACACCGTGCTGCGGGTGGAAATACCGCCCTCGAACAGGCGCGCCAGCAGGTGGCCGGGGCCCAGTGCAGCCAGGTCGGCGGCTGCTTCGCCGCGCTGCGCCAGCACGGCGCGCACCGCCGCCAGGTCCACCCCGCGCCCGTCGTCGCCGCAGCGGAACCAGGCGCGCGTGCCGCGCCGCCCGGCCGCCAGCGTGATGCGCCCGCCCGCCGGCTTGCCTGCAGCGCGCCGCTCCGGCGCCGCTTCGATGCCGTGCGCCACCGCATTGCGCACCAGTTGCACCAGGCTGCCCAGCACCAGTTCCAGCACTTCCCCTTCCAGCCGCAAGCTGCTGGCCGCCGCTTCCAACGCCACCTGCTTGCCCTGGCCCTGCGCCGCATCGCGCACCGCCCGTTCCAGCACGCCGAACATGCTGGAGGCCGGCACCAGGCGCAAACGCTCGGCGGCATCGCGCGCCTGGCGCAGCTCGCGGTCGATGCGCTCGATACCGCCGGCCAGGCCGCGCTCCATCTGCGCCAGGCGCTGGCGCGCCAGGCCGGGCGCAAGCAGCGGCACGCGCGCCGCCGCCTCCAGCTGGGAGGCCAGTTGGCGCAGGCCTTCCAGCTCGCTGCCGATCTCGCCCAGCCCTTCCAGCAGGCTGTCCACTTCCACCAGGTCGGCGCGCGCCAGGCGCGGCGGGGCTGGCGGCAGAGCAGACGCCTGGGGCGCAGCGGCGGGCGCCACCGCAATGCCGGCCTGCACCACCGGTGCCGGGGCGGGCGCATCGGGCCGCGGCAACTGTTCGAGCAAGGCGCCGATGCGGTCCAGTGCTGCCAGCACCTGGTCGGCCTGCTCGCGCGCCAGAGCCATGCCGCCCGGACGCAGCGGCGCCAGCCAGTCCTCGACGCGGTGCGTCAGGTCCGCGATCTCCGCCTGGCGCACCACGCGCGCCGCGCCTTTCAGGGTATGGGCCAGGCGCAGCAGGCGCGCCACGGCCTCGCTGGTTCCGGCAGCGCCTTCCAACGCCAGCACGCCGGCGTTGAGCTGCTCCAGCAGCTCGCGTGCCTCGATGCGGAAGTAGCGGTAGGGATCGGCGGCCATGGCGGGACGGGAATCAGGCAGCGCTGGCCTGCGGCTGCACCAAGCGCCGCAAGTCGAGCGACAGGGTGGCCAGTTGCGACGCGGTTTGCAGCGTTTGCGCCGAACTGGCTTCGGTTTCCTGCGTGGCTTGCGCCACGTCGGTGACGGCGATGCGCACCTGTTCGGCCGCGCTGGCCTGCTGCTTGGTGGACAGTTCGATCTCGCGCGCCGCCTCGGTGGTCGTGACCACCAGCTCCGCAATCTGGCGGAAAGCCGCCGCCACTTCGGCAAACTGGCGGGCGCCGGCATCGACCGCCTTGGCGCCGCTCTCGGTTGCCATTACCGTGGTGTTGACGGCGCCGCGCACATCCTCGATCTGGCTGCGGATGCCCTTGGTGGAAGCGGCTACCCGGTCGGCCAGCTTGCGGATCTCTTCCGCCACCACGGCAAAGCGCTTGCCCGATTCGCCGGCGCCGCTGGCTTCGATGGTGGCGTTGATGGCCAGGATATTGGTCTGCTCGGCCAGCTCGGAGACGATATCGAGCACGGCGCCGATTTCCTGCGATTTGCGGCCCAGGTCCAGCATGTGGCTGACCACCGTGTCGATCTGGCGCCGGATGCCGCCGATCGCCTCCTGGCCCTGTTCGACGATAGTGTCACCCGCTTTCGCGCCCTGCGCGGTCTGCTCGGCGATCTGCGCCACGCGCTGCGCGCTTTCGGCAATCTGGCGCGAGGTGGCCACCAGCTCGCTGATGGTGGTGCTGATCTCGGTCATGGCGCCGGCCTGCTCCTTGGCGCCGGAAGCCTGCTGGCTGGCCGCCGCCTGCAGTTCGGCCGAGGAACTCTGCACATGGCCGACCGCGGCGCCGATCTGGCGCCCCAGGGTGCGCGACAACAGCACAGCCAGCAGCACCGCCAGCGCCAGCAGGATGGCCGCCAGCACGGTCACCCCCATGGTGGCATTGGCAGTGAGCTCGGCGGCCTCGCGCTTGGCCGTCTCCAACTGCTGCTCCTCCTGCGCATCCAGCATTTCGAGCGCCTTGCCCAGTGCCTCGCGCGTCGGCAGCAGGCGCTCGTCGAAGGCGCGCACCAGCTCGGCCACACCGGGCCGGGTATCGGCCAGCGCCAGCAGGCGCTCGGCTGCCTCGCGGTAGCTGTTGGCGCTGTGCTCGATCTCGGTCAATCCCTTGCGCTCGCTGTCGCTGCTCGCCAGGGTGCGGATGCGGCCGGTGACCTTGAAGAATTCGGCACGCGCCTCGTTGAAGTTGTCGAGGAAGCGCCGCTCCGGCGACAGCAGGTAGCCGCGCACATTGGCCGACATGCGCTCGGCCTGGCCGTTGCAGCGCTCTACCTCCAGCATCATCTGGGCGTTGACGCTGATCACCCGTTCCTGTCCTGCCACCGCCGAACGCAGCGCCAGCACGGCCACGATGCAGATCAGCAGGGCCAGTGCGGCCATCACAGCGTAGCCAGTGGCCAGCTTGCGTCCGAAAGTCCAATTTCCGTTCATGGCGATGTGCTCCCCAGGCGCTGGCAGCGCCGTTCCAGTGCGTCGATCAAGGATGGCAGGCTGACCAGGGTGCGCGGCACGCCATCCATGCGTACCGCGTTGTCCAGGAAATCGTCAGGCCGCACCGCGTGGTGCGCCTCGAACTGCTCGAAAGCGAAGGCGGCGCTGTGGCGGCCCGCGGCCAGTGCCAGCCAGCGCGGCGCGCACTGCGGCGGGTGGCCGAGCAGGGCAGCCAAGTCGAACACCGGCACCGCCTGGCCCCGCAAGCCGGTCAGGCCGAGCAGCTCCGGCAGGCGCGAAGGCAGCGCTTGCAGGCGCCGGTCCACGTACAGGCCGCGCAAGTCCGACAGGCGCAACGCCAGCGTCTGGCCACCGGCGCGGATCGCCAGTATTTGCTGGGCGCCGGCGTCGGCGACGGCGGGCGGCAGCGCAAAGGTGCGGTCGAATTCTTCCTTCAGGGCGCGCGCACTGGCGGCCAGTACGTTCTGCCCGGTCACGATGCCGCTCCCATTGTCGCCAATTCGGCCAGGCATAGCGAGAGCAGGGCCGCGCGCGGGAAGCCGCCGCCGAACAGCAGCAGGCGCGCGGCGTCTTCTCCTTCCAGCATCTGCGCTGCCAGCGCCAGTTCCCGCCGCGCAGCTTCCGGCTGGCCAAGGCGGCGCAGCAGGCGGCCAGCCTGCAGGCGCGCCATGGCGAAGCCAGGCGCCAGGTAGGCAGCACCCTGGTAATGGTCCAGTGCTGCCGCCAGTTCGCCGTCCATTTCCTCGCATAGCGCCAGCACATAATGGGCGCCGGCATGCAGGGCATCGCGCCCGAGCAGGGCAGCGCAGGTTTCGCGCGCCCGCGCTACCGTGCCCGATTGCGCTTGTGTCACGGCTTTCAGCAATAGCACGTCCGGATCGGCGGCATGTTGCGGCGGCAGTTTGCCGATGTGTTCCAGTACTTGGCCGAAACGCTCTTGGTGCAGGCTGGCCATCGCCATTTGCAGGTCGGGCGTGGCCGGCGTACAGGGCGGCGCCGCGCGCGCGCTGCTGGCCAGTGCGTCGATGCGCCGGCTGGCGCGTTCGATTTGCTCGGCCCACAGCGGTTCGGGCGGCGTGGCCGGGCGCAACACCGGCATCGGCTGGGCGGCCGCCGGCAGCGCCGGCATCGCCTGCTCGCCGCCTGCGCTGCGCTGGTAATAGAAGGTGCCGTGGCTGTGGCACAGGCGGAAATCGTTGGACAGGCCGCGCAGCGTTTCGGCATGGCCCAGGAACAGGTAGCCGCCCGGCGCCAGCGCGCGCGCGATGCGCGCCACGGCGGCCTGCGACTGCTGCGGCGTAAAGTACATCAGGACGTTGCGGCAGAATACGATATCGAAGCGGCCCGGCTGCCAGAAGGCCGGGTCGTCCAGCGCCAGGTTGCGCTGCTCGAAGCGTACTGCGCGCCGGATTTCCTGCGCCAGCTGGAATTGCTCGCCGTCGGGCTGCAGCCAGGGCCGCCAGTCGTCCGGCAGTTCGCGCAGCGACCAGGTCGAATAGCGCGCCCGCGCAGCGCGCGCCAGCATCGCAGGGTTGGCATCGAAGGCATGCAGCGACAGGCAGCTGTCGCGCCCGCAGGAGCGCGCCATCATCGCCAGTGAAAACGGCTCTTCGCCGGAGGCGCAGCCGGCCGAGAGCACTTCGGCCCGGCCGCGCAACTGCTGGCGTTCCGGCAAGGCCAGTTCGCCGAAGGCGCGCAACTGGTCGCCGCTGCGGAAGAAGTAGGTCTCGGTGACAGTCAGTTCCGTCGCCAGCCGTGACAGCAGGCTGTCGGCCGGCGCCGTGCCCGCCAGGTCGGCCAGGATGCGCTGGCGATCGCCGCCGCTGCAGCTATCGAGTACCTTGGCCAGGGTCGTGAGCTTGTGTTCGTCGAAGTCCAGCCCCAGGCGCTCGGCCAGCAGGGTACGAAAGCGCGCCACTTCCAGCGGCGCGGCCGGGGCGTTCATTTCAATTCCGCTGGTGCAGCCAGCGCCTGCCATACGTCCTCGGGCACGGCGCGTGCGGCGCGCAGTACCACCAGCAACTCCGCATCGCGCGCGCTGATGCCCGCAACCTGGGCTTCAGCGCCGCCGTTGAGCAAAGGGGGGGTCTGGTCCAGCAAGGCGGCCGGCAACGCATGCACGCCGATCACTTCGTCGACCGCCAGCGCCGCGCAACGCTCGCCAAGGCGCAGGCTGACGAAGCGGGCCGGCTCGCCCGGCGGCGCGCCGAGCAAGGCCGACAGGGAGATGACCGGCACCGCAGCACCGCGCAACATGCTGGCGCCCAGCACGCAGGGCGGCATATCGGGAACGGGCGTAACGGGCAGGGCGCGCAATGTTTCGCCGACGTGGGACAGGGGCACAGCGCATAAGCGACCGCCACTGCCGCACAGCAGGACAGGTATGGCTGGCAAAGCGGAAGAGACTATCTGCATGCAGTGCATCGCTCCGGGTCGGTCAGCCAAGTCTAGCGCGGTACTGCACCACGTGCCAAGGAGCAAACCTTGCACTGTGCGCCAGAGTGGAAGTTGGAGAGAATCCCTACCTGCAGAACAGAATGTCCGCCTTGGGGTCAGGAACGAATGTGGACATTTTCAAGGAGAATGTCCACTTTCCTTCCTGACCCCAAGGGGGACATTTGAGATGATGCGGCTTACTGCTCGGCGCCGTGGCACTTCTTGTACTTCTTGCCGCTGCCGCATGGGCAATCGTCGTTGCGGCCGACTTTCGGCTCTTCGTGCTTGACGGTGGTGACGCCGGTCTTGCGGCGCGGTACCCACCATTTGTGGATGGCCGGCAGGTTGGCTTCGATGTCCAGCGCCAGCTGGTGCGCTTTCACCGGGTCTTCCACTTCCGCCAGTTCTTCCGGCTTGATCTCGTCGGCGCCCAGCAGGTAGATGGCGCGCATCAGCGGCGCGGCTTCCGAATCCCAGATCTCGTCCCAGGAGCCTTCGCGCAGTTCCATGCCTTCCCAGAAGCCCCAGCACCAGGCTTCTGCGTTCAGCAGGACCTTGCCTTCGTGCTCGTGCTCGACGAACAGCGGCTCGAACTCCTTCGGCGCCACTTCAAAGGTGACCAGCACTTCGTTCATGAAGCGGGTGATCAGGTTGTAGATGCGCTCTTCCTGCTTCGGGTTCTTGAACTTCGGGCCATCCTTGCGGTCTTCGCCCCAGATGCTTGGCAGCCATTCGGCCGGGGTGATCGGTTCCGGGCCGATGGCGATGGCGGTCAGGAAGCCATGCAGGTGGTCCATCGTCATGGAATCCTCCGGGCTCTGGTCGCCCAGCAGGAAGTTGTCGAGTTCGTCGAATTCTTTGTCGGTCAATGGCTGGTCGAGTTGCATGGCTTGGCGCTTTATATATTGGGTCGAAGGGCGACAGTATACGCCCTGGCCCTTACAATAGCGAGAATGACGCACCCATTCTTAGATTTGAGCCCGGACCGGGTACTCGACGCCCTGGCCAGCATCGGCCTGTATGGCGATGGCCGCCTGCTGGCGCTGAACTCCTATGAAAACCGTGTCTACCAGGTGGGCATGGAGGAAGGGCCGCCGGTGGTGGCCAAGTTTTATCGCCCCGGGCGCTGGACCAGCCAGCAGATCCTGGAGGAGCATGCCTTTGTGCAAGAGTTGCAAGAGCGCGAGGTACCGGCCGTGCCGGCGCTCGAGCGCGATGGCCGTACCTTGCATGAACTCGAGGGCTTCCGCTTTGCCGTGTTCCCGCGCCACGGGGGACGGGCGCCCGAAATGGACGACCCCAAGGTACTGGAATGGACTGGCCGCTTTATCGGCCGTATCCACGCCGCCGGTGCGGCAAGGCCCTTCGCTACCCGACCCACGCTGGACCTCGCTTCCTTCGGCGAAGAGCCGCGCGACTGGCTGCTGGCCAGCGGCTTCCTGCCGCCGGAGCTGGTCACGCCCTGGCGTTCGGTGGTCGACCAGGCGCTGGACGGTGTGCGGCGCTGCTACCAGCGGGCAGGGCAGGTGGAGTTGATCCGCCTGCACGGCGATTGCCATGGTGGCAATGTTTTGTGGACCGACGCCGGCCCGCATTTCGTCGACTTCGACGATGCGCGCATGGGCCCGGCAGTGCAAGACCTGTGGATGATGCTGTCCGGCGAACGCAGCGACATGGTGCGCCAGATGGGCGATATCCTGGCCGGATACGAGGATATGCGCGAATTCGACCCGCGCCAGCTGTACCTGGTGGAAGCGCTGCGCACGTTGCGCCTGATCCACTACTCGGCCTGGCTGGCGCGGCGTTGGGACGATCCTGCGTTTCCGGTGGCTTTTCCGTGGTTTAATACACAACGATACTGGCAAGATCGTATCCTCGAATTGCGCGAGCAGATTGCGCTGATGGACGAGCCTCCCCTCTGGCCGGTTTAACCAGTACAACGCGAGAATTGGCGGGCTTTTCCCGCCTTCCTCGCGCGCTTCGCCCCTGCTGGTCTCATCGATAATGGCAACATCACCCTCCAAGCCAAGCGAGATTCCTCATGCAAGCACAACTGCCGCCAACTACCAACACCGTCGCCAACGACCGTGCTGAGCATGAGAAAGCCGAGATGAAGGCGATCACCGAGGCGATCGCCCGCGTCGAAGCCGAGGCGAAGGCCCAGTGTGCCGCCGAATCGCGCGCCGTGGCTGAAGCCCGCGCCCGCGCCCTGGCGGAAGACCGCGCCGCCCTGGAATCGGCTGCCGCCGCCGCGGCGGTGCAGAATGCCGAAGCTGCCGAAGAAGCGATCAAGGTCAACAAGGAGCGCCTGGAAACCCTGCGTGCTGCCGCCTCCGCCAGCGTGGCCCGCCTGGAAGCCGTCAAGCAGGAAACCGCCGAACTGCGTGCCCGCGTCGATGCCGACATCCAGGTCCGCCTGGCCGCCGAGCAGCGCGCCAGGGCCGAAGAAGAAAGCCGCCGCCGCGCCGCCGAGCAGGTCGTGGAAGAGGTGAAACTGACCGAACTGGCCAGCAAGGCCGCGGAGGAACTGGCCGTGCAGGCTGAGCAAGCCCGCATGCAAGCTGTCGAGCGCGCCGCCGCGGTGCAGGCCGCCCACGACGAAGTGGTGGGCGTGGCTTCCGCCGACGCCCGCATGGCCGCCATCGCCCGTGAGCATGGGCGCCAGGCCCACGCGGCCCGCATGACCGCCGAACAATTGGCCAATACCGAAGCCGAAGCGCTGGAAGCAACCCGCCAGCGCGAGCGCGCCGACCAGGTCGCACTGGAAGCTGCTTTCAAGCGCGCCGCCGCCGAAGTGCGCGCCCTGGAAGAAGCCCGCGCCCTGGCCCACCTGGAGCAGGAGCGCGAACAGATCGCCCTGGCCAAGGCCGAATCCGACCGCAGCGCCGCCCAGTCGCTGCACCTGCGCCTGCAGACCGAAAAGGAAATCCGCGACGCCGCCCTGCACCGTGAGCGCGTTGAAGCCATGGCCGCCGACGCTGCCCAGGCGCGCCGCGATGCCGACCTGCAGATCATCGCCGCCACCGAGCGCCGGGTGGAAACCGACCGCCAGCTGCACGCCATCGCCATGGCCCGCGTGGAAGCGGAGCAGCAGGCCGACTTCGAAACCCGCGCCCGCCTGGAGGTGGAAGCCCTGACGTTGGAGCAGGCCAAGCTGCGCGAACAGGCCGAGCAGGCCGCCGCCGAGCAGGCCCGTATCGAAGCCGAGGAACACCAGCGTGCCGCCGCCCTCGCGGCCGAGCGCCAGCAGCTGTCAGCGCGCTCCGTGATGGTGGCCGCCGAGCAGGCTTCCGCCGAAAAGATCGAGCGGGAAGCCGTGGCCGCCCAGCTGGCTGCCGCTGAAGAAGCCAATGCGCTGGCCCAGGAAAAAGCCGCCGCCGCCGTGCGCCTGGCCGATGTCGAGCGCGCGCGCGCCGAAGCGGAGCAGGCGGCACTGGATGCCGTCAATGCCCGCCTGGCGGAAGCACAGCGTGGCCGCGCCGAAGCCGAACAGGCTGCGCTGGCGGCCATGAACGAACGCATCGCTGCTGAAGAAGTGGCTGCCGCTGCTGCCAAGGCGCGCGTCGATGCCGAACGCGCTGGCGCTGCCGAAGCGCGCCGCAAAGCTGCCGCCGATGCGCGCCTGCAGGTGGCAGCCGAGCAGGAAGCTGCCGCTGTGCGTGCGATGGCCGAGCAGGTGGAACACGATGCAGCCAACAAAACCGCCATTGCCGAAGCGGCCGCCGCCCAGGCGCGCCTGGCCGGCGAGCTGGTAAGGGCCCAGGTTGAGCGTACCAAGGCCGAGCAAGCGCGCGTTGCGGCGGAGGAGTCGCTGCTCAAATCCGAGCTGGAATTCGTGGCCAAGGAGCGCGACACCCTGGCGCTGATCGACCAGAAGCTGGTGCAGCAGCGTGCTGCCAATGCGGCCGAGGCGCGTGCGGCAAAGGCGATCGAAGTGCGCGTGGAGCTGGAGAAGAAGGCTGCCGCTGCCGCCAAAGCGCGGGCGGATGCAGAGGAACAGTTGCTCGAAGTGGCACGCCAGCGTGAGGCGGCGGAGGTCGCTGCCAACGAGGCGGAATGGGCCAAGCTGGCCGAGCAGAAGACCCTGGTCGATACCGTGCATGCCCATGCCGAGCTGCAGCGCCGCGTGACCGCGACCACTGCGGCGATGGTGGAATCGAAGAAGAAGCTGCTGGAGCAGGAATCACGCCGCCAGCACGCGGCGCAGAATATGCTGACCGCGATGGAAGACAAGGCGACGCACCCGGCGGACGAACATTCCGAGACGATGGCGCGCGATGTGATCGGGCGCCTGAAGGAAACTGCCGGCGCCGTGTGGCGCGGCCGCTAAAACCGCCAGGGAGTGTCAGACCCTGCGGGTCCGACACGGGTTTACCGGTTCAAGGCTGAACGTTGACCGACTCAACAAAATACTGGGTATCGCCAAAGCAGGAAGTCGGAACCCCCTTATGCTGCGCATAATGCAGCACCACCCGCTTGCCGGCCGCCGCCGCGATCTGCGACGCGATTGCATCATCGCGCACGGTAAACTCGAATTTCTCCGGAATCGCGCCCGGCATCGAAGTCAGCAGAATTTCCCCCTCCCAGGTCTTGCACAGCCACCCGCGCTTGGAAAACTTCTGCAAATACCCGGCACGTTCACCCTCCGAATACGAATAGCTCAACGCCAGCCACACATACGCTGCAAACAGCAGCGCCACGGCGGCCAGCAGGCCGCCAACAATCACCAACACACGGCTCATTCAGACTCCACGGGATTCAATTTCTTATATTTGAGGGAAGACCACAGCGAAACAGCAATAAACGCCACCCCGGAAAGACCGGTGAACCACTCCGGAATGTGATATTTCACGCTGGCGAACATGATCAGCGCCAGGATGCCGATTGCGTAGTGCGCGCCGTGCTCGAGGTAAATGAACTCGTCCAGCGTGCCCTTGTGCACCAGGTAGACGGTCAGCGAACGCACGTACATGGCGCCGATCGCCAGGCCCAGCATGATGATCACCACGTCGCTGGTGATGGCAAATGCGCCGATCACACCGTCGAAGGAGAACGAAGCGTCCAGCACCTCCAGGTAGAGGAAGCCGCCGATCGAACCGCCGGCCACAGCCTTGCCGACCTCGCCATGGCCTTCTTCCTCCAGCAAGCTGCTGATCCAGCCCACGCCGACGTAGATCGCGGTACCGATCACGCCCGAATACAGCACGGTATAGCGCTTGGCTTCCGGCACCATCTGCACGCACAGCACCACGGCCACCAGGGTCAGCAGCACGGCCAGGCTTTCGGTGCCGTATTTGCCGACTTTTTCCTCGAACCAGTGGATCCAATGCACGTCCTTTTCTTCATCGAACAGGAAGTTCAGGAAAACCAGCAGCAGGAAGGCGCCGCCGAAGGCTGCCACTTCCTCATGCACGCCCAGCAGGTGGTGCGAGTATACTTCCGGCGTCTTGAGCGCCATATCCCAGACCGAAATCATGTCGAGCCCGGTCGCTGCCGCCACGATGGCCAGCGGGAAGACCAGGCGCATGCCGAACACGGCCACCAGGATACCGACCGTCAGGAACAGTTTCTGCCAGAACGGGTTCCAGTTCTTCAGCACCGAGGCGTTGACCACGGCATTGTCAAACGAGAGCGAGACTTCCATCACCCCCAGCACCCCGGTAATCCACAGCGCCGTAATCGCTGCGGACATGCCGCCATGGTTATAGCCCCACCAGCCGGCCAGCCCCATCAAAACGATGGTGACAATAATCGAAATCCTGAAATGCTTCATTTTTGCTTGCTATTAATATTGTTAGTGCGCCGATTATAATGGGGGATTGCACCTTAGGACGCTATAAATGGATCTCGCTTACCTGCTGACGCCTGTTTTGACCTGGATTACTGTCGGTCCGATCAAATTCCTGATTAACAGTATCAAAGCCCGCAAATGGGCCTTCAACCTGGTCGGGAATGGCGGTTTCCCATCCAACCACAGCGCCGTGGTTTCCAGCATGGCGACCCTGATCGCGCTGCGCGAAGGCATCGGCCACCCAGCCTTCGGCGTCGCCGTCGCCCTGTGCTTTATCGTGGTCATCGACGCCAACAGCCTGCGCCAGCACGTCGGCCGCCAGGCAGCAGCGATCAACCGCCTGGCCAAGGATGCCACGCACCACCAATGGCTGCGCGAACGGATGGGCCATACCGTGATCGAGATCACGGGCGGCCTGGCCACCGGCATTGCCATGGGCCATATCGTTTTCGCCCTGTTCCCGCGCTGAGCGATACGCAAAATACCCCGGGATTGCTACACTAATGTAGCAATCCAGCTCTGCCGTTCAGTCACCATATTTGCGGTTCATCCGCGAATCCTGCAGTCCAGCCCTAAAAACCCGCAGTCTGGCCCCTGGTGAATTGACACTCTCCCTCGGTAAAAGGATACTTTTGCACGCTGCAGAAGTATGCAATCAATATTCAAATAAGCCGTCCATCAAACTGGAGATTCACATGTTGCGTAAAACCCTATTAGCTCTCGCCGTTGCATCCGCGCTGGTCGCTTGCGGCAAGTCCGACAAAGCGCCTGAAGCCGGCAAGGCCAGCGCTTCGGCGACTGCCGACGCGAAAGGCAAGGGCGATGACAAGAAGCTGGCAACGCTGCAGGTTGCATCTGAAGATCTGGTGACGGTGGAAAGCAATGCCCTGTCGTCCGGCCCGGTGGTCACCGGCTCGATCCAGCCTGAACGCAAGGCCGACCTGCGCGCCGAAGTCGGCGCCGTCGTCATGCAAGTGCTGAAAGAGAACGGCGAAGCGGTCAAGAAAGGCGACCTGCTGGTGCGCCTGGACGATACCTCGCTGCGCGATGCGCTGAACTCGGCCCAGGAAGCGGTGCGCGCCTCGACCCAGTCGATGGACCAGGCCGAGCGCGTGCTGGCCCGCCAGAAGACCCTGAAAGCCTCCGGCATGGTGTCCTCGCAGGTGCTGGAAGACGCCGAGGTGCGCCGCAATAATGCGCAGTCCGACCTGTCGGCCGCCAAGGCCCGCCTGGTCGCCGCCAACCAGCAGCTGACCCGCACCCTGGTGCGCGCGCCGTTCGACGGCATCGTCTCCGAGCGTAAAGTCTCGGCCGGCGACACCGCGCAGATCGGCAAGGAGCTGGTGAAAGTGGTCGACCCGGCGTCGATGCGCTTCGAAGGCCGCGTCTCCGCCGATTCGGTAGGCGTGGTCAAGGCAGGGCAGGGCGTGGTGTTCGCCATCAACGGCTATCCCGGCCAGAACTTCCTGGGCAAGGTCAAGCGCGTTGACCCGGCGGCCAACCCGGTGACCCGCCAGGTCGAGGTGCTGGTCGATTTCGCCGACAGGAACCTGCCGCGCGTTGCCGGCCTGTTCGCCGAGGGCCGCATCGAAGCGGAAACCACTTCGGCCCTGATGGTGCCGGAATCGGCCCTGGTCAAGCAAGGCGACACCACCTACGTCTGGAAGATCAAGGACAAGGCCCTGGCCAAAGCCACGCTCCAGATGGGTGCCCGCGATGCGCGCAGCGGCAACTGGCAGGTGCAGACCGGCCTGTCCAAGGGCGATATCGTGATGCGCACGCCGGCTTCCGGCTTCCGCGACGGCCAGAAAGTCGACCTGCAGATGAACAAGGCGGTAGCTTCCGCTTCGGTGCCGGCCGATGCCGTCAAGGGTAACTAAAGCAATCCAGGGCAACCGGGGAAACCAGACCATGTTCCTTTCTAATTTCAGTATCAAGCGCCCCGTCGCCATGATCGTGCTGATCGTGGCGATGATGGCCATGGGCCTGCTGGCCTTGTCCAAGCTGCGCGTCAACCAGAATCCGGACGTCGAGATTCCGCTGTTGATCGTCAACATTCCATATCCGGGCGCTTCGCCGGAAACGGTTGAACGCGAGGTGGTCAACCGCTTGGAAAAATCGCTGCAGTCGATTGCCGGCGTGACCGACCTGTACTCGACCTCGCGCGAGGGCAGCGCCACCATCGAAATGCGCTTCACGTTCCAGAAGAACCTGATCGAAGCGTCGGACGAGGTGCGCAATGCCATCGCTGCGGTACGCTACAAGCTGCCGACCGAGATGCGCGAGCCGATGATCCAGCGGATCGACACCTCGGCCGACCCGATCATGCAGATGTCGCTGTCCTCCAAGACCCAGTCGCACGCCGTATTGTCGCGCATTGCCGAGGACAAGCTGGCTGACCGCTACCGCGCGCTGGATGGCGTGGCGGTGGTCAACGTCAACGGCTCGCTGCGGCGCGAATTGTCGGTGCTGCTGCGCGCCGACAAGCTGCGCGAGTTCAACGTCTCGGTGGCCGAAGTGGCCAACGCGGTGCGCATGCAGAACACCAATGCCCCGGTGGGCAAGGTGCGCGGCGACCTGGAAGAGAAGGCGATCCGCCTGGTGGGCCGTATCGAGCGTCCGGAAGAATTCAAGGACATCGTGGTCAAGCGCAACGGCGACCAGCTGATCCGCCTGGGCCAGGTGGCAACCATCGAAGACGGCTTTGCCGAAATCAATAACGTCAGCCTGCGTTCGGGCAAGCCGAACGTCGGCCTGGCCGTGATCCGCGCCCGCGACGCGTCAACCGTGTCGGTGGCCAAGGCCGTGCGCAAGCTGACCGACGACATCAACAAGGAATTCAAGGAAGAAGGCCAGGGCACTGCGCTGGAAGTGACGCGCGACGGCGGCGAAGACGCGCAGGATTCACTCAACAACGTGATCGAGGCGCTGGTGTTCGGCGCCGTACTGACCATCTTCGTGGTGTACGCCTTCCTGAATTCCTGGCGTTCGACCCTGATTACCGCGCTGTCGCTGCCTACCTCGGTGGTGGCGGCCTTCATTGCAGTGTGGCTGTGCGGCTTCACGCTGAACTTCATGACCCTGCTCGGCCTGTCGCTGGCGATCGGTGTGCTGATCGACGATGCGATCGTGGTGCGTGAAAACATCGTGCGCCATATGCAGAACGGCTCCGATCGCCGCAAGGCAGCGCTGGAAGGCACGGCCGAAATCGGCCTGGCCGTGGCCGCGACCACCTTCTCCATCATGGCCGTGTTCATCCCGGTCGCCTTCATGGGCGGCATGCCGGGCGAATGGTTCCGTCCCTTCGCGCTGACCGTGACCTGCTCGGTGGCCGTATCGCTGTTCATCTCCTTCACGCTGGACCCGATGCTGTCGGCCTACTGGGGCGACCCGGCGGACCACCACAACGCGCCGAAGACGGGCATCGGCAAGGTGCTGGACAAGTTCAACCACTGGTTCGACCACCAGGCCGACCGTTACGGCAAGGTGATTGCCTGGGCGCTGCACCACCGCCGCTGGATGGCCGTGATTGCCGTGGCAACCTTCATCGGCGCGCTGGCTTTGCAAGGCACCCTGGGCGGCTCCAGCTTCCTGCCGAAAGTGGACTTCGGCACCATTGCCATCGACGTCCGCACCCCGTCTTCGTCCAGCCTGGAATACACCAAGACCAAGATGGACAAGGCCGCGCAGATCGCCCACACCATTAAAGAGGTGAAGGCGACCAGCACCTACGTCAACCTGTCGGGCGGCCGCATCTGGGTCGACATCGGCAAGCGCGGCGAGCGCAAACGCGACGCAACCGAAATCGGCATGGAGCTGCGCCAGAAGCTGGCCGGCCTGGTGGGCGGCGAATTCGTGGTGCTGGAAGACATCAACAACGGCGCCCGCAAGCCGGTGCAGATCGACTTTGTCGGCCCGGATTCGCGCAAGCTGATGGAGATCACCAACCAGTACATGGAGAAGCTGCGCCAGGTGAAAGGTGCGGTCGATGTCGGCCTGTCCGAGCAGGATCCGAAGGACGAGCTGCAGATTGAACTGAACCGCGGCCTGGCCAACTCGATGGGGATTTCCGCCGGCGATGCGGCACAGTCGCTGCGCGTGGCCTTTGCCGGTATCGAAGTGGGCGACTGGGTCGATCCGACCGGCGAAACCCGCGACGTGGCCGTGCGCCTGCATCCGGACGACCGTGTCAGCCCGGACAATATCGAGCGCCTGCCGATCGCAGTTTCCGGCACCAACCAGATGGTCCCGCTGGACCAGATCGCCAAGATCACCATGGGCAAGGGCCCGGCCACCATCCGCCACAAGAACGGCAAGCGCATGGTGTCGGTCTCGGCCAACGTGGAAGGCCGCTCGAACGGTGAAGTGATCGAGGAAGCGCGCAAGCTGGCAACGCAAATGGACTATCCGCCGGGCTTCGGCATGGACGTGGGCGGCTCCGGCAAGGACCAGGCGGAAGTGTTCGGCGCAATGGGCATCGCCCTGGTGTCCGGCATCGGCCTGATGTACCTGGTGCTGGTGATGCAGTTCGGCTCCTTCACGGCACCGGGCGCGGTGATGCTGTCCCTGCCGCTGTCGCTGATTGGTGTGGTGGTGGGCCTGCTGCTGACCGGCGGCACCTTGAACCTGATGAGCTTTATCGGCGTCATCATGCTGATGGGCCTGGTCGCCAAGAACGCCATCCTGCTGCTCGACGCGGCGCGCAAGCGTGAAGAAGAAGGCTATGGCCGCGAAGACGCGCTGATGTATGCCGGCCGCATGCGCCTGCGTCCGATCCTGATGACGACCTTTGCACTGATCGCGGGCATGATGCCGGTGGCCATCGGCATGGGCGAGGGCGGTGAGTTCTACCGTCCGATGGCGGTAGCGATTATCGGCGGCACCATCACGTCGACCCTGCTGACCCTGCTGGTCGTGCCGACCTTCTACGACAGCATCGAGATCACCCGCGACAGCATGGTGGCCAAGTTCAAGTATCGCGAGGAACGCTGGAATACCGCAGTGGCTTTCCTGCTGACCTTCGTGGAAGCGATCCTGGCGCTGGTCTTCGTGCGCCTGGTGTACCGCTTGCTCAAGAAGCTGTTCGGCCTGTTTACCGGCCGCGGCCGCGAGCCGAACATGGCTTGATCCCTGCCTGGCAGGAACAAAGAAGGGCCCTCGGGCCCTTTTTTAATACTTCATAAATTAACAAAAAGTTAATCAATGTTCTTATCCAACTTTAGTGTCAAACGCCCGGTTGCGATGATCGTGCTGATCATCTCGATGATGGCGATGGGACTGCTGGCGCTGTCCAAGCTGAAGGTCAATGAGCGGCCCGATGTCGAAGAGCCGGTGCTGAACGTGACCGTCCCTTATCCGGGGGCGTCGCCGGAAACGGTGGAGCGCGAAATCGTCAACCGCCTGGAAAAGCAGCTGCAGTCGATTGCCGGCGTCACCGATACCTACAGCACCGCGCGCGAAGGGGTGGCCAGCTTCCGCCTGATTTTCAGCTTCGACAAGAACATGATCGAAGCCTCGGACGAAGTGCGCAATGCCATCGCGGCGGTGCGCTACAAGCTGCCGACCGAAATGCGCGAACCGCAAATCGTCAAGCGCGACATGGCGGCGCAGCCTATCGTCTACCTGTCGCTGTCCTCGCCCGTGCTGTCGCATGCCGCCATTTCGCGCCTGGCCGAAGATAAACTGGCCGACCGCTTCCGCGGCGTCGACGGCGTAGCAGCGGTCAGCGTCAATGGCGCCATGCGGCGCGAACTGTCGGTGCTGCTGCATGCGGACAAGCTGCGCGAATACAGCGTCTCGGTGGTGGAGGTGGCGCAGGCGCTGCGCATGCAGAATGCCAATGCGCCGGTGGGCAAGGTGCGCGGCACGCTCGACGAGAAGGCGATCCGCCTGGTGGGACGCATCGAACGTCCGGAAGAATTCAAGGATGTGGTGGTCAAACGCCGCGGCGACGAGTTGATCCGCCTGGGGCAATTGGCCACGATCGAAGATGGTTTTGCCGAGCGTAATGACCTGAGCCAGCGCAGCGGCAAGCCTGACGTGGGCCTGAATATCGTGCGTTCGCGCGACGCCTCCACTGTAAGCGTAGCCAAGGCGGTGCGCCAGCTGGTGGACGAAGTCAACAAGGAGTTCAGCGACGGCACCAAACTGGAAATCACCGAGGATGGCGGCGAATTTGCACAAAACTCGCTGAACAATGTCATCGAAGCCCTGGTGCTGGGCGCCGGCCTGACCATTTTCGTGGTGTACGCCTTCCTGAATTCCTGGCGTTCGACCCTGATCACCGCATTGTCGTTGCCGACGTCGGTGATCGCCGCCTTTATCGCAGTCTGGCTGTGCGGCTTCACCTTGAATTTCATGACCCTGCTTGGACTGTCGCTGGCGATCGGCGTACTGATCGACGATGCCATCGTGGTGCGCGAAAATATCGTGCGCCATATGCAGCTGGGCAAAGACCGGCGCACGGCCGCACTGGAAGGTACGGCTGAAATCGGCCTGGCAGTGGCCGCCACCACCTTTTCCATCATGGCGGTGTTCATCCCGGTCGCCTTCATGCCTGGCATTCCGGGCGAATGGTTCCGTCCGTTTGCCCTGACCGTCACCTGCTCGGTCGCCGTGTCGCTGTTCATTTCGTTCACGCTGGACCCGATGCTGTCGGCTTTCTGGGGCGATCCGCCGGACCACCACAGCGCGCCGAAGCGGGGCATCGGCAAGGCGCTGGACCGTTTCAACCACTGGTTCGACCAGCAGGCCGACCGCTATGGCAAAGTGATCGAATGGGCGCTGCACCATCGGCGCTGGATGGCAGTGATTGCCTTCGCCAGCTTTGCCTCCGCCATCGCCTTGCAAATGACATTTGGCGGCACCAGCATGCAGCCCAAAGCCGACAACGGCTTCCTCATGGTCGAGGTGCGCACGCCATCCTCGTCCAGCCTGGATTACACGCGCCGCAAGATCGAGCGCGCCGCCCAGGTCGCCCATACGTTGAAGGAAGTGAAGGCCACCAGCACCAATATCAACCTGGCCAGCGGCAACATCTTCGTCGACATCGGCAAACGCAGCGAGCGCAAGCGCAATGCCACCGAGATCGGCTCGGAACTGCGCCGCAAGCTGGCCGGCATGGTTGGCGGCGAATTCGTGGTACTGGATGATTTCTCCAACAACGCCGCCAAGCCGGTGCAGATCGACTTCGTTGGGCCGGACTCGCGCAGGCTGATGGAAATTACCAATGCCTTCATGGACAAGCTGCGCCAGGTGCCTGGCGCAGTCGACGTCGGCCTGTCCGAGCAGGATCCGAAAGACGAGCTGCAAATTGAACTGAACCGCGGGCTGGCCAATTCCATGGGCATTTCGGCCGGCGATGCCGCCAGCGCCCTGCGCGTCGCCTTTGCCGGTATCGAAGTGGGGGACTGGATCGATCCGACCGGCGAAGCGCGCGACGTGGCGGTACGCCTGCACCCGGACGACCGTGTCAGCCTGCACAACATCGAACGGCTGCCGATCACGGTATCGGGCACCAGCCAGATGGTCCCGCTGGACCAGATCGCCCGCATCACCATGGGCAAGGGGCCGGCCTCGATCCTGCACAAGAACGGCATGCGCACGGTGTCGGTGTCGGCCAATGTGGAAGGGCGCTCGCAGGGCGACGTGATTGCCGACGCGCGCAAACTGGCCGCTGGCATGGATTACCCACCCGGTTTCGGCCAGGCTGTAGGCGGCGCCGGCAAGCGCCAGGCCGAACTGTTCACCAGCATGACGATAGCGCTGGTGTCCGGCATCGGACTGATGTACCTGGTGCTGGTGATGCAGTTCGGTTCCTTCACGGCGCCCGGTGCGGTGATGCTGTCGCTGCCCTTGTCGCTGATCGGCGTGGTGGCGGGTTTGCTGGTGTTCGACGACACACTTAACCTGATGAGCTTTATCGGCATCATTATGCTGATGGGCCTGGTTGCCAAGAACGCCATCCTGCTGCTGGACGCGGCGCGCAAGCTGGAAGCGGAGGGCATGCAGCGCGAAGAGGCACTGATGCAGGCCGGCCGCCTGCGCCTGCGCCCGATCCTGATGACTACCTTCGCCCTGATCGCCGGCATGCTGCCGGTGGCCATCGGCATGGGCGACGGCGGCGAATTCTATCGCCCGCTGGCCATTGCCATCATCGGCGGCACCATTACCTCCACGCTGCTGACGCTGCTGGTCGTGCCGACCTTCTACGACAGTATCGAAATTGCCAAGGACCGCATGCTGGCCAAATTCCAGCGCCGCGATGCGCGTTGGGGCGCCGCAATGGCCTTCCTGATGACGCTGATGGAGGCAATCCTGGCCCTGGTGTTCGTGCGCCTGGCTTTCCGCCTGGTAATGAAGCTGTTCCGGCTTGTAACCGGAAAGCGACAGCAGCTTACTGCCTGAATCCGGCGTTTCGTTGGAAATAGGGCCTTCGGGCCCTACTTTATTAAACTATTTTCAATCAAAAAGCACCGTCGTACGGTTTTGGTGTAGACTTCGATGCCCTTTCGCATTTTATAATCGCGCAAGGTTGTATCTATATCAATAACGAACAAGCCGAGACCTACCTTGAACCCAAAATACCTCTCCCTGATGGTTGCCGCAGCCCTGTCGGCCGCCGCAATGAACGCAAACGCATCCGGTTACCGCTTCGGTTCCCAGTCCGTGTCCGGCCAAGGCACCGCGGACTCCAACACCGCTGAAGCCGCCGATGCTTCCACCATTTTCGCCAATCCAGCCGGCCTGTCCCGTCTGGAGGGCACCCAGTTCTCCGGCGGCGTCACCGCCGTCGTACCACACTCGACCTACGACGACAAAGGTTCGAAGCGCTTCGGCAACGTCGGCTCCACCGGCGGCCTGGCACACCAGGATGATTATGCCCCGAACGCGGTGGCAGCTCCTTCGCTGTACATCTCGCATAAGCTGAACGACCAGTGGGCCGTTGGCCTCGGTACCTTCGTTCCTTACGGCGCGAAGCTGGACTATGACAACAACTGGGCCGGCCGTTACGCGCTGACCAACATCGACCTGAAGTCGGTTACCCTGAACCCATCCGTTTCCTTCAAGCTGAACGAGACCCACTCCTTCGGTTTCGGTATCGATGCCGAGTTCATGAAAGCCGAGCTGGGCCAGGGCGTTGACGTGCCTGGTTCCATCATGTTCCTGGGCGCTAACGCTGCGAACCCTGCGATTGCTGCGCGCCGCGCTGCACTGCTGCAAGCGATCGTCGCTGCCGGCGGCAACCCGGCGGCCCTGGGAGCTGCCAAAGACGGTCACGCCACGATGGACGGCAAGGATTGGGGCGTAGGCTTCAACCTGGGCTATATGTTCAACCTGAACAAAGACACCCGTTTCGGCCTGGCCTACCGTTCGTCGATCCACCACAAGCTGAAGGGTGACGCGGTATGGGACTTCTCCACCGTGACCACCGATGCCAAGGTGAACGCCGTGCTGCAAGCTTCCTCGCGCAAGTCTAACTCGCCAGCGCTGGTCGACATCAAGACCCCGGAAACCCTGTCGGCCAACGTGTTCACCCAGGTGGACGACAAGCTGGCCCTGATGGCTGACCTGACCTGGTCGCGCCACTCCCGCATGGACGACCTGCACATCCAGTTCGTAGGCACCACCGAAGGCGACGAAGTGATTCGCCAGCAGTGGAAAAACACCGTACGCGGCTCGCTGGGCATGAACTACAAGCTGAACGACGCCTGGCTGCTGCGCGCCGGTGTGGCGATCGACGAGTCCCCAGTGCGCTCGCAAACGCTGCGCCACTCGGCACTGCCTGATTCGGATCGCAAACAGGTCTCCTTCGGCGCCAACTGGAAAGTATCGGCCAACTCGTCGATCGACCTGGCTTACAGCTACCTGAAGTTCGACGACGCATCGAGCAACTACACCAACCAGTGCAGCACCCTGGCTGGTCCTGGCACCTGCACCGGCAACGGCGAAACCACCATCGGCACCTGGAAGACCCATATGTCGCTGGTTGGCGTGGCGTACAACTACAAGTTCTAATCCTTCCGGGATGGACCGAAAAGCCGGCGCTTGCGCCGGCTTTTTTTATGTTTGAGCCCATTGGCAAATATCATTTTGCATGTTGGCTATTTTCGCAATTGCTCCGTCTTTGTCCCCCTTGTAAATTGAGCCACGTCGCCTGAAACTCGGTGCCGACGTGGCAAGAATGGACAGGGCACGGGAGTACCGGACAAACAACGAACCCAACAAACACGATGATATTGCGAACGGCCCTTGGAACAACGATTCTTGCCAGCTCGCTGGCGCTTGCGATGCTCGGCTCCCCGGGCCGGGCCCAGAGTGTCGAAAACCATCCTGGCTGGCCCGGCGCCGGCCAGCTCTTCGTCGGCACCAACTACCAGCCCTTCGATCGCAGCGGCCGCGATCAGATCGAGCGCGACATCGCGCGCATGAAGCGGGCAGGCTTCAAGGTCGTTCGCATGGGCGACCTGGCGTGGGACGCTTTCGAGCCGGCCGAAGGGAAGTTCGACTTCCGGTTCTTCGACTGGGTCATGGACCGGATGCATGCTGCCGGCCTGAAAGTCATCATGGACATCCCGGGCCAGCCCGCGCCGGTGTGGCTGCACAACAAGTACCCGGGCGTCGACATCATCGACCAGCGCGGCGCGCGACTCGATCCCGTCGAACGCTACATGGACGACACCAGCGATCCGGGCTACCGGCGGCTGCTGGTGCGCCTGGCCGATACCATGACGAAACGCTACGCCAAGCATCCGGCGCTGTTCGCCATCGGCTACAACAACGAGATCGGCAACGGCATGGTGTCGTACTCGGAGGCCGATCGCCAGCGCTTCATCGTCTGGCTCAAGCGCAAATACGGCACCGTCGCAGCCTTGAACAAGGCGTGGGCCACGCAGCGCTGGTCGCGTCACCTGAACACCTGGAATGAGGTGCGCCTGCCGTATATCGAAGGCCCTGGTCCGTATGAGCGCTACCTTGATATGCGGCGCTTCTGGTCGGACCAGACCGTTGAAGTACTGGAGCTGCTTGAAGCGGTGCGCAAGAAGAACGTGCCGGACAAGCCCGCCATCTCCAACCTGTGGGACAGCGCCTGGCGCAAGGGTTTCGACATGCTGGCCAACTACCGCAAGTATGCGAGCTATGGCGCGATGGGCTTCTACCCGGGCGATCCGCTGAGCGCAGGGTTTGAATCGACCATGATGCGGGCCGGCATGAAGGCGCCGATCTGGTTCAACGAATTTACTGCGGGTGGCCCCGGCTACTACGGCACGCCGGGACGTTCGCGCATGTGGGCGCACTTCGGTCTGCTGATGGGCGCGCAGGCAGTGATGCCGTGGACCTGGCACAGCCACCACGGCGGCGAGGAACAGGCGCTGTTCGGCCTGATCGACCACGACGACCGGCCTTCCTGGAAGCTCGACGAATTCGCTACCATCGCGAAGGAATTCGCCAAGCTGGAAAAGCTGGGCTTCCCGCGCATGCAGGAGTCCAAGGTTGCCATCGCCTACGCGTTCGACAACATCATCGCCACCAACCTGCCGAAGGAAGGCATGAACAACACGGTGCGGCCATACGTCAACCCGGGCTACATGAAGCAGGCGCACGGCGCATATGAGCCGCTGTTCAAGGACAACATCGATGTGGCCGTCATCCACGTCGGCCACGAGGACCTGAGCCGATACAAGCTGGTGATCGTGCCGGGCATGTATCTGCTGGACGCCGCATCGAGGACGAACCTGCGCAAGTTCGTCGCCGACGGTGGCACCCTCATCATGACGGCGCAATCGGACAAGGTGGATGACAACAACCAGTGGTTCGACACACCGCTGCCAGGCGGCCTGACGGACGTGTTTGGCCTGCGCACCAACGCGTTCTACAATGCGGGCGCGCTGCAGACGACCATCGGCGGCGAAGAGGTCAAGGCCGAGCTGGGCCCCTACGAGGTGCTGGAGCCGTCCAGCGCCGACGTGCTGGCGCGCTTCTCGAACACGGACGGCAACGTGCCGGCGATTACGGTCAACCGCTTCGGCAAGGGGCGTGCCATTTACGTCGCCACGGCCGCGCAGCCGAAGCTCATGGGACCGTTGTACCGCCAGCTCTACGAGAGCCTGGGCATTGTGCAGGGGCCGAAGACGCCCGACGGCGTCTACGCGCGTGTCGTCGATGGCAGGACGCTCTACGTCAACACCACTGGTGAGGCGAAGGACGTGGTAATCGACGGTGCGATGAACGGCGTACTCACTGGCAAGCGCTGGTCGGGCCTGCTGCACCTGGAGCCCTTGGGCGTCGACCTGCTCGAGAAGTAGCGAACCCAGCGCAGGCGATTCAGCTGGAGATGCCAGCGCTAAGGGATGCCTGCGCCGCGCCGCTATCGAAGTGGAGCATGTGTTCGACGTGCACCTTGATTTCGCCGTTCAGGCTTGCGAGTTCGGTGCGTAACGCGCGCGCCGATTCGTCGCCGATACCATTGACGGTAATACAGTGATCGTAACAACCTGCACGACGCGAGATCACCCACTTCTCGATTTGGGCGTTCGAGTTTTTCAATGTCGATTCGAGCTGGCCTGCAACGGGTTCATTCGTTCCCAGCGAAAGGTGGAACGTATGGGTCATGCGAAACTGGTTGCCCCATGCGCTAAGGTCGAGGGAAGGGGCTGGGGAGGTATGAGTTGTCATGGTTTCTCCTGAGAGCTTGGCCCGATTCGGAGCAAACCATGTCGCGCCCGCTTCGTTGCCGTTAATAGGCCGCATCGCCGTGATGGCTTCCACCTTGCCCGGGTAAGGCAGGTTGGCGTCGGATAAACCGACTCTTGATGCTGAATAGCTGCCAACAAATTCGTTGAACGAATTTCGTTATACAGAACATGTGTTCAATATAGCGGAATTTTTTTGAGGCAGCAACAAATTGTTCAGATGGTGAGCAAACAGCTAATATTTTCCTGCGATTTGCTCACCGGGAAGGGGCGGGCTCACCCGCACAAAGCCGCTGGCAGCACTGCCGTGGACCACGGCGAAATAACGGTCCAGCCGAGACGAGTGTAGAGTGCACGCCCATCCTCGGTTGCCACCAGCAGCCGTTCGGTGACACCAGCCTGAGCGGCGAGCGAATCAAGCGACTGCATGACGACACTGCCAAGGCCGCGGCGCCGATGGGATTCTGCTGTTTCGATCTGGTCGAAAATGGCGGTTCGGCCGTGCAGCACAATGCGCCCCGATGCGGCCAGCTCCTGGCTTTCATGGATCACTCGAACCACCTGTGCGCCGTGCTGGGCTTCGAAGCGGGCTTGATACCCCAGGGGCATCGCCACAGCATCCGGTGCCAGCGCGGGCCCCATCATGAGGTAGCCGGGGCCTTCGATGTTCCAGCGCGCCGGCAACGCCTGCCGCAGCACGTGAGGCTCGACGGCCGCTTTGAGGAAGATGTGCGGATCGCGTATGCGGTCGGCGCAAGCCTGCAGTGCCTGTCCTGCATCGAGAAATACATGGCGCCGCAGCTGTTCCGGCTTCCCGACTTCAACAACAAGTCCGCCATCCGAAGGGCGTGGTAAAGGCACGCCGCGCGACAAACTCCAGCCGGTGAGCCAGCGTTCGACCAGTGCAAAATCTATAGTGTTCAATTCGAATTCTCTGTCATTCATTTTCCAGTTTCCAGCCGCCATCGCAGTCGACGATGGTGCCGGTGACGAATGTGAGCATGGCGACGGACATGATGGCGCGGACTCGGCGCACGAGTGTAACAGGGGCATGGAGATTTTGCTTTTGTAGTGCAATTACATCATTGCGGCCTCAATGTAGTTGAGTAAACGCCAGCGGCGGAGCAGAATCAGCTCGCTACCAAGTAGCAAAAATACATAAATTAAGAATAGGGAGACATTAATGAAAGTTCGCCGTGCCCTCCGGGTGGCGATGCTGGGCTGCGCCTTGCTTGCGAGTCCAGTCATCCATGCCGCCATCAATGCCAACAGCCTTGGCGCCGCCTACGACGCCGCCAAATCCAGCATCAACTTCAAGATTTATTCCAGCCGTGCCGCCCGCATCGACCTGTACTTGTACAGCGCCGCCACCGGGCAGCAGGAAAAGGCCAGCCTGCCGATGACCCTTGGCAGCGGCGGCATCTGGAGCGTGAACGTCACCAGCAGCCAATTGGCCAGCTACGGCATCACCGATACGGTGTATTACGGCTACCGAGCCTGGGGCGCGAACTGGCCCTATAACGCGGCCTGGACCAAGGGTTCGTCGGCAGGCTTCATCACCGACGTTGACGCCAACGGCAATCGCTTCAACCCGAACAAGTTGCTGGCCGACCCTTATGCGCTGGAGATCAGCCACGACCCGACTACCGCCACCATGGGCAATGGCACGATCTACGCCAGCGGCGCCCTGTACCGCACTATCGACAGCGGCAGCAGCGCGCCGAAAGGCATCGTACTGCAGGGCGACAGCCAATCGATCGGCACCAAGCCAACGCGCGCCTTCAAGGACGACATCGTGTATGAGGCCCATGTGCGCGGGCTGACGAAGAGTGACAGCGGTATCACGGCCGCTTACCGCGGCACCTACAAAGGCGCGGGGATGAAGGCGCCATACCTGGCAAGCCTTGGCGTGACCGCGGTTGAATTCCTGCCGGTGCAGGAAACGCAAAACGATACCAATGATGCCGACCCGAATTCCAATACGGGCGACAACTACTGGGGCTACATGACCCTGAACTATTTCGCGCCGGATCGCCGCTACAGTTACGACAAGACAGCTGGCGGCCCGACCCGCGAGTTCAAGGAAATGGTGAAGGCCTTCCATGACAACGGCATCAAGGTCTATATCGACGTGGTCTACAACCACACGGGCGAGGGCGGCCAGTGGAATGCCGGCGACAAGACCACCTACAACATCTACGGCATGCGCGGGCTGGATAACCCGACCTACTACTCGCTGACCAGCGACTTCCAGAATTCCTGGGACAACACCGGCGTAGGTGGTAACTACAACACACGCAATACGGTGGCGCAAAACCTGATCGTCGATTCGCTGGCTTACTGGCGCGACAAGCTGGGCGTCGATGGCTTCCGCTACGACCTTGCATCGGTGCTGGGCAACACCTGCCAGCGCGGCTGCTACAACTTCGACAAAGCCGATAGCGGCAATGCGCTGAACCGCATTGTGGCGGAATTGCCGGCGCGTGCTGCGAGCGGCGGCAGCGGCGTTGACCACATTGCCGAGCCGTGGGCGATCGGCGGCAACTCCTACCAGGTCGGCGGATTCCCTGCAGGATGGGCGGAATGGAACGGTATCTACCGCGACGTGATCCGCCAGGACCAGAACAAGATGGGGCAGGTGGCGATCACGCCGGGCACGCTGGCCACGCGCTTTACCGGCTCCAGCGATTTGTACGGCGACGATGGGCGTAAGCCATGGCATTCGGTGAACTTCATCACCGCGCATGACGGCTTTACGCTCAAGGACCTGTACAGCTGCAATATGAAGAACAACAGCCAGGCCTGGCCGTATGGTCCAAGCGATGGCGGCGAAGACAATAACAATAGCTGGGACCAGGGCGGCGTGGCGAGCGAGCAGCGCAAGGCGGCGCGCAATGGCATGGCGTTGATGCTGTTGTCGGGCGGGGTGCCGATGATGGTGGGCGGCGATGAGTCACTGCGCAGCATTAACTGCAATAACAATCCCTACAACCTTGATTCCCCGGCCACGTGGCAGAACTGGAGCTGGAGCGCGGACCAGTCCAATTTTCAGGCCTTCACCAAAGGCCTGGCCGCTTTCCGCAAAGCCCATCCAGCGCTGCGTCCTGCGAATTTCTATGCATCGACGGACGGCAACGGCAATGTGATGGAACAACTGCGCTGGTTCAAGCCCGATGGCGCGGTGGCCGATGCGGCTTATTTCAACGACAGCAATAGCCACGCTATCGCCTGGCGCATCGACGGCAGTGAGTTTGCCGACAGCGCCTCTGCCATCTACGTCGCCTACAACGGCTGGAGCGGCAACGTGAACTTCACGCTGCCGTGGCCGGGCGCGGGCAAGAGCTGGTATCGCGTGACCGATAGCTGCCCCTGGGCCGAAGGCGCCGGCCAGGTACGCACGCCAGGCGCGGAGGACCTCATCGGCGGCGAGAACTACGTGTACGGCGTGTGCGGCCGCGGCCTGCTGCTCCTGATCGCGAAATAGTAAATGTCCACCTTGGGGTCAGGAGCGAAAGTGGACATTTTCCTGGTGGCCGGGTTGCTGGCCGGTGGGGGGCGTGGAAGTGCCGGGGACTGCGGCTGGACTGTCTGCCGGCGCCGCCCCACTAGTTGGGGGGCGCCAGCGTGGCGGAAGGTCGGCATGGCTCGGCCTCCGCATCAGTAAGTTGGACGGCGGTCACGCTGCATGTCCTTCTGGTCGGTCTTGTCAGGCACGTAGGCAGGCGGCTGGCCGGCTCCGGTGTTGCCTTGTGTGCCGCTGGTTCCGCTTGTGCCCGGAGTGGCGCCGGTAGCTGGCGGCACCGTCGTGTCGGGTGGTGGTGTGGTGGTGTCGGAAGGCGGCGTTGTTGGCGTGACCGGTGCCGGTGCCGGGGCCGGCGTGGCCGGTGACGCTGCAGGGGGCACGGTTTCTGCTGCTGTTACGGGAGCCGGTGACGTGTCTTCCGTGCGATTTTTGCAACCGGCGACGCCGGTGGCCAGGGCTGCGCCCAGCAACAGGGCGCCTGCTTTGCTCATGGTGTTCATTTTGGAGTTCCTTTCATTGGGCAGCCAGTACCCGCAACAATGCCGGTATTTCGGCTGCAAGTTCGCGCGCCAGGTAGCCCAGTGGGCCGCAACGCAGCGCCAGTTGTTCGCCTGCTGCTGCATGCAGCACCACGCCCCAGGCCGCAGCCTGTTCCAGTGAAGCGCCGCGAGCCAGCAGCCCGGCGATGATGCCGGCCAGGGTATCCCCCGATCCGGAGATGGCCAGGCCGGCGTTGCCGCCCTGGTGCTGCCACAGCTTGCCGTCCGGCGTCGCCAGCACCGTGGTGGCGCCTTTCAGCGCAACGACGGCATTCCAGCGATCGGCGGCGGTTTGCGCTGCGCCTTGCGGTTCCTGCTCGATATTTCCGCGCACCCCGCCTGTCAGGCGTGCCAGTTCGCCGGCGTGGGGTGTCAGCAATACTGGCGTGGGAAAGCGGAAATGCTCCCAATCGACTGCTTCGTCCAGCAAGTGCGGTTCGCCGCGCGGATGAACGGCGCACATGGCGGCGGCGTCGAGCACGATTGGGATGGCGCTGAAGCGCTGCAGCAGGTGCTGCACCAGTTCGACGCAACTTCCCTCGTCTTGCATGCCGGGGCCGACCAGCAAGGCGTCGGCTTTGCCGGCCAGCTCTGCGAGGCGCCGCGTACTGTCGGCCTGGAAGCCGTGTGCCGGCGTTTCGCCAAGGCTGATCACGCGCGCTTCGGGGATGGCTGCACCCACTTGCGGTGCTACGCTGGCAGCGGTGGCGATGGTCAGCTTGCCGGCGCCCGCGCGCAGGGCTGCTTCACCGGCGAGGATGGCGGCGCCCGGCATTTCCGCCGAGCCGGCAACCACCAGCACGTGGCCGCGCGCTTCCTTGTCGCCGTCGAAGCCGGGCTGCGGCAAAGGCCAGCCGCGCAGCAGGGCAGGATTCAGTTCGATCGGAACGTTGCTCATGGTTTCGGTGCGGCCGGGATGTCCGGCTTGTCGGTGACTGGTGTGCCGCTTTCTTTCAGCGGCGCGACGAAGTTTTCCAGTTCCAGCACCAGCTTGCCGCGCTTGCCCGCTTGCGGATCGAATTGGTAGGAGGTGACGCCGCAGTTGGGTACGTCGGCAGCGCGGTCGACGGCGAGGATGGCTTCTTCATCGAGCCGTTCGAACAGGTAGCGGAAACAGTTTACGATGACCTGGTGGCCGATGATCAGCACGCGCTCGCGTCGGTACTCGCGGGTGATGGTGTCGAGCACACTGCGCAGGCGCAGGATCACGTCGCACCAGCTTTCCCCGCCGGGTGGACGGAAGTAGAACTTGCCGACGTGCTTGCGCTGCGCTGCCAGGTCGGGGTATTTATCCGCGATGCCCAGTGGCGTGAGCCGGTCCGTAATGCCGAATTCCTTCTCGCGCAGGCGCTCGTCGGAGACCACGGCCAGCATATCTTCAGCGCCGAGGCATTGCAGTACGGCTTGCGCGGTGGCGTGGGCCCGCAGGTAAGGGGAGTACAGCACGACATTGGGCTGCCGGGCAGGCGGCAGGGCCGCGAACCATTGCGCCAGCGCGGCGGCCTGGCGCATGCCCAGCTCAGAGAGGGGAACGTCGACATCGCGCTCGGCAATGTCGATCAGGAACTCATTGGCAGCCGTGGCGGCGTCGCGCGCCACGTTGCCGGCACTCTGGCCATGCCGCACGAGCCAGATCTGTTGCGGCCATTTTTGCTCCATCGCATACCTTTCGGTCGATAGCCAAAAGCTTATGGTAAGCGATGCGAAGGCAGGGCGGCACACAATCCCCGCCAGCAAGATTTACGGCTGCGCCCGTGTCACACCTTGGGGTGTGACCCCAAGGTGTGACACGGGCTCGGCTGGTGCGAGTTGCTACGGGTTCCAGCCGGCGCCGTTGTTGTAGGCGGCGAAGACCTGGGCGCGGGTGGAGAAGCCGGTGGCGACGTCGGTGGCGCTGAGCTGGTAGCCGCCGACGCGCGGGGCGAGGTTGAGTGGATTGCCGAGCAGGTCGGTGCTGCCGTATTCGCGCCAGCCGCTGGAGGCGTCGGGAACCGCCGGGTTGGCTGCGGGTTGGCCATTCACGCCTGCGCCGGCCCAGCCGACAGGGGCTATGTGGCTATCCATCTGGCAGTTGATGAAGGCGACGTTGTCCCACACGCTTGCGTTGCCGGAGCTGCGCGCCAGGTAGGTGGCGCCGTTTGGCACGTCGCCATGCGCGGGGCCCGGGCCGGGGCCGTGCGTCAGGCGGCTGTTCAGGAACACGTAGCCTTTGTCGGCGGCATTCGGCACGCGGGCCTGCAGGATGTAGCCGCCGCTGCTGGCGCTGGCAGTGTCGCCAACCGAGCGGATTTCACTTTCTTCAAACAGGGCGGCGCGACTGCCTCCCCAAATGAAGTCGACATTGCCTGCCACCAGTGTGCGGTAGAACCAGGACCAACCCTTCAGGTTCAGCGTGTCCTGCTCGCTGTAGAAGGCTGCGTCGCGTGCCACCAGGCGGCCATTGTCGTTGTTGAAGTAGAGCGTTTCCGCTTGCGCCGAGATGTTGGCCGCACGCAGGGTAGTGTTGCGCAGGGTGAGGGTGTCGAGCACCAGCATGTCGGAGGTTTCCACCAGCATGACAGAGCGTCCGCCAGCGGCGGCATTCGCGCCGGGCGCCTGGCTGGAGCCGGTACCGGGGTTGAGGGTGTCGTAGTTGGCATACTGGATTACCGTACCGTCCCGGCTTTCTCCGCGCAGGGTTACGTTGTCCTTTCCGCGCAGGAAGAGCAATTCGTCGTAGCTGCCGTTGCGGATCGTGACCGTGGCTGGCAAGGCCTGGTCCACATTCCGCATCAGGAAGTTGAGTGCACCTTGCACGGTGGCGAAGTCGCTGCCCGCATCTGCCCCCACCGCCAGGTCCGGCCCGGACGGTACCGTGGCCCTGGTGGTGAAGGACCAGTTGCCGAGCTTGCCGATGCCGACGAACGGCGTGCCGCCCAGCGTGGTGCCATTGAACACCCCATTCGCGATCGCCACATAGTATTCGGTGCCGTAGGCGAGCTTGCCGCTGTGCGGCTTGATCGTCACGAGGTTGCCACTGATGGTGACAGGGTTGGTATTCACCTTGCGCACGGTGCCCTGGCCAGGGTAGCCCAGTTCATCGCTCTCGCCGGACAGTTTGATCACGTCGACCAGCGCGTCGTCCATCTTGCGGAAGATGCGAATGGTTCCGCTGCTGCCCAGAGTCGGCGTGCCGTCGAATGCCAGGCGCAGGCTGGCATCAATGTGGGCTGCTCCTTGGGTCGCGGCAGGCGAAGCACGGTCGGCCAGCGCGTAAGTCTGGGTCGGCTGCACGAACTGCGCGCCGATGGCGGCACTGACCAGCCGCACCAGCGTTGGATCGCTGTCGCTGGTCACGCGCACCGTGGCGTTGCCGGCAGCAACCGGCGTCAGTACCAGCGTGTTGCCGCTGACGCCGGCTGCCAGCACCGCCGGGTTGCTGGAGCTGGCGCTAAAGCTGTCGGCCGTGCCGTCCGGTTTGAGGGCGGTAACGGCCAGCTGCAATGGCGCATCGCCCGCTTCCGCGTTATAGCTGCTTATGGCGGGGTTCAGCGTCAGTTGCGAGGGCTTCAGGTTTGGATCGCCGATCCGTACGTCGTCGATCTGGAAGGATTTATTGGCGGTGTACAGTCCAACCAGCCCGCGTGCGCTGAAAGCGGTGTCGCTCACTGATCCCAGCGATTCGCCATCGAGATAGACCGTCAGCGTGCTGCCGATCATTTCAAAGCGCACGGTGTAGAACACGGAGTCCATATTGATTGGCTTGCGCACCTGCTTGGGCCGGGACAGTGCGCCGTTCAGCATTTTGGCGATTTCGACCTGGGTGCTGGTATTCGCGTTCTGGACGTTCAGGCCGGCGCCATACCAGTTGCTGGCGTTGATATAGCGGGTGATCAGGTAAAGCTGCTTGTTGCCGGTCGTGCTATTGGTTTGAGGCTTGATGCGGGCTTCGACGAAGTAGTCGCCGTTCGGCACGTTGGCCATCGCAGCTGGCTTCAACAGGGCCAGTACGCCTCCGGTCGTGGCGGCGGTGTATTGCATCAGCATATTCGTCGCGCCGACCGCTTCCGCCTTGACGCTGAAGCTGCCGTTTGGGCCGGCCACGGGCAGCAAGTCCCAATTGGCGGAGGTGCCGGACTGGAAGTCATCGCAGAAATACAGGCCGCTCGAAGGGCAGGCCAGGGTAAGGATTGGCGTGCCGCTGGTGTCGCCTGTGCCGCTGATGCTGGTGGACAGCTTACCGGCACCTGCTTGCGCCAGGGCGTTGGCTTTCACCAGGGAGACCTGGCGCACGCTATATGTGTAAGGCGGCGTCCACGCGACGTTATTATTGATGGTGCAGCCGGCAAGCAGCGTACCATTCAGCAGCGAGCCGCCGTCCTTGAAGGTGCCGGTGGCTGTGCCGCCCGGATTGACCACGACACTGCTGCAGCCTTGGGCGCCAGCAATTTCAAATACATTCGAATGCGACAGGATCTTCGAGTTGTAGCCGGCGCCAATGCTGTAGAGGTTCGCGTACACCGCGGCGTCGCGGCTGCCGGTGAAGTAGTTGTTGAACAGGTGGACCTGGCCATACCGCACGCGCGGCGCTCGGCTCGAAACATTGCGGAATACGTTGTTGCTGAAGGTGACGCGCAGCTTGCCTTCGTCGGCCGAGGCACCGTCGCTCGAGCCGATCAGGTTGTTCTTGTGATGCTCCCCGAAGACGTTGTACGAGACCGTAACGTAGTCGGATGCGTTGGTGATGTCGACGGCACCGTCATGGCACTGCTTGAGCTGGCCGTTTTCGGTCGGCAGCAGGTTGTCCGTCGTCGGCACATCGGTGAAGGTGTTGTGATCGATCCAGATATGGTCGGAGCCGGAGACGCCGATTGCGTCGTAGGCCGAATTCCATGCGCCGTTGGCGCCATCGTTCGGGTCCCACACAGGGCCGACATCGCAGGGTGCAACGATCTTCAGGTTGCGGATGATGATCTGCGAAACGCCGACAAGCTGGATATGGCCATTGACGATACCAGCCCCGGCTCCAGCGCCGACCAGCGTCGTATTGCTTTTCAGGCGGATGGCACCGCGAATGGCCTGGTCGCCGGTGTTCGCGTACGGAACGCCTTCGGTCATGTCGATGGTGCCGGTGATCTTGATGATCTTGGGATTGGTGCCGCCGTTATTGATCGCGTTCACCAGCTGGGCGCGATTGGCAGCGCTGTAGATTTGTGCAGTGATAGCTGCCGAACCTGCGGCGGTACCGCCAGCCTGGCTTGCCCAGCCATCTGCCGGTGCGACAGCGCGCGCCGGATCGTCGGCCGCGTGGGCGGGCAGGGATAGCGCGGCAAGCAGGGCGAGCGCGGTCCTGAAACCTTTGAGTTCCATATGATTCTCCTTGAGGGGAAGAGCGCTGCTTTAGCTGCGGCGTGTACGGCGGCGGCTTGCCGCAAACGCGGCAAATCCACCAAGCATCAGTGCGGCGCTGCCAGGTTCCGGCACGGCGGCAGCATCCAGTTGCGCAGTAATGCTGGCAAATTCCGCCCAGGTGGTGCCGGTCAGGTCGATATCGATCGACTTGCCGTTCGCGCCCAGCGTCAGGACGGGCAGGCCGCCGATGCCGCTGCCATCGAGCAGTTCGAAGGCGGTAAGCGGTGCGGCGAGGGTATCGCCGAAATCGAAGTGGAACTGGTAATTGCCGGGCGTAACGGCGGCGTTCGCGATCACGGTCAACAGGCCGCTGGCGTCGAAATCGAAGCCGAACATTGCGTCGGCGCTGAGGAACTCGACGCCGGTGCCGGATGGATCAAGCGCGGTGGTGTTGGATCCTGGTTCAAGCTGGAACAGGTGGTCCAGGCCGACGATGGTGTCGGGCGAGCCGTTGTACGTGGCTGTGATGACGGCGTCATGCAAAGGTAATGCTGCTGCGTGTGCAATTCCGGTGGCGAGTACGGCAGCCGCCAATGTCTCCATTATGGTTCTTTTCATCGTGCGCTCCGGTGGGGCTGAATAGGCGTGCCTGATCGGCACCACTAATCTTATATTGGCCTGACCAATATTTCAATCAATCAGGCCAAATTTGGTGCGGTCAGACCACGTTGCCTTGCGGGAATTCGCGGGTAGCGGTTTAAAGAACGTTCTTTTTGTCGCAGAGGTAGCTTGACGAGACGTATTCCGGCCGGCTCGGGTCAGTGGACAACGGCACCTTCGGATGCGTGGCCGACTTGTCGTCGGCGACAATGGTGCCATTGGATTTTGTCAGCTGAAGGTCGGGGAGAATCTGCTACGCTCGATGCAGTTGACGTGCAAGCGGGATCTCAGGGAAGTCACCGGTCCGATAGGTGGTGGATAATCCCTTCGATTCTTGAAAGTCAATTGTTCGGAGTACTCGACTTCATCTCCGTTCCTCACCAGGGTCTTGCGATCAATCGACAGCGTTTCTCCATCGTTTCCAACGGAAATCGGGACCCATTCGGGCTCACCGATAAATGCCGACTTGGTGGAGGCAGCTACTGGTGCCCCCGTATCTTCCATGTTTGCAACCTTATAGATCGCAAGGCCGACGGCGCACAGGCCGACGATCACACACAGCTTCTTGTTTTTCAAAAATGCCGGAAGGCGCTGCTCCAGCTGAAGGGGCAATGAGGCAAACGCGAAATAGAAGAATATTCCGGCAAACAGGACGAAGCCGACAATGTCGTACCACGGGCCTAACTATTGGCTTCCCACGGTTTGGTTCATTCTGTTTCCTCTCAAGGGAAAGTACTTCTACTTCATCCGGATGCATTGCGGCCGTGGCGCCAGCAAAGCGGTTGGGACGAATGGTGTTCACCCGAACCACATCAAATTGACGAATTTCTGCAGACATTCAAGACTGCTCCGGTACAAGCGAAAAGACGTAGGCACCGGTGAATGTGCCGTGCAACTTCAATCGATTGCGTGACAAACATTCTCGTGTTGCGCCGGCTCTTTCCGCAAGGGCCTGACTAGCAAAATTTCCTGCGGCTACAACGATTTCCACCCGTCCCTGTGCGAGATCCCTGAAGGCAAAGCTCTTGAGTGATTGGATGGCGAACATGCCCGCACCCCTGCGTTGCCAGGATTCGCGAACCCAATATCCGAGGTTGCAAAAGCCGTTGACTACGTTGAACTGGTTCAGGCCACAACCACCGACAAGGCTTTGAGATTCAGCGTCGAAGATGCCGAATTCATAGCTGACGCTTTTTGCGCGTTCGGTAGCGCAAGTTGCAAACCACGACATCGCTTCGGCTTCAGAGTACTCCGCATGGGCCCAAGACATCCATCTTCCGACCGTAGCACCAGATTCACGAATGGCTGCAGCAAACGACGACGCGTCACTTTCAGCAAAGGGTCGCAGAAGAAACTGACTACTTTTGATAATCATAGATGGATCCACGCAGCTCATACCAGTCTCCGCTTAGCGCATCGCCGCGAGTAATGCTATGACAATGACGACGAGAGCCAAAACCAACAGCACGATCCATCGAAGGCGTCCAGCCCTGAGCGACTTCGAATAACAATCCATGCACACATCAACTTTTGTCGCTTTGCGAACTCTCGAGTATTTGTAGGCGACCTGGCGTCTTTCCCCAGAAGTGAGCTTGCAACCACAATGCGCGCACAGCCCCGCGTTATTTCTTGTGTCATGAAGTTTCATGCGGCGAAAGTCTCGCACTGCAAACACCGCGACTACTGCCACGGAGACTGTAAGAACCAGGTAATTCAATGCTGCTCCCAACGCAATTCATCAATCCTTCATTATGACGGCTAAACCCATCATGAACAATTGGCAGGAGAGACCTTTACCGTCGCCCATTTAAGGGCCAGGAGTCCAAGTGAGATTGCATATCCGTCGTTGGGCAGCATACAAAACTCTGTGCCGCCAGGCGCGGAACCAAGGGCAGTCCAGTTCAGCGAGACCAATTTTCCCCAAGGGTAGGGCGCAGTGGATATTAGGCTTCTGATTTCTTCTACGCTGGTGTACGCGTTCAAGGCCGACTTGATGAAGTAGTCGACTATCTCTTGCTCCGTGAATGCGAAGGGCTGGAGGGGGCGGACAACGTGACGCCTTTTTTTCCTGGGACTCCCATTCAGGCCGAGACTGTGGCCCGGCCGTCCGCATGTTCGATTTCGATCAGATGGGGCACTGTGACCCAGTCATCGCACAGCCAGTCGTAGTCGGAACCGTCGCGAGGAACGGATACGAGCGCAGGCTCGAAGCTGACTTCAAATGCCCCGATAGTTATCGTGCTTGGGCCGTTGGCTGCGTTCGAATTCGTAGCGGATCAGCATATGTCATGCGGCGGATTGGGAGTCCACTTGCAGTTCCTGGTCGCTGGCAAATGCCGCCATGTTGGTCTCGCCCATCACGCGGCTGGTGACGGTGCCGGCAGCGATCGAGCCGCTGACGTTCAGCGCCGTACGGCCCATGTCGATCAGGGGTTCGATCGAAATCAGCAGGCCGGCCAATGCTACCGGCAGGTTCATGGAAGACAGTACGATCAGCGCGGCGAAGGTCGCGCCGCCGCCGACGCCGGCCACGCCGACGGAGCCGATAGTGATGATCGCCAGCAGCGGCACCAGGAACGATGCGGTAAACGGATCAATGCCAACCGTTGGGGCGATCATCACCGCCAGCATGGCCGGGTAAATGCCTGCGCAGCCGTTCTGGCCGATAGTGGCGCCAAACGAGGCGGCAAAGTTGGCGATGCCTTCCGGCGTGCCCAGGCGCTGGGTCTGGGTCTGCACGCTCATCGGAATGGAGCCCGCGCTGGTGCGGGAGGTGAAGGCGAAGGTCAGCACCGGCAGGATCTTCCTGGTGTAGCGCAGCGGATTAAGGCCGCTGGCGCTGACCATTGCCAGGTGCACGCAGAACATCAGCAGCAGGGCGCAGTAAGAGGCCACCACAAAGCCGATCAGGTTCAGGATGTCGGCATAGCTTGAGCTGGATACCACCTGTGCCATCAGTGCGAACACGCCGTAAGGCGTCAGGCGCAGCACCAGCGTCACCATGCGCATCACGATGCTGTGCGCGACATGCACGGCATGGTCGAAGGAGGTGAAGTGTTCCGGTTTCTTTTCCGCGATGCCGATGGCGGCAATGCCGATAAACACCGCGAACACCACCACTGCAATGGTCGATGTCTTGCGGGCGCCCGTCATGTCGAGGAAGGGATTGCTCGGGATGAAGGAAAGCAGCATGTTCGGCAGCGAGATCGATTGCGCGTCGGCCAGCTTGCCTTCCAGGTAGGCGCCGCGCGCCAGTTCCGCCGCGTTGGATGCCAGGCCGGCTGCGCTGAGGCCGAACAGCTTGGCCATCAGGATGCCGATCGCCGCCGCCACGGTGGTCGTCAACATCAGGGTGCCGATGGTGAGGGCGCTGATCTTGCCCAGCGAGCTGGCGTTGCGCAGCTTGAGGATGGCCGAAACGATGGACACCATAATCAGCGGCATCACGATCATCTGCAGCAGCTTGACGTAGCCGCTGCCGACGATATCGAGGTACTGGCCGGTCACCTTGACCACGTCGCTGCCGGCGCCATACAGCGCCTGCAGCCCGGCGCCCATCACCACGCCCACACCCAGCGCGCTGAACACCCGAACGGTAAAGCTGGCATGGCGTTTCTGCTGCACGACGAGGAAGGCCAGCACGATGGCCGCGACGGCCAGGTTGAGGATCACTTGCAGGTTCATGTGGGGGCGGCGGCTTATATTTTGGAATCGACAGATTCTAAATGAATTGGTGTAGTCTTGCCTATTTGCAGGACCGAGGTTGCAGAGTCGCTACGAAAGGGATAGCTATGTCTAAGCAATCGATGAAGGTGGGCACCCGGTTGGCGCTGGGGTTTGGCCTGGTGCTGGCGTTGATGGCTGGCGTGTCGGGGCTCGGTATCTACAATATGCACCGCATCCACGCCCAGCTCGAGAAAGTCGTGCAGCTTAATGTGGCGAAGCTGACCTATGTGCAGGATATGTCGGAAGCGGTGCACATCGTTGCACGCGTGACGCGCACCATGGTGCTGTTGTCCGATGAAGCGGCCATGCAGCGTGAACTGCCCAAGATCCAGGCAGCCAGGGCCCAGTATGACAAGGCGCAGGCAGCGCTGGAAGCCTTGCCGGGTTCGGACGAGGGCAAGGCGATTCGCTCCCGCATCCGCGCCTTGCAGCAGGAAGCCCGCCCGCTGACCGACCAGTTGCTGCAACTGGCCTTGCGGCATAAGGACGAGGAGGCGATGGCGCTGCTGATGCAGAAGGCCGGCCCTGTCACACAGCGCTGGCAGGATGTGATGGACGAAGACGTGCAACTGCAGCGTCAACATAATGCCAAGGATGCAGCTGCAGCGAGCGAAGCCTATGCCTCGGCCCGCATGATGATGCTGGCCATGAGCGGCCTGGCGCTGGTGGCGGGCGTGGTTGCCGCCGCCGTTATCGCGCGCCGCCTGCTCGGCCAATTGGGTGGCGAGCCCGATGTGGCGGCCGAAATTGCCGGCCGTATCGCCGCCGGCGACCTGACCGTGCACGTGGAAACGCGCCAGGACGATGAAGCCAGCATGATGAAGGCCATGAGCATGATGCGCGACAGCTTGCTGCGCATCGTGTCCGAAGTGCGGCAGGGAACGGAGACCATCAATACCGCCGCCACCCAGATCGCGGCCGGTAACCTGGACCTGTCGTCGCGCACAGAGCAACAAGCCAGCGCGCTGGAGGAAACCGCTTCTTCAATGGAGCAGCTGACCAGCGCCGTGCGCGAAAACGGCAGCAATGCACGCCAGGCCAACGAACTGGCCGCGGCAGCGACCGCGGTGGCGCAGCAGGGCGGCGCCGTAGTGGGCCAGGTGGTGCAGACCATGGGCTCGATCAGCGATTCGTCGCGCAAGATTTCGGACATTATCGGTGTGATCGACGGCATCGCTTTCCAGACCAATATCCTGGCGCTGAATGCGGCAGTGGAGGCGGCGCGCGCCGGCGAGCAGGGGCGCGGCTTTGCAGTCGTCGCTACCGAAGTGCGCCAGCTTGCCCAGCGTTCGGCGGCCGCCGCCAAGGAAATCAAGGACCTGATCGTCAATTCTGTGGAGCAGGTGGACCAGGGCAGCGCCCTGGTGGCGCGCGCCGGCAGCACCATGGAGGAAGTGGTGTCCTCGGTGCAGCGGGTATCGCAAATCATGCGCGAAATCACCGCTGCCGGCGACGAGCAAAGCGCAGGCATCGAGCAGATCAACCGGGCCGTGACGGAGATGGATACGGTGACGCAGCAGAACGCTGCGTTGGTGGAAGAGGCAGCATCAGCGGCGGATGCGCTGAAACAGCAGGCCGCCCACCTCGATACCCTGGTGGGCGTGTTCAAGCTGCATCACGACGTGGCCATGCGCACTGCGAACAGCAGGATAGCGACGAAGCAGCTTGCCGCAATCAGTCCGCCTGCGATGACGTAGCCGGGGCGCAGGGCGCCGACGTCGCGTTCAAAGTCGCTGCGCCGGCGCAGTCCGATGAAGGACCAGGCAACGGCCAGCATGGTTTCGCCGAAGCTGCGGGGTTTGCTGTCGTCCATGTCGTTTCCTTTCGAGGTTGGACCTATTGTGCGCCGGCCCGGCCCCGAAAAACAGGCGCAGAAGCGCCTGGAAACGACCGTATCAGTTGGCCCTTAGCCCGGCCAGGGTCTTCAGGAGTTTGGCGCGCTGGCCGCCGGCCCAGTCCAGCCGCAGCAGGTCGGCGTCGCCCAGCGACTCCAGGCTGGCGGCCGCCTCGTCGCTGCCGCCGTCCCCCTCGTCCAGCATTTCCTCGTACAGCTCGGGGTAGGCCTGGATGCGCAGCATGACTTCGTCGGCCACTTCATCTTCCACCATGATGTCGCCCCAGGCGAGCAGGCGCTCGGCCAGTTCACATAGCGGGGCAAGGCGTTCGGCCGACCTGGCCTGCTGCTGCAGCAGGTCGAAGCTGGCCAGGGCTTGCTGCAATTGGCGACTGCAGGCCGAGACATGGCAGGCGTAAGTGGCGAATTCGCGTGCCAGCGGGCCGCCTTCGGCCATCTTGTGCCAGCTTGCCAGCATGGCGTCGCCGCCCAGCACCGGGCCGGCGCCTGGCACTTGCCAGGCTTGGGGGACTGCCAGTTGGCGCAGCTGCACTTCGGCGCGCGCCACGCAGACCTGCAGGTCCTCCAGGCGGCGCGCAAAGGCGCTGTTGGCGCGCGACTCGCGCAGCTTGTCCAGCAGGTGGGTGGGGAGGGATTCGCGGCCGCGCCATCGGCCAAAAACGGGCAGGGCGGCGGCGCGCGGCGCAGGGGCCGGTGCCAGCAGGTGGTTCATGGCGCGCGCGCCGCGGCTGCGCAGCAGCCAGGCGTCGCCAGGCTTGAACTGTAATAAAGAGTCCATCACAACCTCCCTAGGGCTTTGAGGGAATTCTGAACCTTTTATCAAGCCCTAGCAAGCATCAGTCGGCGCCGACGATACGGTTGCGGCCGGCGCGCTTGGCCTGGTACAGGGCGTCGTCGCCGCGTTTCAGTACCTCTTCGCAGGAGCAGTCGCCGGCGCGGAAACCGGCCAGGCCGCCGCTGATGGTGACGGAATCGCCAATTTTGCCCAAGGCTTGCAGGGTTTCAGCGATGCGCTGGCGCAGTCGTTCGGCGATCGGCAAGGCTTGCTCGCAGGTAGTGTGCGGCATCAGGACCACGAATTCGTCGCCGCCCAGGCGGGCCGGTGCATCGGTGCTGCGCAGTTCGCGCTGGCAGACGTCGGCGGTGGTCCTGATGACCGTGTCGCCGGCCAGGTGGCCATATTCGTCGTTGACGCGCTTGAAGTGGTCGATATCGAAAATCAGCATGGACATCGGGGTGCCGTAGCGCTCGAACGTATCGAAATGCTCGGCCAGCACGCTCATGAGTTTGCGGCGGTTCAGCAGGCCGGACAGGGAGTCCACCTCGCTCAGCATGCGCAGCTGGTCTTCCATCTCCTTGCGCGCCGTGATGTTGCTGGCAACCCACAGTACCGCGTCTTCGCCGTCCACCAGGAAGTCCAGCGCCTGGATGCGGCCCTCGAACCATAGCCGGCAGCTGGGGCCGCTGCTCGGCAGTCCCTTGATATCGCCGGCCACCAGGCTGTATTCGACGATGTGCAGGGCGCGCCAGGCCAGGGCGGTTTCGAGTTCCTTCAGGAACCAGCTGGCCTTGTCCGGCGTCAGGACGTCATGCACGGTCTTGCCGATCAGGTGTGTGCCGTCGTGGTAATAGCGCGCGTCGATGCCGCCGTAAATGGCCATGTATCGGCCGCTGCGCGTCAGGACGAACGCAGGGTCGGGCAGGGCATTCAACAGCGACGAGAGTTGATTGCCAGAAAATAGTGTTTCATCGCGCATTCTACGACAGTAGCCAGAGTCGGCCAATAAGGCAAAAATTGTTAATAGGAAATTACTTAATTGTAACTATTTGAATAACGCGTCTTGCTGCTTTGGCCACTCAAGCTGGCCGCTGGCGGCCTCGTTCAGCTGGTCTACCAGGGCCGGCGCGGCGGCCTGCGCGATACGGAACGCCAGCGTGACGCGCTGGTCGTGGGCCACTTCCAGCAACTCGGCGCCGGCGGCGGCCAGCTCGCGCCGCAGCAAACCTTCCAGCGAATAAGGCAGGGTGCATCGCATCTCGGCATAGCGCACGATGGCGACCTTTTCCACCTTCAGCAGGGCCTGGGCTACGGCATCGGTGTAAGCCCGCACCAGGCCGCCTGCGCCCAGCTTGATGCCGCCGTAATAGCGCACCACGGCTGCCAGCACGCCCTCCAGGTCCTGGTGGCGCAGCACGTCCAGCATGGGGCGGCCGGCGGTACCGCCCGGTTCGCCGTCGTCGACCGCTGCCGATTGGCCGCCCGCCAGCAGGGCCCAGCACACGTGGGCGGCGTCGGGATGCTCGGCGCGCAGGCGGGCCACGACGGCCTGGGCTGCGGCGCGGTCGGCCACCGGCAGCACAAAACCGAGAAATCGGCTTTTCTTTACAATTAAATCGCTAGTCGCGAGAGATATAATGGTTTGTGGCATGGGGCCAACATGATACAGCTTTGCTGAACTGTTAACCTCCGGCATCCCTTACAATGCTGTTGCAATTTGTTCAACTTGGTCGACGTGGCGACGTTCGTGGCAACTTATCGGATCAAAACCCTTGGCGTACAGAGCGGCTTCCAGCAGGAGCGGGTCGAGGCACGCCTGATGCTTTTGTTCCGCCGCCCGCTTGAGGCGGTGCGCCCGATCGCCGCCGGCAATGGCTCGATCGTGAAGAAAGGCGTCGACTGGGCCATGGCCGAGCGCTTCCGCGACGCCTTGATGACCTGCGGCATCCGCTGCGAAGTCGAAGAGGAGAAACCGCCGCCGGCGCGCGCCACCCTGGCTGAATATGCGGCGCAGTTGCAGGCGCACCTGGAACTGCTGGACCCGGGACGGCGCTGGACTTTCATGGCGGACGAAGGCGAACTGTTTGGCGTACCCGGCCCGGAGTCGCCATATCCGCTCGAACTGCTGGTGCCGCTGGAGAACATGTACCGGGAATGGCTGGCTGTTTCGCTGGCCGCCAGCGAAGATTTGCTGCGCCACACTGCCGGCATGGTCCTGATGGGCAATACGCCGGGCATGGTGGAGGAGGCCGTGCGCCACCTGCTGCCGATCGTGCGCAACAGCGCCGAACGCGGGCAGGCCATGCTGGCCGCCGCCCGCGGCTATTCGCCGCTGCTGTTCCGGCCTATCTGCGAAGGGCTTGAAATGGGGCTGGCCTTCCATCGCGGCACCGTTGTGCACCGCGTGGCGCGCGCCCACCTCGAAGCCTGGGACATGACGGAGGATGCGGCCTTCGAAGCCGCCTTTGCCAACCTGCGCGCACGCTCCACAGCGCCGCTGCTGCCTTCGCCCCAGGGCGTGTTCGGCGGCGGCTGGGACGATGGCTACGATGCGTCGCGCATGCTGCTGCCGGAGTTGATCCAGGCTGCGGTCCCTGATGGCCGTCCGGTCGTCATGGTGCCGACGCGCGGCATGCTGATGGTGTGCAGCGACAAGAACGAAGTGGCGATGGATGCGATGCTGAAGGCGGCCATCTCCGCCATGCGCGAAGAAAAAATGGTCATGCCTCGCTTGCTGCGCCTGGTCGACGGCCGTTGGCAGATCTTCGTGCCGCCAAGCCTGACGCGGCGCCTGAACAGCCTCGCCAAGTACGTGGAAGGCAATGATTACCGCCTGCAGAAAGAGCTGCTGAAAGCGCACGAATGGGCCAGTGGGCGCAATCGCTGCGTGGTGACCTACTTGGTCGGCAAGCTCGGTCCGGAGCAGGTGCGCACCAGCGCCTGCACCTGGACGCGCGACATGCCAAGCCTGCTGCCGAAAACCGACCTGCTGTACTTTGCCGATCCCGCCAGCCTGGAGCCGCCAATTACCGTGACCTGGGAAGACGCCATGCCGGTGGTGGGCGCGCTGATGGAGCGCACCGACGACTATCCGCCGCGCTATTTTGTCGCCGGCTTCCCGAACGAAGTGCAATTGGCGCAGCTGGCCGATATCGCTGCCGCCGCGCGGCGCGAGGCCAAGGCTCAAGCCCTGGCCGCGGCCCAGGCTGCGCAAGCCGCGCTGGCCGCGCAGAACAGCCGTCCAGTGCTGGATTCGAAGCGCATGCAAAACGTCGCGGCGGTGCTGAACCGTCCTGTCGGCGACGTGCTGCGCAGCGCCCTTGGCCGCAAGGCAGGCGTCAAGCCCGCGCATGCTCGATAACAATGCCCTGGTGGCTGCGGCCACTCCCGTTTTCCTGGTCATGATCGCGGCTGAAGCCTGGCTGGCGCACCGCCGCCGCCTCGACGCTTATTCGCTGGCCGACAGCCTGACCAGCATGGCATGCGGCATCTGGACCGTGACGCTGGAAGTATTCACCAAGTCCGCCATGCTGCTGGCCTATGGCTGGCTGTTCAGCCACTTGTCGCTGTGGCAGTCGGCGCCAGGTTCTGCGTGGACCTGGGCGTGGTCGTTCCTGGCCTTCGACTTTATCTATTATTGGGCTCACCGCTGGTCGCACGAGATCAACTTCCTGTGGGCGGTGCATTCGCCGCATCACCAGAGCGAAGAATTCAACCTCACCACCGCGCTGCGGCAGGGGGCTTTCCAGGACCTGTTCCATGCGCCGCTGTTCATGCTCCTGGCGCTGCTTGGCTGCCCGCCGGGCGTGTTCATCATCCAGCTCACCTTGAGCAAGTTCTACCAGTTCTGGATCCATACCCGCCTGGTCAGGCGGGTGCCGCTGATCGAAGGTCTCCTCAACACGCCCAGCGCACACCGGGTGCACCATGCGGTGAACGATGTCTACCTGGACCGCAACTATGCCGCCACGCTGATGATCTGGGACCGCCTGTTCGGTACCTATATCGAAGAGGGCGAGGAATGCGTGTACGGCGTGCGCAAGGGCGGACCGGGCTGGAATGCCGTGTGGGCGCAATTCGCCTGGCCGGCCGTGATGTGGCACGACGCTGTGCGTACTGCACGCTGGCGCGACAAGCTGTCGCTGTGGTTCCGCCATACCGGCTGGCGACCCGCCGATATGGCCGCCGCCGATCCGTGGCCGGCCTTTACGCTGCCGGCGGGGCGTCTTTATACCGCAACGCGCGCCACAAGCGGCGGTGTGCGCTGGACCATCGCCGCGCTGCTGGCCTTCGCCGCTGCCGTGGTCTTGCAGAACCAGTTGATTACGCATGCCGCCACGCTGTCGCTGCCAGCCCGGCTGGCGCTGGTCGGCGCCGTTACTGCGGCGCTGCTGCTGGTGGCGCACTGCCTGCAGCCTGCTGCACCTTCTGCCGCCAGCGCACCAGCCAGAACACCGGCAGGCTGACCGCGCCCAGCGCGATGCCCCACCAGAAGGCCTCCTTGCCCATGCCGTAAAAGGCCCAGAGCGAGAAGACGCAGCTCATTACCGCACTGAACGCCAGCACGGCGCCGCGCTGGCGCAGCTTGAATACGGCCGCGCCGCCGACCAGGTAAAGCGGCATGCTGGCAGCCGTCACCACCAGCGTCAGGAAGGTAAACGCCTCCGCCATCGAGCGGCTGTAGTTCATCGCAATCATCACGCTGGCCAGCACTCCCACCAGCAGCAGCGACCAGGCTGGCGCACCGTGGCGGTTGGACGCTTTCAGCGCAGCGGGGAAAATGCCGTGATTGGCCATTGACGCCGTCACTTCGCCCGCCAGCATGGTCCAGCCATTCAACGCACCGAGGCCGCTGAAGATGACTGCCAGGGCCAGCCAATGGCCGGTGCCGGCATCCCAGTAGCGGCGGAACAGGTCGACGAAGGGAGCGTTGGACGCGGCCAGCTCCGACTGCGGCAACAGCAGCATCGGGATGGTGCAGACCAGCACATACACCACCGCCGCGATTAGCGTGCCTGCAATCGTGGCGCGCGGGATGGTGCGCTGCGGCTCGTGCACCTTGGTGGCGGGCAGCGAGGCGCATTCCACGCCCAGCATCGCGAACAGCGCGATGCTGCCGGCAGCGGCTGTGCCGTCCAGCGTGAACGGCGTGGGCGGCAGGTGTGCCATGTAAGCCGCGCTGTCGGTGCCGAAGATCCAGGCGCCGAGCAGCACGATGGCTCCCATCGGCAGCAGCTTGAGCGCCGCCGACACCAGCTGCACCCGGCCGGAAGCCAGCGCGCCGCGCAGGCTGACCAGCACGAAGAACCAGACGATGCCCATGGCGGCGAGCGGCGGCAGGGCGGGATGCGAGGACAGTGCCGGCACCAGCGTCGCCAGGTAGCCCACGACGCCGATCGCCAGTGCCGCATTGGTAACCCAGATCGACACCCAGTAGCACCACATGGTAAAGAAGGCGACGCCATTGCCGAAGGCGCGGCGGCAATAGCCGTATGGCCCGTCCTCGTCCGGCATGGCGCGCGCCAGGCGGGCAAAGACGTGGGCGATGAAAAGGCAGCCGATCACGGTGATGGCCCATCCCGCAAAAGCGTTCTTGCCGAAGGGCGCCAGGGAGGCGGGCAGCATGAAGATGCCCATGCCGATCATGTTCCCCACGATCAGGGAGGTGCACATCCAGAAGCCGAGCGGCTTGCCCTTATCCGTGGCGTGCATAGGCGGTGCGCAGCAGGTTCTGGAAATGCCACACGCCGCTTTCGCGCCTCGGGTTCAGGCGCCCGGCGCTGTACGAGCCCGATGCCAGGCCTTGCTGCACGTGCTCGCAGATGCTGATGTCCTCCGCCTGGATTTCGTCGCTGAAAGCCTGCTCGGCCTGCACGCGCGCCTGCACGTCCGGATCGTCGGTGTAGTAATAGTCGAACTCCACGACGCATTGCCGCTGGCCGGCCGGCAGGATGCGGTTGGTCTGCAGCCGGCCCGGCGTGATGTTCAGCATGATGTTCGGGTAGATGAAGTAATACCAGGCGTTGCCGTCGCCATAGATGCCGTCGTTATTGCGCAGCGGGGAATGCTGCAGCGAATGCCATTGCGCCAGTTCAGTGTCGTAGACTCGGTAGTCGAGCACCTTCGACAGGCCGGGATGGACGAAGGGCAGGTGATAGCCTTCGAGGAAGTTGTCGATATAGACCTTCCAGTTGCATTCGAGCTTGTAGGTGTCGCGCTTGGCGAAGCGCATATGCGACAGATCGGTTGGCGCGATACGTTCGGCGATGCCGGCAAAGACCTGCTCGAACGGCGGCGTGGCGGCCTCCAGCGCCACGAACACCAGGCCCTGCCACTCGCGCACCTGGATGCGGGGCAGGCGGATTGCCGACTTGTCGAAACCGGCCGCGCCTTGCATTTCGGTGGCGGCCCGCAGCGTGCCATCGAGTTCGTAAGTCCAGCCGTGATATTTGCAGTGCAGCGCCCGCGCGCCCTTGCCGTTGCAGGTCGCAAGCGGCCCGGCGCGGTGGCGGCAGACATTGAAGAAAGCCTGCAGGCTGCCGTCGGGCTGGCGTATGATGAGGATCGGCTTGCCGGCAATGTCCCCGACTACGTGGTCGCCCGCCGCACGCAATTCTCCCGCGTGTGCAGCCAGCTGCCAGGTCGAGCCGAAGATTTCGCGCTGTTCGAACTCCAGCCAGCGCTGGTCGGTGTAGAAGCTGGCATGCAGCGCGTGTGCGCGTTCCAGCGGATCGATTCGGCAATGCTCCTGCAGGGTCATCATGTGCTCCGCGGCGCGAAAGATTTACTGTCTCATAAATTGCAGCGTACTGGAAGAAAGAGGTTGCAAAAATGGAGGAACGTCTTTTCTTTGAGGGCTTGCAAGCCCTGGCCGCGTCGGCCTTCCCCAAACATTGCAGTTATTGCGGACGGGTGTTCGCCACGTCCCAGGACTTCATGCGGCAAACCCAGTCCGTTCGCCAGGACATCACCGGCCTCAAACAAAGCTTCGACGACGACAGCGTTGCGATTGTCGAGGCTTACCGCAATTGCCTGTGCGGCTCCACGCTGATGGATTTCTTCACCGATCGGCGCGACGTTACGGATGCCGGGGCAAGGCGCCGCGAGCTCTTTGAGAAGCTGTTGCCGCACCTGCAGGAGATGGGCATGACGATGGCTGCGGCGCGCGAGCACCTGCTGGCGCTTTTGCGCGGCCGGGAGAAATCCGGTAGTATAGGTAGGTAGCCTACCTAATTATCTGAGCAATGCCGAAAAAACATGAAGCAAGCCTGGCGCCGCGCGTGCTCGCTGCCGGCGAGGCATTGCGCCTGACGCTGAAACGCCTGGTGCGCGAGATGCGCCGCGACGCCAGCGAAAACGGCGGCGATGTCCCGCTGGTGCAGTACATGCTGCTGTCCATCATCCAGGATCAGCCGGGCATCGGCGTGGCCGAACTGGCGCGCATGGAAAACGTACGCGCCGCCACCATGAGTGGCCACATCAAGTCGATGGAAGAGGCGGGGCTGGTTGAACGCAGCGCGCCCGACCCGCAAGACCGGCGGCGTTCCGGGCTGCAGGCCACGGCGCTCGGCACCGAGCGCATCGAAGCTTTGCGCGACAAGCGCCGCGACTGGATGGCGCAGCGCATCGCCCGCCTGACGCCCGACCAGCTGGCTGCGCTGGAAGCAGCGATTGAACCCCTGAACATCATCGGAACGCCATGAGGGACACTCCCGTCACCGAGCGCGAGATCCGCGCCGTCTATCTTGCGATGATGGCCGTGCTGGGCCTGAGCGCGCTGGACCAGAGCATCGTCGCCACCGCCTTGCCGCGCATCGTGGCCGACCTGGGCGGCATGGCGCACCTGTCGTGGGTGGTCACGGCTTATGTGCTGGCCTCCACTGCCACCATGCCGCTGTATGGCAAGCTGGCCGACCAGTACGGCCGCAGGCCGATGATCTTTGCCGCCATGGCCGCCTTCCTGCTTGGCTCCGCGCTGTGCGGCCTGGCGCAGAACATGACGCAGCTGATCGTTTTCCGCGCGCTGCAGGGCGTAGGCGCGGGCGGCTTCCTGCCGCTGGCGCAGATCATCATTGCCGACATCATTCCGCCCGCGGAGCGCGGCAAGCGCATGGGCATGGTGCCGGTGGTGTATGCCGCCACCAGCCTGCTTGGCCCGGTGCTGGGCGGCCTGATTACCGATGCGCTGTCCTGGCACTGGACTTTCTACGTCAACCTGCCGGTCGGGGCAGTGGCCTTCTACGCCATTGCAAAGGCGCTGCACAAGGAACAAGTGCACCATGCCCACCGCGTCGATTACCTGGGCTCCGTGCTGATGACCGGCGCGATCACGTCGGCGCTGCTGGTGCTGGCGCTGGGCGGCACCGAGTGGGCCTGGGATGCGCCGCAGGTGCAGGTGTGCAGCGTGCTGGCCGTGGTGCTGGGCGCCTGGCTGGCCGTACATGTGCGCAAGGTGCCGGAGCCGGTGCTGCCGCCGGATTTGTTCGGCAACCGGGTTTTCAATATCGCCAGCGTGGTGATGGCGCTGACCTTCATGGGCCTGATGGGCGCCACCGTCTTCTTCCCGCTGTTCTTCCAGGTGGTGATGGGCAGCAGCCCCGCCAGTTCCGGCCTGCTGACCGTGGCCATGATGCTGGGCCTGGTCGGTTCGTCGATGCTGAGCGGCCGCAGGCTGGCGCGCACCGGCAGGTACAAGGGCGTGCAGCTGGGCGGGCTGGCCGCGGCATTCGTGGCATTCACCACGCTGGCGCTGGGGATGGAAGCCGGGTGGGGCTATTGGGTCATCGAACCGGCGATCTTCCTGCTTGGCGCCGGCCTTGGGCTGGTGATGCCGAACATGACGATCGCGGTGCAGAACGCCTTACCGCTGCCGCGGCGCGGCGTTGGCACTGCGATGCTGACTTTCTTCCGCTCGCTGGGCGGCTTGCTCGGTGTCACCGGCTCGGGCGCCATGCTGGCGCGTTCGCTGCACATCCACGGTGTGAAAGCCGTGGCGGCAGTGGGGCCCGGCGCCAGTGCGCTGCCTTCGACGGTGGCGGTGTACCGCCACGCGATTGCCGGCATCTTCGGCGCGGGCGCCGCGCTGGTTCTGCTAGGCCTGGTCGTGCTGCTGTTCCTGCCGGAGCTTCCGCTGGCTGGGCACAAGGCCGATTGATCTCGCAATCCTGGGACGGCAAATTGCAACTATCGTTTCTGCAGACAAAGTATCAAAAGTCACGAGTTGCATAAATCCGACATCAGCCGGGGTAAATCGGCGCGTCGGCCAGCTTGCCCGCCACCGTCATCCATGGCCGGATGCGCCATTTGAGTACCAGGCCACCTTTTACATAGGGGTCGGCATGGACGAACTCCTCGATCAGCGCCGGCGAATCCGCCTTGAACCACAGTAGCGCGCTGTCGACCGGGTCGCCCAGCACGCCGCCCAGCTGGAACTCCCCGCGCTCATGCGAGGCCCAGGCCAGCTTCAGGTGCGCGTCGCGGAACTCGGCGCGGCGTTCGAGGTAGTCGGGGGCGTACTCATAAATCAGGACGTAGTGCATGCTGTTCTCGCGCGGTTGAAAAGGGGAGCCCAGTATGACTCATACGTTTTCGGAATATCAATACTGAAAGACGCAATACTTTGCTATTGCAGGCCCTGCGTAACATTGGCTCACCAAAATCAAAATAATGGAGACAACATGCGTAAGACTGTATTGGCGGCGCTGATCGCAGAAATGCTGCTGCCGCTGGGTGCCTATGCTCAAACGGCCGATGAGGCAATCGATCCTTCGGCCAAGGTGGTGGTGAGCGGCGTGCGCGCTTCCCTTGCGTCCTCGCTCGCGACCAAGCGCTTGCAGGAGGGGGTGGTAGATGCGGTATCGGCTGAAGATGCCGGCAAATTCCCGGATACGAATATCGCGGAATCGCTGCAGCGCGTCACCGGCGTGCAAATCCAGCGCAACAACGGGGAAGGGCGCTACATCTCCGTGCGCGGCCTGGGTCCCGAGTTCAATAATGTGCTGGTCAACGGCCGCACCATGACCAGCGACACCGGCGGCCGCGATTTCTCGTTCGACCTGCTGTCGTCCGACCTGATTTCGAAAGCCATTGTCTACAAGACTTCCATGCCATTCCTGCCGGAAGGCGGCATCGGTTCGACGGTCGACATCCAGACCGCCCGCCCGCTGTCCGGCAAGGCGGGCCACTCGGGGGTGGTCAATGTGTTCGACTCCTACGATTCGAACTCGAAGAAGAACACCCCCAACGTCAGCGGCATGTATTCCTTCGCCAACGAGAACAAGACCTTTGGCGTGACCGCTTCGCTGTCTTACACCGACCGCGCGTCGAAGCAGAACAAGGCCATCAACGACGCCTGGAACCTGCGCGACGTCTACATGATCGACGGCGACCTCAATTCCAAGGGCCTGACCATGGCCAACGTCAGCAGCAGGAAGCTGCTGATGCCGCAAAGCTTCGGCTACCAGCAGGAAAATGAAACCCGCAAGCGCCTGGTCAGCAACGTCACTGTGCAGTACAACCCTTCGCCGGACTGGAAGCTGACGGCCGACGCGCTGTATTCGCGCCTGAACCAGCGCAACGACGTGATCGCCATCAGCGACTGGAACAACCCTGTTCAACTGGGCGTGAAGTACGACGCCAACAACCAGGTCACCAGCTTCATGCGCCCCGGGGCGAATTTCTTCGCCAATAACCCGGCCCTGGTAGGCGACGGTACCGGCGTCCTGACCGATGCCAATTCGAATGACATGATCGTCAAGGGCGGCGACCGCTTGTCGATCACCAAGGCTTTCGGCCTGAATTCGAAATGGAACGTATCGCCGGAATGGAAACTGGAAGGCGATATCTCGAATTCACGCACGACCACCAAGACCCCGGACCAGTGGATCGTGGCCGGCATGGTGCCCAATAATGGCGACACGCTGGCCTTCGGCAGCATACCGAGCCTGGCCTTCGGCGACGGCATTACCGACCCGAATGCGGTGCGGGCGCACGCCGTATCGAATAAGGACGTGCGCTTTGCCGACGAATTGAGCGAAGGCCGCATGAGTGCATCGTGGGCGCACGACATGGGCGCCTTCAAAGGCCTTGATACCGGCATCTCGTATTCCCAGCGCAAGGTGGGGCGCAACCAATGGGAGAGCGATTCGTGGAACGCGTTCAGCGGCTACCATGTCGCGCTGCCATCGTCGCTGTTCACGGTAAAGTCGCTGGATAACGCCTTCCCAGGTGCGCCGGCAAGCTACCTGAGCTTCGATCCCTACGCGTACATGAACTACCTGAACCAGCCTGCCACGCTGGCGTTGTCGAACGATCCCGCGCTGTACCAGGATAAGAGCAAATTCCCGAATGGCCCGATGGCGATCGATTACACCAAGCCCAATTTCTGGAGCGTCAAGGAAAAGGTATCGAGCATCTTCCTCGACTCCAAGTGGGAAGGCGAGCGCTGGTCGGCCAATGCCGGCGTGCGCGTGGTGCATGTCAATTCGACGTCCACCGGCATCAGCCGCGTGCTGCTGTCGGCAACCAAGAGCCCGAACGACACCACCTACATCCTGAATTACGGCCCGGCGGTCGAGACGGCGGTCGCGAACAGCTATAACAGCGTGCTGCCTTCGGGGAACCTGAAGTTCGACCTGACCGACGATATGGTGCTGCGCCTGGCGGCTTCCAAGACCGAGACGCGGCCGACGCTGAACCAGATGGGCGTGGACAACTGGTATGGCGGCCGCTTCGGCGACGTGCAGACCGGCGGCGGCAACCCTTACCTGAAGCCGATGGAGTCGAAGAACCTGGACCTGTCGTATGAATGGTACCTGTCCAAGACCAACTTCCTGGGCGCGGCGATGTTCCAGAAGAACGTGTCGAACTTCCTGGAAAAGCGCCTCGAAGACATCACCATTCCCCAGTATTCGGAAGTGGCGCATGACACCCGCATCCGCAACGGGCAGAAGGGCAAGATCAAAGGCATCGAATTGGCCGGCCAGTACGCTTTCGACAACGGCATCGCCTGGCTGCGCGGCTTTGGCGTCGCCGCCAACTACACCTTCGTCGACGCTACCGCCAGCAGGGAAGATGCAGCGGCGCTGGATTGCGGTTACCCTGGCTTGTCCAAGCAGTCTTACAACGCCTCGCTGTTCTACGAGAACGAAACCTTCTCGGCACGCGTGAGCTACAACTGGCGCAACAAGTTTGCCGTCGATTGCGGCGGCGGCAGCACCCAGCCCCGCACCCGCGCGGCCTACGGCCAGTATGACCTGAGCCTGCGCTACAACATCACGCCGAAGATCGCGCTGTACCTGGACGGCATCAACTTGAACAATTCGCGCATGCACGAATATGCCAACAATGAGAGCCAGTTCCTGACGTTGGAAGATGTGGGGCGCCGCGTCAACGCCGGCCTGCGCTTCGCCTTCTAAGCCAGTAAAGGCGCGATATCGTCAAGGTGGGCGGCTTCGAACGTGGGCAGTGCTTGCGTGCCGTTGGCAGAACGGCCCGGGTTGTACCAGCAGCTTTCGATGCCGAAGCGGTTGGCGCCGAGGATGTCGGCGTCCAGCCGGTCGCCCACGATGATGGTTTCATCCTTGCTGAAGGTGCGTGCCATCCTGGTGGCGTATTCGAAGAAGCGGCTGTCCGGCTTGGCGAAGCCGCATGTTTCGGAGGTGGCGGTAAACGAGATAAAGTCGCCCAGGCCGGAGCTGGCGATGCGGCGGTCCTGGATGTGTGCGACGCCGTTGGTGATGATGCCTACCTCGCCGGCCGCTGCCAGCGTTTCGCACAGGCGCCTGGCGCCATCGACCAGCACCACGGTTTCGGACAGCGATTCCAGGTAGCGGTCGCTGGCTTGCCGTGCATCGATTTCCAGCCCGTTCGCGGCGAAGGTCTTGCGGAATCGTTCGACCTTCAGGAATTCCTTCGAAACCGTGCCGGCCTCGAATGCCCGCCACAACTCGATGTTAATGCCTTGATATTGCTGGAACAGTTCGTCAAAGCTGTCGTTGAAACCCAGTTCACGCAGCACGCGCTCGAAGGAAAGTTTCTCGGATGCGCGGAAATCCAGCAGGGTGTCGTCGAGGTCAAACAGGAAGAGGGAGTGCTTCATAGTGCAGATAATAAAATAGCCAGCCCGAAGGCTGGCTATTCTATCTTTTTCTGGTAGGCCGTGCGGGGCTCGAACCTGCGACCAACGGATTAAAAGTCCGCTGCTCTACCAACTGAGCTAACGACCCGAAGGGCCCGAATTATATAGATCCCGAATCGATTCAGCAAGTGGCAACAGGAGATCATCGGCGATTATAATCAGTGGATTCAACCTGCTACGCCCGGAATTAATCATGACCTACGAAGAATATCTTGACGAAGTGACCACGCTCATCTTCGAGAAATACAACCTGAAAGACGCGCTCGCGGTGAAGCTGGTGATGGATGCGCAGGACGCGGGGTTCTTCGTCCGTCATGACGACGACAAGAAGCTTCGCAACGTCGACCAGGCCCACAAGGACGCCAAGACGATCTTCGAAGCCTACGCCGCCAAGAACCAGCGCCGTTAAGATGGAAATGGATCGCGCCTCGCTGGAGCAGCAGCTGGCGGCCGGGGTTCGGCAGTTCGTACAATGCAGCTTTGACGAAGCCGACTTGTCCCGCCTCGACCTGCAGGACTGCGTGTTTGATCGCTGCACCTTCAACGGAACGATTTTGTATGCCGGCAAGCTGGCCCGCAGCAGCTGGCAGCGTTGCCGCGGCACGGCGGCGGATTTCGAATCGGCCGACCTGGTCGACGCCCAGTTCCAGGGCTGCGACCTGAATAACAGCAAATGGCGGCGCACCAAGCTCGCTTCGGCCAGCTTCCGCAGTTGCAAACTGACCGGCGCCGCGTTCGAAGAGGTATCGCACCTGGGCGCCAGTTTCGAAGAATGCCTGCTGGTTGGTGCTGACATGCGCAGCTTCTCGTTCCGCAAGGCGACCGTGAGCCAGCTTGATTTCTCGGACGCCGACCTGTCCGGCTGCGACTTCCGCGAGGCGGTGCTGGAAGGCTGCAGCCTGCGCGAAGCGGTACTCAAGCTGGCCCGCTTTGAAGGCGCAGACCTGCGCGGAGCAGACCTTGGCGGCCTGAAACTGACCGACGTGCGCGCCTTCAAAGGTGCTGTGATCTCCCATACCCAGGCTGCAGCAATCCTGGGTGAAATGGGACTTGTCGTCGCCTGAACGCCTTAATGCCTGGCCTGCTGCATGGCGAGCCTTTCTTCCGCCTGTGCCAGGGCATTCGCAATGCGGCGCGAGTTGCGGTCACGCCAGCCCGGTTCCTGCGATACGCGGCCATGCAATTCCCGGCACTGGTTCAGCAAGGCCCAAGCCTGCAGGCGCGCCGCAGCAATGCTTGCGTGATCTGCCTGCGCACAGGCGCTGACAGCTTTGCGCAGGCGTGACAGCGCCGTCTTGAGCGCCTGGCCTTCGCGTTCCGGCCACAGCAGTGTGTACACCGTGATCGAGACGGCCAGGCCAAGCAGGATGCCCACCAGGCGGTCGCGGATTTCCGTGACGTCGGTGACCGGCCCGAAGCTGCCCAGCTGCGCCAGGGCGAATGCAAACATCATCTGCACCCCGATGTAGTTCGTGCGCGGCGATCCAACGGCAATCCACGCGCCAACGGCGATGATGGGCAGGGTCATGGCCAGCAGGCCGACAATGCTGTCCAGGTGCGGCACCACGAATACGGTTGCCGCCAGCGCCGCCAGGCTGCCCAGGCAGCAGCCCAGCAAGCGGGCAATGCCCTTGTGCGTGGTTGCCCCGAGGCTGGGCAGGGCGAGGATGATGCAGGTCTGCATTGCCGTATGGATGCCTGGCCATTGCAGGCCGGTGTAAATGACATAGGTGGCCATCGCCGCCAGCACTGCCTTGAAGGCGAACTTCAGGCAGCTGATGCGCATCGGATTGCCGGCAGCGGCCGCAGCCGGCTGTATGGGCGGCGCGGCGCTTGCCTGTCCCGCGCTGGCCGCTGCACGCAATGCCCGCGCCATCTCCCGCAAGATCGCGCTGTGGGCGAGCATGGCGTGCGGCGCGGCTTCGGCAGCCTCCTCATGCCTGAACTCCGCATCGTGTCCAAGGCACGTACGCAGCGAAGCGCAGGCTTCGCGGATTGCAGCCATCTGCTCGCGCTCCTGCGGCGAAGGCTCAAACGGCGCCAGCCTGGCCAGTTGCGCGGCCGCCGCATGCAGGCGGCTCACAGCAGCGGTCCGCGCCGCGGTGCGCTCCTTATTGCCCAAGCTCGCAAAGGCCAGTTGCCGCTGCAAGGCCAATGCGCCGCGGCCAACGCGGCCGCTGTGAAAGGCAGGCGCAGCAACCCCCGCAATGCGCGCATCGAGCTGGTGTTCAACCTCGTCCAGCTGGCGGCTGTACTCGTCCACCAGCAGCTTGACCGGCAGCGCAGGCCGGAACAGGCGCTGGATGATCATCGTCACCACGACTGGATAGACCGTAGCCACGCCTACCCACAGCAGGGCGCGCGTCATGACCTCCGGGTCTTCGTAGATGTCGGCCATGCTTTGCCCGTACACCACGATCAGCGCCACCAGGAATCCGATGGCGCCAAGCTTGTTGCTCCTCATGAAGTACATGCCGCAGAACGCCACCAGGGCCGCGCCGAGAATGCGCAGCATCGGCGCGTCAATGAAGAACTTGAGCAGCAGGATGGAGGCTGCCACGGACAGGATGCTGCCGATAATCAGCACGATGCCGCTCATGCGGGTCAGCACCGTATTCTCCTGCGCCGTGAAGAACACCATGATCAGCGACAGCGAGAGCGAAGGAACCTGCAGGGCCATCGAGCAGACGATGACCACCGTGCAGCTCGCGAGCAGGCGCCACACCGCATCCATGCGGCCAGGAAAGGGCGCCAGCTCGTTGCGGATGCGCGCTATCAGGGCTTGCATGATGTTCACTTCGCGCTCAGCATGGCCACGGCGGAAGCACCGATGCGGAAGGCTGCGTCAGGCTGTTCGATCAGGATGCGCACCGGGAAGCGCTGCGCCACCCGCACCCAGTTGATGGAACGCGGTACGCGCGGCAGGCCCGCCACTTCGCTGCCGCCGTCATCGGGGAACACGCCGTAGCCGATGGATTCGACGGTGCCGCTGTAGCGCCTGGAGGTGTCGCCAAGCAGGTAGACCTGGGCGCGGCGGCCGGCCTTGATGCCGGCAAGGTCGGTCTCGCGGAAATTGGCCACCACGTACCAGCGGCTGGAACTGGCCAGCGTGAAGACCGCGTGGCCGGCGGCGGCAAACTGGCCGGCCGAGGTTTTCAGGTTCAGCACAATGCCATCGCCCGGCGCGCGCACTTCGGTATAGGACAGGTTCAGGCGCGCCAGTGCGATCTCCGACTTCGCCACCTCGCGCCTGGCGACCAGCGCATCGACGCCGCTGACGGAAGCTTCGGCGCGGCGCGCATCGAGCAAGGCTGCGCTGAGCTGGGACTGCGCGCTGCGCTTGGCTGTACGCGCCTGGTCGATCCGCTCGGCCGATACAAAGCCTTTGGCGAGCAGCGGCTCCAGTCGCGCCAGCGAGTCTGCCGCCTGTTCCGAGGCGGCCTTGGCATGTTCGACGTTCGCCTGCGCCGCAGCGGCGGCAAATTTCTGGGCATCGACCGTGCGCTGGGCCAGTTTGATTTCGCTGTCGAGCGCTTTCAGGCTGGCCTCGGCCTTGGCCAGGGTTTCCTCGAACGGCTTCGGATCAATGCGGAACAACAGCTCGCCTTTCCTGACGCGCTGGTTGTCTGCCACCGGCAACTCCACTATCCGGCCGTTCACTTCCGGTGCGACATTGATGGTATCGGCATAGACGTAAGCGTCATCGGTGCGCGGCGCCTGGTCGATCGAACGCACAACGTAAATGGCGAGCCCGATCGCGGCCAGGGTCAGGGCCAGGACGATCGCGGTCCAGCGGCGGGAGTTCACGGTCTTCTTCATGCGTCACCTTAATGTTGGAAAAATACGAGCCAGGCCGACAGCGACAGCACGGTGGCGAGGGCGGGGTAGCCCAGCGCGAGCAGGTGCGAAGGGGCGCCTGCCAGCCAGGCGCGCGCAGCCAGTAATGCGTGGAGCAGGAAGCACAGCACCGTGGCGCCGGCAATGCAGAAAAGCCAGTCGGGGAAATAGGCTCCCAGCACATTGATTGAAGGTTCCATATTCATTCCTGAATGTATGATTGCCTAGGCAACTGTTTGGGCAAAAAAAAAGAGCGCCTACCTTCCAGCGAACATTTTCAGCAGGAGCGACTCGAAAGCCTGGAGTTCCTGCGCACTGAAGGTGCCGAAGTACTGCCCGATCACGGTGCCCGAAGCTTCCAGCAGGCTCGGGAAAAGACGCCGGCCTTCTTCGGTCAGTTCCAGTTGCACGGTGCGGCGGTTGGCCACGCTCGGCGCCTTCTGGATCATGCCTTTCTGCTCCAGGCGGTTCAGCATGCGGGTCATCGCGCCGGGGCTGTATGAGAGTTCCTTGCAGATCTGGGCGGCGATATTGGCCCGCCCGCTGTGCAGGGTAGACAGCACCACGTACTGCGCCGCCGTGATATCGAACGGCGCGAGCTTGGTGTCCAGTTCTTCTTCCAGCGTTTTTTGGGCGCGGCTGATAAGCCGGGCAACGCGGCGCGGGTCCTTGTTTTCGTTCATAAATGAACTATACGTTGCCTAGGCAATGATTGTCAAGCACCATGCGCGCGCTTGCGCAATTCACAAGCCTGTCATTTTCGCTACCTACAATCCGCCACGTTTTCAACTCAGACAGCGGGGCAATGATGAAAAAAGCAGTAGGGGGCGCGGTAGCGGCGGCGATTTTGGCGGCATGCGGCGGACATTTGCAGGATCCGCTGCCTACCCTGGACGGCAACCCAACCATGGTGGCGGCGCATCGCGGCGCCAGCGGCTACCTGCCGGAAGAAACAGTGGAAGCCTATGCCAAAGCGATCGAAATGGGCGCCGACGCGATTGAGCCGGACGTGATCTCCACCAAGGACGGCGTGCTGATTGCCCGCCACGATCCGAACCTGGCCTTCAGCACCGACGTGGCGCAGCACCCCGAGTTTGCTGGCCGCAAGCGCAAACTGAGCGTCGACGGCGAAGTGCAGGACGGCTGGTTCGCCAGCGACTTCACGCTGGCCGAGATCAAGACCCTGGGCGGCATTTCGACCGATGCCGAACGCCCGCAGCAATTTAACGGCAGATACAGGATCGCGACCATCCAGGAAGTGATCGACATGATCAAGAATAGCGGCCGCAATATTGCCATCTACCCGGAAACCAAGAACCCGACGTTCCACCGCCAGCAAGGCCTGCCGCTGGAAGACAAGCTGCTGGCCATGCTGAGCGCCGCCGGCTGGACCGAACGCGAGGCGCCGGTTTTCATCCAGTCTTTTGAGCCGGGCAGCCTGAAATACATGCGCAGCAAGGGCTCCAGGCTGAAGATGGTGCAATTGATCGACGCCGATGACGTGGACCTGAAAACCGGAGCGCTGACCTACGCCGCGCCGTACGACAAGCCGTTCGACTGGGCACAGGCAGGCGATAAACGCCTGTTCGGCGAAATGGTGACCCCGGCCGGACTGGCCGAGATCAAGACCTATGCCGACGGCATCGGCCCATGGAAGCGCTATATCGTCAGCGTCAAGGGCGCGGTGGACATCAACGGCGACGGCAAGGTGAACGATGCCGACGCCACTACCATGGAGCCGACCTCGCTGGTGGCGGATGCACACAAGGCCGGCCTGTTTGTGCACCCGTACACCTTCCGCAACGAGAAGCGCCGCCTGGCCAGCAACTACAAGGGCGATCCTGCGCTGGAGTACAAGCAGTTCTTCGCCCTCGGCGTCGACGGCCTGTTCACCGACTTCGCCGACACGGCGCTGGCGGCGCGTGAGCAATACCTGAAGGAAGCCAGGCGCTGACTCAGAACTTGTGGTTGTACTGCGCGGCGAAGCGCACCTGGCGTTCGGGTGCGCGCCCCAGCACCTGCCCGTAGTAAGGGCTGACGGTGTTGGCGCCCGCGTTGTAGACCGGCTGGGTTGCCAGCGTCGTCTGGCGGTTCAGCAGGTTGAACACGTCCGCTTTCAATGCCAGGCCTTTGAACATGCGCGGCATATAAGTCGCGTTCAGAGCAATGCGGAAATCGGTCGGCATGCGGCCGGCGGAGCCACGTGGCGCAGGCTTGTCGTCGCAGTAGAACACTGCGGCGCCGTAATTCGCGGCCGGGTTCTTGCCGTCCTGGTTGAGCGCGGTCGGCAGGTTGCCGATGCAGGACTTCGGCGCGCCGGTGACGATGTTGATATTGCCGCCTACGGTCCACTCCTGGCCGAGCTGGTAGTAGCCAAAGGCTTTCAGCACGTGGGTATGGTTGTTTGGCAGGGGGCCGCTGGCGTGATCCATCAACTCCGGGAAGTCGAACGAGGTGGTGGCGGCAATGTCGGCCTGGCCGATGTCGGACATCACCTGGCCCTCCATGTTGCCCCTGGTGCGCGACAGCGTGTAGTACAACTTGCCGTACCAGCCGTTGCGCATCGGATGTTCGATGAAGAAGTCCAGCGCGGTGTACACGCGGCTTACTTTCGGCAGGCCGATTTCTTCAGCAGTCAGCGGGATGGAGACCAGCTTGCCGTCGCCCGCCAGGTCGAGCGTCAAGGTATTGTCGCGGCCCGGGTTGATCAGCAGGCATGGCATATCGTATTTGCTGGTATCGACGTTATTGCGTTTGCCCCAGGCGCGCAATGGACGCGAATCGCACCAGTCCTCGATGGTATTGCGCAGCGTACGGTAGGTGACCTTGCTGCCAACCGTGTACTCCGGCGTCAAGGCCGCTTCGAAGCCCAGCGCGATTTCGTCCTGGTAGGTGGCGCCCAGGTTGCTCGACGCGACCTGGCGCGGGTCCTTGGCATTGCCCCATTCGTTGCCGCCGGAAACCCGCGGGGAGATTTCGGTCAGCCCGGTCGGTACGCCGGTTTTCGGATCGACGCCGGTGTAGGTGAAGTAGTGGTCGATGTGGACCGGATTGCCGGCGAGGCGCAGCGCCACGCTGGTCGGGATCTGCAGGTGGTAGCGGCCCAGGTTGGCGAAGGCCTTCAACGTGCTGTCGCCGCGCACGTCCCAGGATGCGCCGATGCGCGGGGCCAGCATGTGGCGCTGCGCCGCGTAGGCCTGGCCGAAGCTGTTCTTGTTGGTGAACTGTTCGTTGCGCAGGCCCAGGTCGAGCAATACGGTATCGGTGACCTGCCAGCGGTCCTGGATGTATTGCGCCGACTGGTCGGTCTTTGGCGACGCAGAATCGCTCTGGTGGTACTCGTTGACGTAGTAGCCCTGCAGGCCGTAGCCGCCGCCCGAAGCAGGCGTGTTGCCGCCAGGGACCGTCTTGCTCGGATCGCCGTGGAAGTAGGTCCAGCTGCCGCCGCCGGCCAGCTCCGATCCATTGATCGAAGAAACGTTGTTACGGTCGATGCCCGCGCGCAGCGCATGGTCTCCCAGCTTGTACTCGACATCCAGTCGCAGCGTGGATTGCTTGTCTTCCGCATTTGGCACCTGGATGGTTCCGCCAATGGTCTGCGGGTTGGTATACGACAGGCCCGGCACCTGCGCATTCATCGGCGCGATGATCTGGTATACGCCAGGCACATAGCCTTCACGCGATTGCGGATAGGTCGACTTGAAGCGGCCCGCCAGCGCAGTAACAGTCAGGTTGTCGGTCAGGAAGCCGGTGTACTTCAGGATCGAATCGTTGGTCTTCGCGCCATCGCCTGTGGTACCGCCGGCGCGCACCTCGTTGCGCTGCAACGTGGCGTAGTCGAAGCCGTAGTTCTGCTGCGTCTTCTTGTTTTCGTCGTGGATCTGGGTGAACTCGAGGCGATGGTTGTCGCTGATGTTGTAGTCGAGTTTGAGCAGGTAGCGCGGGGTTCGGGCTTCGCGCTCGGTCCAGCCGTTGGTCTTGTTGAGCGAATCGGAGTCTTTGCTGATGTAGCCGGTGCTGAAGCGGTCCTGTTCGATGTTGGCGAACATGAACAGCTTGTCCTTGATCAGCGGGCCGCCGACGTAGGCGCTGCCGAAGACGTCGGTGGCATTATTGCCGTGGCGGTAGGTGAGCAGCTTGCCGTCGGTCTTCGGGTTATGGCCGGTGTCCGGGTAGTCGGTGTTGTCCGGCTTGGCGCGCAGCCAGTCCGGGGTGTATTGCAGCACGGCGCCGGCTTCCCAGTTGTTGGTGCCGCTCTTGGTGGTGATGTTCACCACGCCGCCGGTGGAGCGGCCGAACTCCGCGCTATAGCCGCCTTGCAGGATCTGCGCCTGTGCGATGGCGAAGAAGGGCAGGGTGGTCGAACCGATCTGGCGGTAGACATTGGTGACCGGGAAGCCGTTGATGAAGTAGGCGTTCTCGGTCACGCCGGCGCCGCCGAAGCTGTCGCCGCCGACGCGCGTATTGCCGCGCGCCGTGCCGGGGGCAAGCTGGATGATGCCCGACAGGCTTTGTGAGATCGGCAGCGCATCCAGCTGGCGCGCGGTGAATACCGCGCCGTTGTTGGTGTTGCTGACGTCGATCGTCGGGCGGCGGCTGCTGACCGTCACCGCCTGGATGACTTCGAAGGACGCTTCCACCCCCTGGCCGATCAGCGCTTCCACTTCCAGCACGCGTTCGACGACGCCATTACGCACCAGCATCACTTTGTAAAGGCCCGGCGGCATGGAGCTGGCGTTATAGCGCCCGCTGGCATCCACGCTGATGGTGCGGCGCGCGCCGGTGGCGATATTCTCCAGCACCACGACGCTGCCGCCTGCGTTGGCGACCTGGCCGAAAATGCTGCCGGTGGCATTCGATTGTGCATGGACTGGCCCAGCGAAAGCCAATGCAAGGGCGTGTGCGAGCAGCGTCATCCGCACACCTTGGGAATGGTTCTTCATTGCGTCTCCTGTTGTGGTTATGATTCGGCCGCACTATGGCGGCCGATGGAGACATGCTAGGTAGGATGGCGATGGCGAACAATTGAATGTTTACGCGCCATCTATGCCTAAAAGGTTATAGCTGGTCGGGAAGCGTGACGAGCAGCGGCGCCTTGCCGTCCCAGGCCTGGTCGAGCAAGGGCTGGCCATCCAGGCGCACCAGCACGCGCTGGCCGCGTGGCGTGCGTGTGGCGACGATGTCGATGCCGTCGCCGTCTTCGCCTGCACCGAAGGCGCGCATATGCCGCAATGCCATGCGCGGCCAGCCCTGCGGCAGGCGCGGTGCCACGGTGAAGCTGCGCAGGCTGGTTGCTTCAATGCCGAACAGGCCTTCCGTTACCACGCGCGCATACAGCCCGCTTTCGGCGGACAGGTGGCGCTGCTGCCCTTCAGGCCACGCTTCCACGGCATACGGCACGTGCTCTCCCAGCAGGCGGCGGCTCGAGTAGTAGCGCAGGTAAGGCATGGTGCGTTCCAGTTCGCCCGCTTTCAACAGGCCGCGCAGCGCATACAGCGTGGCCCGGTCCCAGAAGGTCTTGTCGCCGGCTTCGGTCAGCACGCCGTTTTCGCTCCAGAGCTGCGGCGACAGCAGTGCATCGACCGTGCCGCGCTGGCGTTCATTGATGCCCAGCGCGAGCGGCAGCGCGATCCAGGCGCGCAGTTTTTCGTTGCCGTCGTAGTAGCGGTAGGTTTCGAAACCATCCATGCGCGCGCCGAAGTAGCGTTCGATGGCGCCGCGCTGCGACTCCGCTTCCTGCCGCAGCGCCGTGGCGCGCTGCGCGTCGCCCAGCGAAGCCGCCAGCCGTGCTGCTCCTTGCAGGCCGCCATAGGCCAGCACATTGGTCGACAGGTTGGCTTTGCCGGCCGGGAAGCGGCCTTCCAGTTCGTCGCTGTCCGACTGCACGATGCCTTGCGCGTCGCGCTTGCGGCGCGTGAACTCCAGGCACCAGTCGATCAGGGGCAGCAACTGGCGGGCGGTGCCGCTGTCGCCCTGCGCCAGCGCGAACTGGCTGGCGCCGTAGGAGATCATGGCGCAGTCGCCGCGGTCGCCGGCGCCGTTCCAGTAGCCGCGTCCTTCGGCGATGATGGAGGAGGGGATTGGTTTGTAGTCCGCGTTCATGTAGCGCGCGAACATGCCGAAACTGGTGAGCGCGCTTTGCACGCCGGCGCTGTCGCCCAGGTAGGGGAAGAAGGGATTGATGTACTCCGCCTGGTCGTTGGCCCAGACGGCGGCATAATAGCGCGTGCCGCCTGGCCCGTGCAGCAGGCCGCCGCGCGTGGCGAAGATGCTTTCGGCGGCGCGCACTTTGGCGAAGGCGAACATCGCGTCGAGTACAGGTTCCGGCGTTTCCAGTACCAGGTTGGAACGCCATTGCGCCACCTTGCGCGCGCGTTCCTGCAAGGCTTCGCTACCGTCCACATACACCATCTCGTTCTGTAGGCGGCCGCTGATGATCACGTCGACATGCACGCGCGCACCGGGCGCCAGCTCGCCTTCGCGGGCAGGCGAGCGTACCTCGATCACGTAGGCGCCGTGGGTGCCGCGCTCGGCCGGCGTGGTTTCGCTGCGCTCCAGCGCACTGAAGCTGTAGCGCCGCGTGGCCGCGCCGGTGTTGGCCAGCTCCAGCCGCTCCACCAGGGCCGGTTCGCCGGGAGACGGCGTCAGGGTGCGCGTCAGCGCCAGGCCAGGGGCCAGTTGCGAACGCAGCGCGAGGCGGCCGTCGAAGCGTACTTGCTGCAGCCGTTCGGCGGCGGGCTGGCCGTCGACTGTGACGGCGGGCGAGGCTTCCGCGCCGAATTTGCGAATCAGGCTGGCGTGCGTATCGTCGGGAATGGTGCGCAGCATCGGCCACACCACGGTGCGCGCCAGCAGCAGCGAGCCGTCGGCCTGGCTGCCGTAGTCGATCACGGCGGAGACCTGGCGGCCGCTCATTTCAAGCTGGTCGCGGTGGACGTCTTTCACCTGCCAGCGAATGGCATCGCCGTCGAGCTGCCAGCGCGGGGTGAAGGCTGGCGGCGCAGCCTGCGCCAGGCTGGCGGCCAGCAGTGCCGCAGCGGGGATGACGGCACGGGGACGGAACAAGCGTTGCATCTGTATCTCCTTATTTCGTCTTGCGGATGATCGCCGCCCAGCCGCCGCCGGGCGCCAGCTGCATCGCCAGGCGGCTGCTGCGGGTGACGCTGGCGCTGCCTTTCTGTACGTCGGTAGCGAAGACCCCGGCATTCGGGCCGTCTTCCATGCTGTCCACCTGGTAGTTGCCATCGCCCAGGAAAGACAGGTCCAGTTCCAGGTCGCGGCCATCGGCGCCGGTCATGGCGCCGACATACCAGGTATCGCCGCGGCGCCGCGCCATGGCCACGTAGCGGCCAAGCTGGGCGTGCAGTACGCGGCTTTCGTCCCACTCCACCGGTACCTGGCGGATGAACTCCAGCGAGGATGGATTGGCGCGGTATTGCGAAGGGCTGTCGGCCAGCATCTGCAGCGGGCTTTCATAGATCATGTACATCGCCAGCTGGTGCGCGCGCGTGCCCTGGCTCATGGGGCGGTCGAAACTGGCGGCGAAGTCCTTGCGGTGCGCATTGCTCATGGCGCCCGGCGTGTAATCGAGCGGGCCGGCGAACATGCGGATGAAGGGCAGGGTGACGTCGTGCTCCGGGGTCTGCTTGTCGCTCCACTTGTTGTTTTCCAGGCCTTTCACGCCTTCGAAGGTCAGGACGTTGGGCCAGGTGCGCTGCAGCCCGCTGGGTTTGAAGCTGCCGTGGAAGTCCACCAGCAGGCGGCGTTGGGCCGCTTCGCGCGCAACGCGTTCGTAATAGTTCACCATCCACTGGTCGGAGCGCTGCATGAAGTCGACCTTGATGCCGGCCGCGCCCCAGCGTGCGAACTGGTCGAGCGCGGCGGTCATCTGGGTGTCCAGCGTCTTCCACGACACCCACAGGATGATGCCGACGCCACGCTGCCTGGCGTACGCCATCAGCCCGGGCATGTCGATCTCCGGCTTGACGGCCAGCAGGTCGCCCAGCTTGTACCAGCCTTCATCCATGATGATGTATTCGAGGCCGTTGTCGGCGGCGAAGTCGATGTAGTGGCGGTAGGTGCGGGTGTCGAGGCCCGACTTGAACGGCACGCCATACAGCTTGTTGCCGTTGTACCAGTCCCAGGCCACCTTGCCGGGTTTGATCCAGCCGGTTTCCTTCAGTTCCTGCGGCTCGGCAAGCAGGTAGGGCATCTGGTTCAGCAGCAGGCCGCCGGCATCGGCGGCAATGCCCAGGATGCGCCAGGGGAAGGTGCGGTTGCCATCGGTGTGGGCGATATAGGCCGCCTCCTGCGTGACCGGTACATTGCGGTCGTCGCGCGCGGTTTCTGCCAATGCCACTTTGGGGAAGATGGCGCGCAGGCCGGCCGGCTCGCCGTGCAGGTACAGTCCCGGATAGTCGCGCAGGCCCGATTCGGTGAACACCAGGTGCACGCCGCCGTTCTGCACCAGGGCCGGTACGCCAACCAGTTTGCCGGCCGCGTCGCCCACCGTCAGCGCCTGGTAATAATGCTCGTTATGCGATTGCATGGATTTTTCCTGCGGCCAGTACAGGGTGTCCTGCGGCCGCAAGTTGACGCCGGCGAGCTCGTCCTCCACCGTGACCTGGCCGGGGAGGGAAGTGCGGAAGCGGTAGGCGATACCCTCGTCGTAGGCGCGTACTTCCAAGGCGTAGCCGCCCGCGAAATCGAGCTGCAGGGCGTTGTAATGGTCGCGCACTTCGCGCGACTTCTGCGCCACCACCGGCCGCAAAACGGTGTCGACGCTGCGGCGCTGCTGGCCGGCCAGGCGCGGCTTGTCGCCCAGGGAGCCGATGCCGGCCAGGGTGATGCCGATTGGGGTGGGCAGCACCAGGTCGGTGCCGCGGTGGCTGACGGCAAAGGACAAGTGGTCGCCGGTGCCGATCGTCACGCGCAACTGGCGGTCGGGGGAGTCGAGTTCGATCTGGCGCGCGGCATGGCCAGCCAGCGGCGCGATCAGCAGCAGCGCGCCGGCCAGGCGGCGCGCAAGAGATATTTGGTTCAAGGCAGGTCTCCGGATTTAGGTGTGCCGCTCCATGCTATGCGCACGCTCGAAGACCGATCCAATGAGTTTTTACGCGAGAGCTATGTCGTAGAGGTTATATGTCGCGGGCATCTGTTCCGCTTCTGTCTCCTGCTGCACGGCGGGCGCCGAGGCTTCGCGCCGAATCGCCTGCAACAGCAGCTCGGCGCCAGGCGACATCACACTGTCGCGCCTGCGGATGATGCCGAAAGGGTCCATGCGGCAGTCCAGCTCCAGCGGCAGGATGTCCAGCAGCCCCAGTTCCTGGTAGCGCCGCGCCACGTCTTGCGACATGACATTCAGCGCATCGCTCATTTGCAGCATGCTGGTGATCAGCACAATCTCGCTGGTGTCGACGATATCGCCCGGCGGCTCCAGGCCGGCGTTATGGAACAACTGGTCGAAGCGCTGGCGCAGGACGCTGCCGGGCGGCGGGGTGATCCAGGGCGCCTGCACCAGGTCATGCAAAGCAAGCCCGCTGCGACCGGCCAGCGGATGGCCGGTCCGCGCCACCACCACTACCGGCTCCGGCGCCAGCTCTTCGTACACAAGTTCCGTGCAATCGTGGAAGCCGGTAAGGCGCGCCAGCAGGAAGTCGAGCGTGCCGCGCTGCAGCCGCTCCAGCAATTCGTTGCTGGCCTCGATCTGCACGCCGATACGCAGCTGCGGCACCTGCTGTTTGACGCGCGTGATGGCGCGCGGCAGCAGGCTCAATGCCGGCGTCATGATGCTGCCGACGTCGACCTGGCCCGCCAGGCCGGCCTTGAGCGCAACGATATCTTCATGCGCGCGCGCCAGGCTGCTCAGGGCCATGCGCGCATGGCGGATCATGCTCTCGCCATAGATCGTCGGCGCCATGCCGCGTGGATGGCGCTCGAACAGGGCGATGCCGAGCATGTCCTCCAGTTCCTTGAGCTGCTTGGAAGCCGCCGGCTGCGTCATGCACAGCGCCTCGGCTGCGCGCAGGATATTGCCGGCGTCGTCGATGGCGATCAACAGCAGGAGCTGGCGGGTCTTGAGCCGCGCGCGCAGGTACCAGTTCGGATTTGGAGCAGTCATTGCATTGCCTTTCGGGTCGATTGGCATTTTTAACATGTTCAAAATGGTATCGGTGTTGCCTATTTGGTGATTGGTTGTATATCGAGGCTTCCCTTAACTTATTCAGCACAATGCCGCTCGTGTTAGACTGCGCCGTCCAATTGCCAATTTTGTAATGATGAAGATCCAGCAAAAACTGCGCTCAGTCAAAACCGCCCTATCCGAACGCCGCGAAGTGCGCAAGCGCCTGCGCGGCCCCGCCCAACTGCGCTACGCCATTGCCGACTCCATCGGCATGCTCGATGCGCAGGCATGGAAAGGGCTTACGGCCCAGGCAGGCTTTTTCCTGTCCTACGATTACCTGCGCTCGCTGGAGAGCGTGCTGCCGGCCAATCTCGACCCGCGCTACGCGCTGGTGTACGAAGATGAGCAGCCGGTTGCCGCGCTGTATATGCAGCTGGCCGATATCAGGCTGGCCCAGGCCAGCAAAACCTCGTTCGGTTCGCTGGGCGAGAGCCTGGGCCAGCGCGTGCTCACCTGCGGCAACCTGCTGACCTTCGGCCAGCACGGCATCGCCATCGCGCCCGGCGTCGATCCGGAACTCGCCTGGCACGGCGTCGCGGAAGTGCTGTACCGCGTGCGCCAGGCGGAAAAGCTGGCCGGTTCCGCCAACTTCGTCATGATCAAGGACTTGCACGGTCCCCAGGTGGAGGACGCAGCCTTCCTTAAGAACCTCAGCTACCGGTTCGTCGAAACGGAGCCGAACATGGTGCTGGCCCTCGGCGAAGACTGGAAAAGCTACGACGACTACCTGGCCAGCCTGGCTTCAAAGTACCGCGCCAACGTCCGCAACGGCATTTTGAAGCCGATCGAAGCGGCGCAATGTAGGGTGGAGCATTTCAGCGACATGGCCGCCATGCAGGACGAAATCCACGCCCTGTATAAAGCCGTGCAGGTCAATGCCGGCTTCCGTCCGTTCGAGCTGCTGCCGGAGTACTTCCCGGCGCTGCAGGAAGCGGCAGGGGAGCGCTTCCGCTGCAGCGTCCTGAAACGGGAAGGCAAGATGCTGGGCTTCCTGGTCACCATCGCCGACGGCGAGACTGCCATTGCTTTCCACATCGGCTTTGACCGCGCCGCCGCAGCCGACCTGCCGATTTACCTGCGCCTGCTGCATGCCGGTATCGCCGACGCCATTGGACTGGGCTGCAAGCGCGTCTCCTTCGGCCGTACCGCGCTGGAGCCGAAGGCCGCTCTGGGGGCGAGGCCGGAAACATACGGCGTCTTGATCCGTCACCGCCAGCCATTCATGAACAAGGTGATCAAGCACCTGCTGCTGAATATTGACCACGACGAAGCTCCTGACCGCAGCCCGTTCAAGAAGGCTGAGGGCAAGGCTGCGTAACATCTGGTTACTTACGAGGCGCTAGGCGCGCGCCTCTAATCTGCTGAGCTCGGTTATCATGTTGACCTTTCGCATAGTCGGCAGCAGATGTAATGAAGTATGGCGTGATCAATTTATTAAAGGCTGTTGCAGCGCAGCTAATTGTGTTGCACCACTTGGCATTTTATGGCCCCATGGCGGACCACGTGCGCCTTATCCTGCCAGACCTGATCGACTGGCTGGCGGGTAGCGCACGCATTGCCGTGCAGGTATTCCTGGTGGTGGGAGGCTTCCTTGCCGCCAAATCGCTGGCGCCGAGCGCGCAGCCGGTCATGGTCGACCCGCTGGGCGCTGTCTGGCGCCGCTACGCCAAACTGGCGCCGCCTTTCATCGCAGCGACCCTGATCGCTGCGGCGGCATCCATGCTGGCCAGCCAGTGGATGGACCATCACTCGATTTCCGCACCGGCGACCGCCGGCCAGCTCGCGGCGCACGCGGTGCTGGCACATGGGGTGCTCGGTTTCCCTTCGCTGTCGGCGGGGGCCTGGTACGTTGCCATCGATTTCCAGCTATATGCCATGGTTGTCGCCATCCTTTGGCTGGCCGCCCGCATCACCGGCCCGGCGCGCCGCACATGGCTGGTGCCAAGCCTGGTCGCCATCGGCAGCGTGCTGTCGCTGTTGCACTTCAACCTGGACTCGGATTGGGATAACTGGGGGCCATACTTCTTCGGCAGCTACAGCCTGGGCCTGGCCGCATGGTGGGCCGGCGATCCGCGCCGCAAGACGCGCGGTGCCGTGCTGGTACAGGCGGCAATTTTCCTGCCCGCCTTGCTGGCGCTGGCCGTGAACTTCCGCAGCCGCCTGGCGCTGGCCATAATGGTGGCTTGCGCGCTGGTGATCTTCGGCCGCACCCAATTCAGTGGCGAAGGCCGCCTGCAGGCAGTCGTCAATGCGCTGGCGCGCACTTCGTACTCGGTGTTCCTGATCCACTTCCCGGTCTGCCTGCTGGTGAACGCCGCCTTCACCCGCTTCGTGCCTGCCGATCCGGTGCTGCAAGGCGTTGGCATGCTGACCGCCTGGGGCGCCAGCCTGGCCGCCGGTGCCGCATTCCATCGCTGGATCGAAATGCCGCTGGGACGCCTGCTGCAACCGTCTTCCGCCCCAGCCGGCGCCGCCCAGCGCGCCTAACCATACTTACTCAAGCGACCAGACGTATTCCATCACCAGCCATGAAGCGACGGGTTTGCCGTCCTGCTCGGCTGGTGTGAATTCGCAAGACGCCACCGCTAGCAGCGCTGCATTATCAAGCTCGCTGTATCCGCTCGATTTGAGCTTCCTTGCGCGTTTTACGTTGCCATCTGCGTCGACCAGGAATGCAAGCCTGACGGCGCCCGTCTCTTCGTAGCGCAGTGAGGCGTGCGGCCAGTTTGGCTTGTTAAAGCTGGCGGCTCCCGGGCGCGCTACCTGCTTACCCGTTGCCGGGTCCTTGGCACCGATGATCAGCGCAGGAAACGCTGCTTCAGCCTGGGCCAGTTTGGCAGCATTCAAGTCGACCAGCGTAACGGCTTCGCCGAATACTGCTGCGGAATCACTTGACTGTGCTGCCTGCACGTATGCCTCGCGCATGGCGGCAGGGTTGCCCGCCCAGTTATATGCGACGAGCAGGGCTGCGATGGCATCATCCTTCTGCCCCTTGGCCATGAATACGGCCGCCAGGTCGGACCAGAACGGTGCGTACGAGGGCTGCAGGCGTATAGCGTCCTTAGCCTCGTCCTCGGCGGCCAGGTACTGCTTTTGCTCCAGGTAGCGCAGGGTAAGGGCGCGGCGGAGCGCCGGCAGCTGGAAGAAGTCCTGTTTTGCGAATTGCAGCACCGAGGTCATGGCGGCAGCGGGCGCGCCAATGCCTGCCGCTTCGGAGCCGATGCCCGGCCGGACCTTCTTCTTTTTCTGATCCTCCTGCCAGTTCGGGGCCAGGGCGGCCAGGCGGGCCATTTGCGCAAGCTCATTTGCGTGCTCGCCCGACCTGGCACTTGCCAGCACGGCTGCGATGCAGGAGTTTTGGTCCGGACAGGCTGGGTTGGCCATAACAAGGCTTGGCACCATTGCCACACAAACGATCCAGAAGTGGCGGATTCGCATTCTTGACATCTTTCCTGGTTTATTGAGAAAGGCGCAATTATAGATTGCTGGGAATTGCATCATGCTTGGTATATCGTGTAAGAAGCATGGTAGTAGCCGGAGGACAGTATGTGGCTCAGGTATGCATTGGAAGTCCGGGCGCAAACCTGGCTTTGGCTGGCCCTGGCCATAAGCTGTGCCGCCAGGGCGCAGGAAGCGGCCATGCCGGAGGTCCACGTCGGTATGGGTTTGCCAAAGCCGCCTTATGTCATGGAGTCGGGCAAGGCGGGGCTCGACTATGACATCGCCAGGCAATCGTTGGCTGCCGGCGGCTACAGGCTGGTTGGACATATGCTTCCACAAACCCGGGCGCTGGCGATGCTGCGCGCAGGCCAACTTGATGGGTTGCTGTCTATCAGCGAGGGAATTGGCGGCCAGGACTACTTCACAGACAATTACATCGTCTACCAGAACGTCGCGACCACACTCACCCGCCGCAATCTGAAGATCCAGCAGATTGAGGATTTGGCCAATTATTCGGTGGCGGCATTCCAAAATGCCAGTATGGTGCTGGGGGACCGCTTTGGCCTGGTTGCCAGCGGCCATTCGGACTACAGGGAGGTGCCGGCCCAGATCACACAGAACAAGCTTCTTTTCACCGGCAGGGTAGACGTTGTGATTGGCGACCGCATGATCTTCCGCTATTTTTCCGAAAAGCTCGAACCGCAAATCAATGCAGGGCAGGCGGTGTCCTTCCACAGGATTTTCCCCGAAAGCCCGCGCAGGGCAGTGTTTCGCGATGTCCGTGTGCGCGATGCATTCAACGCCGGCTTGAAAAACCTCCGTGCCAACGGTACATACGACACGCTCGTGAAACAGTACCTTGGCCCGCAGCCTTAGTGCCCGGCGGGCCACGGGATTTTTTGCGATGCTATGCTTGCGGGGACGGTTCTTGCAGGTATTAATGGTCGTTGCCGCCCTCGCGCAGGAAACCATTGAACCGGGCCATGCGCACCAGCGAGGGCGGCACGCTTAGATAGTGCCCGAAGTTGGCGACCAGGGCCTGCAAGGGCGCGCTTTCCAGGTGCGCCTGCATGGCGGCTGCATCGGCGTAGCGTTCGAATACGATGATCCGGTTTTCGTTTTGAAAGTCCGTCAGCACTTCGTACTGCAGTGTTCCGGGCTCGGTACGTGAATATGCCACGAGCTGATCCAATGCGGCAAGCAGGTCGGCGCGGGACTGAGGGTTGGCTTCCAGCGTGGCAAGCAGATACATGACGGCTCCGTAAAAAGTATGGTGCCCCAGCTTACGCAATCGGCCTCGATGGCGGATTGTAGAAATGGGACTTTCCGCGCATGCCCGCGATGATCGCCTGCGGCGTGTGGCCAGTCAGGGCGCGCGTTTCGTGGATAAAGTGCGGCTGGTCGAAGTAGCCCATGCGCATGGCGGCATCGAGTGCGGGCATGCCGGGGGAGAGCGCCAGCATGCGCAGTGTATGGCCAAGGCGGGCGATCCGCGCAAACTGTTTGGGACCGAGTCCGTAGGTGTCGGTGAACTTGCGCTGGAAGTGGCGGCGCGTCCAGCCCGATTCCTCGGCCAAAGTTTCAATGGCGGTGCCGGGGGCGTAATACAGCTTGTCGAGCAGGACATCGAGTCCACGTCCACTGCGGTCTTCATGTTGACCCAATCTCGCCAGGAAGAACTGGTCGAGCGCAGAAGCGCGCATGGCCGGACCGATGGCTTGCGCTAGCCGGTCGGACAAATGCTCGGTGCTTTCGCCCCAGATTGCCGGGGCCGGCCAATACTGGTCGTGCAATTGCGCCAGCGATTGGCCGCAGAAATGGCGCAGGCTTCCGCCACGAAAGCGCACGGCGACGAAACCAAGTGGTCCATTTCCTTCGATGGCGATGGCGCGCGTGCGCAGGGAGAGGATGACTGCGCGCGGCGACTGCCTGCCATCGAGGAGATACGGTGTGCCGTAATGGAAGATGCACTCGGAACCGGTTCCGGGTGGAAGCAGCGGAGGGAGGGGATGGTTACCCTCCCAACCCCAGTAGCGATCGATAAAGGGGCGCAGTTGCGCGGTCGGGCGAAGATGCCAGCATTGTTGGTGCATGCTGGCGATGTTACCCGATTCCGGCCGACGGCTTAGCTTCCAATGGCCAGAGTCAAAGTTGTGGCGCTGTAGTTTGGCGTGACGTTCGCAAAGCCGTCGACCTCGATAGCGGAGAACTTGCCCTTCAGGCTAGCTGCCGTGATGACGGTCAGTACGTCGCCGGCTTTGGGCTTGTAGCCGTTGGCGAACTTCACGCGTAGCGTGCCGCCGGCAATGGTGGCGGTGGATGCCACGATCAGGCTGCCCTGGCTGCCCGGCGCCGCGCCGCCGAGGTCCAGTTCCAGCGTGGTGGTACCGCTTAGCTGGGTATATTTGCCAGCCAGCTTCAGCGCAGCCGGAGCGTTGACCACCAGCGTGCCGCCACGAACGTACATGTCGCCCGTGCCGAACGCGGCAGTGGAATCGCCTTGCAGTGTTCCCGCGCTCAGTTCGGTGCCGCCGCTCCAGGTATTTGCTCCGGCCAGTTTCAATGTGCCCGAGCCCTGTTTGACCAGTTTTCCGTTGCCACTGATGTCATTGCGCCAGCGGTCTGCTGCGTTGAAGCCGCCTTTGCCGGCATCCATGACGACGGTCACGTTGCCGCTGAAGGCACCATAGCCGTCGGCCGCTGCAAACAGGTTCAAACGGCCCCAGCCTTCCGCATCATCCATTACCGGGTAGCCCGAAGGCAGTGCAGTGGTCTTCAGTACCACCCGGCGCTGGGCGTCGCTCAGGTAGGGCTGGCGGGTTTCCAGCAGCACTTCGGCGCCTTTAGGTACCGCGGCAACGGCCCTGGTGGCAGCGATCGGTGCGAAGCCATAAGTAAGGCGACGCAGGTAATTGGCCTTGTTGGTCGCGTAGTCGGCGAACCGGTCGTTGGCGAGGCTGCCGGATTGCGCGAAAGCGGCAAAGTTGTCGGCGTTGGTCCCGGTGGCCGCCATCAAGGCGGCGTGTGCCTGGATGAGGGCAGCAGTTTTTTTTGCCGCGTTCACGGGGTCCACCAGGTTTGCTGCGGCGCTGGCCTGGCCCAGGATACGGCCGCTCAATACGTCCAGTGGCGAATGCATGCCGGCCAGGATGCGCGATTCGCCCAGTTCGAGTCCACGGCTTAGCATTTCCTGGAAGCGCTCCGGCACTGCGTAGGCCATGGCGACTGCGTCGCGTACGCCTTCGGCCGAGTGGCCGCTGGTGAATCCGCCATCGGTGCCTGGGGTGCTGCTCTTGGCCGGCACCAGCGTTGGCAGCACCTGCACCCCGCTGCTCCAGCGGTAGGGACGGGCGTATTTGTAGAAGCGCTTGGACGGCTCGGTCGAAGCGTTATTGCCAACCAGGTTGACCAGATCGACCACGCTGCCGAAGTCAGCATTGGCGCTACCGCCAACGCCGGTATTATTGCCGGTGTCGTTATACAGCTTGCTGGTGGCATCGCTGGCAACGCCAGTAATGCTGGTGACTTGCTGGGCGGCGCTGCGCCAGGCATCGGTTAGCGGGCCCATGCCGTCGGTCACGCTGTAGCCCTTGCCGCGCCGGTCATCCAGATAGGCCAGCAGCGCTTGCTCCGGTGTGCGATTCGCAGTGGCTTTGATGACGTATTCGACGTTCGCTAGGTGTACGGTGGCATTGACTATTTTTCCGTCGGGCGTACCGTCGTTCGGTATACCGCTCCAGGTTGAGGGGACTACGGCCGGGAAGCCATCGGCAGCAGGCGCGCTGACGCCGGCGTCAACTGTTTCGGTCAGCGGCCCCAGATCTCGAGGAAGCCTCCGAGGACGCGCACGCCGGCATTGGTGGACAGCGTGGCGTAGCGGGCGTCGCCGCGCTGGTTGGTGGCGATGGTATCGACAAAGGCAGTGACGGTGGGCTGGGGCCCCACTTCTGCCGCGCCCTGGTCTGCTGGTGCTGCAGGAATCTCCAGCGGCGCTTCGGAGGAGCCGCCGCCGCAGGCGCTCAAGGCCAGTGCAATACCCAAGGCCAGGAGCTTGCGACGCGATGAAAGCATTTGCATGTTGTTTACCGTGCGATAGTTGAAACGCACAAAGGTAAAGAGCGCTTGTGACATACCTGTTACGCCAGGCCGCTGGAAAGCCGGATAATGAAAATGTCATCGCACGATATCGAAAGCAGTATTGGTAAAACTTCTTTTCAATTCGACAAAGTGTTATCCTGCGCGCCATATTTCAGCTTGTACCTGCTTCAAAAGATGATCCGACATTTACTTTTCCCTGTTGCCGCGCTGTGTAGCAGCGCTGTATTTGCCGCCGCCGTCGATCCGCTCACGGTCGATATTGGCGCCGATGACGCCCGCCGCTTTGCGAACCTGATGAAGGAAAACGCCGTCCCGGCGGCCGAAATCCTGCAGCGCGAATACCTGGATCGCGCGGGTCCCGGCGTGAAGGTCTTCACCCCAATGCGTATCGTCGACGCCGGGCGCCTGGCGCGCAAGGTTGCAGCCAACCCAGAGGCCTATCGCTATGCGATCCGGGAATGCTTGCCACGCCTGCCGGCTCTTCGAAGCGACCTCAAAGCGATCTACCTGGCCTTTTCAGGCTTGTTGCCCGAGCGGTCACTTCCCGCAATCGAAATCGTGTTCGGCGCATTGAATTCCGGAGGTACGGCCAGTTCGGACATGCAGGTAATCGGCTTGGAGGTGACCTGCCCACCGGGCACGACGCCCGAACAATTCCGTACGACGATGCGTGGTTTTTTTGCGCACGAAACGGTGCACACCTGGCAGGGCGACGAAACGCCGCAGGCACTCGCCGATCCTTTATTGAGCCAGGCTTTGAGGGAAGGTGTCGCAGACTATCTGGCGACCTTGGTGACTGGCGAAATTCCGACGCCCGCCCGCGATGCGTGGGCGCGCCAGCGTGAATCGTGGTTATGGGAAGAGTTCCAGCGTGATCGCCAGTTCCTTCAGGCCGACAGCGAAAGTTTGCGCAACCCTGTGGCCAGCCCGCGTTTCAAGCGATGGTTTGTCAATTGCGGCAGTGCTCCTGAAGGCTGGCCGTGCGAAGCGGGCTACTGGATCGGCATGCGGATCGCCGAAGCGTATGTGAACCGCTCCCGGGACAAGCGGGCGGCAATCCGGAAACTGCTTGAACTTGAAAATCCTGCGGCGATTTTGAAAGACAGCGGATGGTTAACGCCGTTGTAATTCGTGCCGCGCCATCAGTTCAATGATCCAGTCAATGAACACGCGAAGCTGTTTGCGAACATAACGATTCGGCGGATAGGCGATGTGGAGCGGCATCGGTACGATACGCCAGTCCGTGAAGAGTTGCACCAGCGCGCCGCTGGCAACGTGTTCCCTGGCCATGTACTGCGGCAGCCATAGCACGCCAAGGCCGGCCAGTCCAGCTGTGAGGTAGGCATTGCCATCGTCGATCGCCAGGAAATAGCGGCCACCGATCTTGACCCGCTCCCCGGACTTTTCCATTGCGTACGGCAAACCGTTGGCCCAACGGTAGTGGACGATGCGGTGGCCGGCTCCGTGCAAGTCGCCAGGGGAGGTTGGAGTTCCCGCCTGGGCCAGGTATGACGGTGCAGCATAGACGCCCAACTGCAGGCCTGCGACGCGTCGTGCAACAAGCGATACATCATCGATGTCGCCACCGCGCACCACGCAGTCGACATTGTCGCCAATGAGGTCGACCTTGCGGTCGCTGGCGCCGATATCAAGCTGGACCTCCGGGTATCGGGCGTGGAATTCTGGCAGCGCCGGCACCAGGATGATGTTCGCAAACGGGCTCGGAACATCCACCCGCAACAGGCCGCGCGGCACGGCGGATTCCCCGAGTATATTGTTTTCGATGTCTTCCAGCTCGGCCAGCAGGCGAATGACGCGCTCGTAATAGTCGGAGCCGGCCGTCGTCACGTTCACTTTGCGGGTCGTCCTATTGAGCAGCTTGATGCGCAGGCCGGCTTCCAGCTGCTGCACCAGTTGGGTGACCGTGGTTTTGCTTACGCCCAGTGTTTCGGCAGCCTTGGTGAAGCTGCCGGCCTCAACAACGCGAACGAAGGCCCGCATGCCTTCCAGCTTGTCCATCGCAACCCCCCCCACTAATAATTTGGTTTTATCAAACAGTGTAGCAGGCGTTTTGCGGTTTATCCGAATGATTGGCGTGGCTATAGTGCTCGCATTGACCAACGCAAAGGAGCATGCACCATGAATACGCGCGAAACCATTTTCCCAGCCGGGCGGCACGAACTCTATGCTGTCCATAAATACTCGGCAGCGATCCGATCGGGGGATCTGCTGTTCGTGTCGGGCCAGGTCGGCAGCCGCCCGGACGGCGCGCCGGAACTTGAATTCGAGGCTCAGGTACACCTGGCGTTTGAAAACCTGAAGGCGACGTTGGAGGCAGGCGGGTGCGCGATGGAAGACATCGTTGACGTAACGACTTTTCACACGGACCCGGCAAGGCAGTTCGATACGGTCCTGAAGATCAAGGACGAAATCTTCCCGGCTGCGCCGTATCCGAACTGGACTGCTGTCGGCGTGAACTGGTTGGCGGGGTTCGACTTCGAGATCAAAGTCATTGCCCGCATTCCCCGGCTGAATTAAAAGCCGGCCTTCTTACGAAGTGCCGCGAGGATAATCGCATCGGGGGCAGCTGCGGCAGGCATGCCCTCATTGACCAGGAAGCTGGCAAGGGCTTTTTTTGAATTGTCGCCCCAAAAGCCATCAATACCCTTGGGATTGTATTTCAGGTAGGTCAGCAGGGCTTGGGCTTCACGCACCTCTACATCAGGGCAGCCTTGCTGCTTGAACTTCTCATAATGGAATTCCAGCTTCGCATCATATTCATTCTTGGCGTAGTTTGAGCCGTTGTAGTAGAAGGCTACCTTGCGCCAATTCCCAGTGACCAGTGCTTTCGTCAGCGCACTTTCGGAGGCAATGAAATTCCCCATCGCGAAAATTTGCTCGTCTTCGCTCTTGCCGAATGCTTGCGCCATATCCATCGCGCTGGCGTATTTGAGGCGTTTCGCGTGATAGCCCATGATCTGGCCTAAGCCCCATGATGCGCTTCCGATTGCCGCTTCCTGGTTCAACTTGGCAGCGGCCTCCAGACGTCCGTATTCGGCCGCTCCGCCAAGGTAACCACCGGATTTCGAAGAACTGATGTCGCCGTTGTTGCCGTGGGCGCCGCTTGTCAGTCGATAAAACACATGGCGTTCGAATAGAATCTTCGGTTGGCGAGTGAGCGGCAGAAAACCAAAGCCCCTGGTTTCCACTGCCATAACGGCCCACAGGGATGGCAAATCGCAGCCGACAGTTTTGACTACAGAGTCCAGGCCTGCCTGGGTAAGAGGTGCACCCGCACCGCTAAATGGAATAGTCATCGCAGCCTCGCGCTTCAGGGGTTAAGGGCAAATGGACGCGCATCGTCTGTCACGAGCGGCGTCATGCGCAATTCATCGGTAACCAGCTGGCCCATGCGTTTTGCGTTGGCGATAATGAGGTGCTCTTTGCCGGCTTCCAGTTCAACTTCAAGGAACCCGTCTTCATTCGCCTGCGCCGCCTTGCCGTCAACGGTGATGGCCAGGCTGCCGGGATCCAGTCCTTCGGTATTCACCGTGATCCGCAGCAGCACCATTTCGCCTGGGGCCGCAACGACGTCCTGCGCCGAGCTAAGCGTCGCTCCTTTCGGGCGCAAGCCGTCGGCCAAGCCGCGGATCATCAGCAACACCGTTTCCGACCCAAAGCCGCATATGAAGGCAAGCGCAGCCGCCGATGACTGGCTGTCCGGCTTGATGGCCTGGTAAGCGACGATGGCTATCATCGGTGCCGATACATATTGAACGATCTGGAATAGCAGCTTTTCGCGCAGTTCGGCGTGCGTCAGTTTCGGCGCATCCTGGGTTGCTATGTAGGATTCCTCGGCGCGCTTTTGCAGTTCGGGTATGCGGCGCGAAAGGCTGATGGCGCCGCCGAACAAAGCGATAACGACGAAGGGCAATGGGACGACAATACCGCCCGCTATCGTGGCGCGGTTTGCCCTGGTTCCGATGTCCGCCGTGGAGCCTGCGGCCTGCCCGTATAAGGTGCCACCTATATTCAGCAGCCATTGATTATTTGAAGCTCTGGATTTGCCGTCCTGTTCAGGAGGGCAGGCAAGAGTGGCGTGTGCACCTTCCGTTGCAACGCATCCGGACACAAGGCCCAATGGCTCGCCGCCGAAGGCGTCCGCTCGCATGACTGGCGGCAAGATCAGCACTGCCAGTGACACCGCCATCACGAAGTAGGCAAAGTTAACGCCATATGCCGAGCGTTCTTCGGGGTTGCCGGTGAACGCATGAATGCCCCAGACAATGATCGCCATTCCGGTGAGGTAGGCAAACAGAACTGCCGCTGAATTTTGGGCAAACGCCAGATCGCTGGTTTGGGCCAGCAGAGTCGTCGCGCCGCATAGAAAGATTGCGGCTGCCGGAAACGACCATTCCCATTCCTTGAACCACTGAAGAATACCGGCTTTCATTTGAGAGCCCTCCCTGGCGGCAGAATTCCAGAAATATTCCGATGCTTATATTTTCAAAATACTCCCGATGACTTGACGTGGTTAAGGAAATTGAAGGGTTTCGCAGAAATGCGACAGCTTTTATGTACTCATTCAGCCTTTGTTGATGCTTCTCAAACCCTAGCGTCGGGGAGAAGTGGTTTCCCTTGATTTAAGGCTGACACTACCCCGATAAACAGCCCGCGATGTCACGGCACTGCTCATGCGGATCAAGGAAATCGCTGCCACGCCTAGGTTAGCGCTTCATTGTTTGGCGGTTGGGAAGGCTCAGAGATCAAATTGAGCGAGACCAGAGGGCGACCAGAAACAAAAAAGCCCACGAATCGAAATTCGTGGGCTTCATTGCGTATCTTGGTAGGCCGTGCGGGGCTCGAACCTGCGACCAACGGATTAAAAGTCCGCTGCTCTACCAACTGAGCTAACGACCCAAGGTTCTAATTTCGAATGGTAGGCCGTGCGGGGCTCGAACCTGCGACCAACGGATTAAAAGTCCGCTGCTCTACCAACTGAGCTAACGACCCGTCGAAAGAAGAAGCGAGATTATAGGCTGGGGCGGTCCAGCTGTCAAATGCTCGCCTGCACTTTTTACTTGATGGATTTCAGGCGGTCCTTGGCAGTAGCTGCCGCAGGGGTGCCCGGGTAATTCTTGATCAGGTCCTGTAATGTCTTTTTAGCATTATTGACAGCCTTCAGCTCGGTTTGGCAGCTGGCGATGTTCAGCATGGCGTCGGCGGCCTTGGCATTGTCCGGCCAGGTCTTCACCACGACTTGCTGCGCGCTGATGGCGTTCTTGCAGTCGCCCTGGGCGTAGTGGGCATTACCCAGCCAGTATTGGGCGTTCGGAGCATAGGCCGATGCGCCGAAGCGCTTCACGAAGTCGCCCAGTGCGCTGGCTGCGCCTTTGTAGTCGCCGCTCTTGAACTGCGCCATCGCGCTGTCGTAGGCGTTCTGTTCGTCCATATTGACCGAGGAGGTCTGGCCGTCGATGGTCACCTGGCGCGGCTCCAGCTTCTTCATGCGGGCGTCGAGGTCGGTGTAGAAGTCCTTCTGGCGCTTTTGCGCGATCTGGATTTCGTTCAGCAGGATTTCGGTCTGGCCGCGCAGGCGTGCAACTTCTTCGCGCAACTGGTCCTGCTGCGAGATCATGTCCAGCGTGGTGCTCTTGTCGGTCTTGGTGTCGATCAGGTTTTTCAGGTCCGCCTCCAGCTTGGCGACCTTGGACTTCAGGTCCATGATGGCCTTGCGCGCTTCGTCATCGTCGAAGATGCCGGCGGATGCGGTCAGGGGCAGGGTGGCAGCGAACAGGGCTGCCATCAGGGCAGACTTAGTGAAATTCATTTTTTCTTCCTTGCACAAAAAAAGAAATGGGGCAGGGCGCAGTATAAACTGCGCGCTGCCCCTTGTGCGGCATTGTTAAGCTAGCGAATTACTTAGCTTTGTAAACGATGTCAGCACGGCGGTTCTGCGACCATGCTTCTTCGTTGTGGCCTTCAGCCTTAGGCTTTTCTTCGCCCAGGGACACGGCTTCCATGCGGCCTTCTGGCACGCCCAGGGCTGCCATCGACTTGCGCACAGCTTCAGCACGCTTCTGGCCCAGGGCCAGGTTGTACTCGGAGCCGCCGCGTTCGTCGGTGTTACCCTGGATCAGGATAGCGCGCTGGTTTTTGCCCAGGTAGGCAGCGTGGTTCTGCACCACGTCCTGGCCTTCTGCTTTAACAACGTAGCTGTCGAAGTCGAAGTACACGGAACGGTTGGCCAGCTTGCCGCCTGGGATGTCCAGTTCGTCAACTTCTGCTTTGACTGGCTCAACTGCGCGGGTGTCAGCTTGCTTGACTGGCTCGGCTGGCTTCTCAACCACTTCAACTGGCTTCTGTGGAGCTGGTGGGGTGGAGCAAGCTGCCAGCAGGGCGGCGGTACCGATGATGAAGGCTACGTGTTTTACGTTACGCATTTTTATTTCTCCTGGTCGTTAAAGGTGCTACTTCTCGTTTACTTCTTTTACTTCTTCACTTCATGAAAGGGCCCCAAGTGGGTTCCTTGATATTGCCCGCCTGAATACTCAGGCGCTGCTTAACCCGGCCGTCTGTCGATGCCACCGCCAGCGAGCGGCGGCCGCCGTTCTGAGTGGCGTACAGGATGTACTTGCCATTCGGAGCGAAGCTTGGCGAATCGTCGCTGGTGGTATCGGACAGGCGTTGCTCTTGGCGGGATTCCAGGTCCAGTACGAACAACTGGAAGGCGCCGCCATCGCGCCGCGAAATATAAGCCAGCGTCTTGCCGTCAGCGGAAATGCGCGGGCTGATATTGTACGAGCTGCCGAACGTCACGCGCTGGGCTTCGCCGCCGTTGACGCTCATGCGATAAATCTGCGGGCCGCCGCTGCGGTCGCTGGTAAAGAAGACGGACTGGCCGTCGGCGCTGAATTGCGGTTCGGTGTCGATGGTGCTGCCATTGGTCAGGCGGCGGATACCGCTGCCGTCGGCGTTGACGATAAAGATCTGCGTGTTGCCGGTCTTGGACAGGGCCACGGCCAGGCGCTTGCCGTCCGGCGACCAGGCCGGTGCGGAGTTGTTGCCCTTTTCATTGGCCACGACGGTGCGCTGGCGGGTCACCAGGTTCTGCACGTAGACCACCGGCTTGCGCTGCTCGAACGAGACGTAGGCGACCTTAGTGCCGTCCGGCGACCAGGATGGCGAAATGATTGGCTCGGTCGAAGTCAGGGCAGGGATCACGTTTTCGCCGTCGGCATCGGCCACTTCGAGGCGGTACTGGCGGCCTTGCTGCACCACGTAGGCGATGCGGGTCGAGAACACGCCTTTGATGCCGGTCAGCTTTTCATACACGTCGTCGGAGATCTTGTGCGCTGCCAGGCGGCCGTACTGGTTCGGCATCGGGGCGCGGAAGCCGGACAGGTCATTGCCCTGCACCGTCGACATCAGTCGGTACTGCACTTCGAACTGGCCGTTACCGAGCTGCTGCACGGAGCAGGCTACCAGCGCGTCGGCGCCGCGCGCCTTCCAGCTGGTCGCTTCAGTCTGAATCAGGTTGGTGGTCGGCGTGGCGTCAATGATCTTGAACATGCCGCTGCGGGTCAGGTCGGCTTTGACGATTTCCGAGATCTGGGCCGGGGCTGAGGCTTCGCCGGCGCATGGGCCGATGGCGACCGGGATCTGGTTGCTGCCAACGCCGGAAATTTCGACGCGCAACTGCGCTTGTGCCGACAGCGCAAACGCTGTGCCGGCAACTACGAACATCAATTTAGCTTTGTTCATCAAGGTACGTCCTTCAAATTGAACACGAGTTCAAGCTCGCGCGCCACCGTGCCGTCGTCACGCTTGGGCAGGGGCGAGGCCTTATAAATCGCATTCTCCACCGCAGTGTCATACGCAGCTACGCCGCTGCTCTTTGTTTTCTTAACAGACATGACTTCGCCGCTAGGAAGCTGGCTGACCATGAACCTTGCTTCGATATCCTGCTTGGCGCCAGGATAATCGATGCGGCCCATGATCTTGGTGCGCAGCTTCGAGACGTAGCCCTTGTCCAGGTTAGGCGCGGTCGAACGTGCAGCAGTTCCGGTGGAGCCTGCAGCTGCCGAACCCATGATGCGCTGCATTTCCGCGGCACGGGCTTTGGCGAGCTTTTCCTTCTCTTTCAGTTCCGCCAGTTTTTTGGCTTTATCATCTTCCTGCTTCTTCAGCTTGTCCTGTTTCTCGAGGTCGGCCAGGCGCTTTTTCTCTTCTTCGAGTTTTTTCCTCGCCTCAACCAGCTTCCTCTCTTCCGCTTCTTTCTTTTCTTTTTCTTTCTTCTTCTGCAGCGCGATTTCCGGATCCGGTTGCACTGGCTTCACCACTTCCGGTGGAGGAGGTGGCTCCGGCGTGCGCGCAGGCGGTTCCGGTTCAGGCTCTGGCTGCGGCTCCGGTTGCGGCGCCTGCGGTGCGGCCATCTGCGTGGTCATGTCCCAGATCTCGGCATCAACGCCGACCGGGTCATTGTTCCATCGAATGCCAACCCATAGGAACGCAAACAGTACGCCGTGCATCACCGCGGCGAGCGCAAACGCGCGCGTGCCGCCGTGCCGCTTCGGCACACGGTACGGTCCGCCTGCATCTGCCATCGTCATTGCCATGCCTTACTTCGTTGCCAAGCCAACGCGGTTAATCCCCAACTTCTTCGCTTCGGAAATCAGTGTGATCACGTCGTCATACTTGCTTTCCTTGTCGCCGGCGATCAGCACCGGGTACTCAGGATATTGTTCGTGCAAGGCGCGCAGCTTGCGCACCAGGGCTTCGCGGTTCGGTTCGGTTTCCGGCGCATCGGCAGATTTGCCGGCGATGCCGATCATCAGCGAGCCGTTCGGCTTCACCTGCACCTGGATGTAGGCATCCGGCGGACGCGACGCTTTTTCAGCGTGCGGCAGGTCGATCGACTGCGGGTTGTTCGAAGTCGGCATCACCATGAAGATGATCAGCAGGCAGAGCATCACGTCGATGTAAGGCACGACGTTGATCTCGGACTTCAGTTTGCGGCCGCCGCGGCTGCCGCGCAGGCCACTTGAGAAGGAGGATGCCATCTTCTGTTTTGCCTTTTAACGGGACTGGCGCTGCAGGATGTTCGAGAACTCTTCAACGAAGCTCTCGAAGCGGATCGCCAGACGGTCAATGTCGTGCGAGAAGCGGTTGTACGCCACCACGGCCGGAATTGCAGCGAACAGGCCGATAGCTGTCGCGATCAGCGCTTCGGCAATACCGGGCGCCACAGCCGACAGCGTCGCCTGCTGCACATTGGCCAGGCCGCGGAAGGCGTTCATGATGCCCCACACGGTACCGAGCAGGCCGATGTAAGGGGAGACGGAACCGACCGAAGCCAGGAAGGCCAGGTGCGCTTCCAGCGCATCCATCTCGCGCTGGAAAGCAGCGCGCATGGCGCGGCGGGCGCCATCCAGCACGTCGCCCATATTCATGTCGCGGCTGCTGGCAGCAGCTTGCTTGCCCTTGATGTACTCACCCATGCCGGCTTCGAAAATGCGGGCCAGGGCGCCGCTGCTGGCGCGGTTGCTGCCAGCGCTGGCGTGCAGGGCGTGCAGGTTGCCTCCTGCCCAGAAAGTCTTTTCGAATTCGACGGTCTGATTGCGCGCACTGCGCACATCAAACAGCTTCTTGAAAATGTAGGTCCAGCTGATAACGGAAACCGCAAGCAGCAGCGCCATGATCAACTGAACGATCAGGTGTGCGTTGGTGATGAGGGCGATGAAGGAAAGGTCTTGGGTGACGTTCATTGTTTCTCAATCTAATTATTATGCGCGCATGCGGGCCGCAACGGCATCCGGCACGGCGCGAGGGCGCAGGGCCGAGTCGACACAGCCAACTTTAACGTGGGCAGTATTTAAGAGGCGGTCGCCGCACCACGCCTCCTGTACAAACTGGATCGAAGCGCGGCCCAGTTTATCAATACGAAGCGTCAATTTTATTACATCGTCCAGTCGTGCCGGCGCGTGGTAGTCCGCACTGACATTTTTGACAACAAACATGGCGTCGTGTTCGCGCAGGAGGCTGTCCTGGTTAACTCCGAGGGAGCGCAACCACTCGGTGCGCGCGCGCTCGAAGAACTTCAAATAGTTCGCGTAATAGACAATTCCGCCGGCATCCGTGTCTTCGTAATAGACGCGGACCTCCCAGGTGAACTCAGACGACATAGATAGAAGAGCTACTAAGTGAGAATCGGCAACATTTTACGCCAAATGAATCAGCGGTATCGTATTTTGCACAATCTGGTAACAATTGCTTACGGTTTTCCCTTATATGCGGCGGCATTTTAGCCGCGTTTGATCGCGAATGGAGAGAATCCTTGACAGGTTGGCATCAGTTCGATGGAATTTACATTAATGTGTTGCGGCAATGTTGCAATCCAGAAAGCCGTGTCGGCGATATCTTCCGCGGTCAGCGGGGCGGTGCCCTCGTAGACTTTGGCCGCTGCCGCATCGTCTTTCAGGCGCACGTTGGAGAATTCGGTGCCGCCGCACAGGCCAGGCGCGATATTGGTAGCGCGCACACCGGTACCGATCAGGTCGGCACGCAGGTTAAGCGTGAACTGTTCCACGAAAGCCTTGGTGGCGCCGTAGACATTGCCGCCCGGGTAAGGATAGGCGCCGGCCACCGAGCCCAGGTTGATGATGGTGCCGCGGCCACGCTCGACCATGCCAGGGAGCAAGGCGCGGGTGATGGTGACCAAGCCGGTGCAGTTGGTGGCGATCATGGTTTCCCAGTCTTCCAGATCCGCTTCGTGGGCACCTTTGATGCCGAGGGCCAGGCCCGCATTATTAATAAGGACGTCGATTTCCTTCCAATCAGCGGGCAGGGAGGCCATTGCGGCATGGATCGCAGCCTTATCGGTCACGTCCAGCTTAACTGGCAATAAGTTCGGACCCAATTCGCTGGCCAGGGCTTCCAGGCGCTCGGCACGGCGGCCAGCGGCGATCACCTTGTGGCCGTTCTTGACGAAAACACGCGCCATCGCGGCGCCAAAACCAGCGGTTGAACCGGTAACTAACACGATCATGGTCGAACTCCCATTATTAACTTTGGGGATTCTAACGCCAAACCGGTAAACCAGCGAAATTCGGTGCCAGGTCTGTCATTCGGACAGCTAGCGCTAACGTCTGAGCTTTCTCAATACGGGAAAACGAGCAAATTCGCGAATTGCGCAAAGTCAAAGGTCGTGCGTCCATGTCCAAATGACAGACCTGGCACCGGATTTCGCCGGATTTCGGCGAAACCGGCACAACCGTTGCCGTTATTTGCCACTTAACATACAATCCTGACTCCATTACGGTCTCACGTAACTGGCGAAAAACTAGCTGGCGCTTGCGCTGCTGGTGAGAGGTGGGCAACCACCGGGGAACGTGAGATACATCAATCAGCCGTTCGCCTGGGCAGCCACGATGGAAACGTGCGTTTCGGCTGCCCTGTCATTTTTTGGCTCCCGATTCGATCCAATCTGCCTTAAAAACTGGAGTAATTTCATGTTCGCAAAAGATCACACCCTCGCCAACGTTGACGCGGAGCTGTTTGCCGCTATCCAGAACGAGAACAAGCGCCAGCACGACCACATCGAGCTGATCGCCTCCGAGAACTACACTTCGCCAGCCGTAATGGAAGCCCAGGGCTCCCAGCTCACCAACAAATATGCCGAAGGCTACCCAGGCAAGCGCTACTACGGTGGCTGCGAGTACGTGGACGTCGTCGAGCAACTGGCCATCGACCGCGTGAAGCAGCTGTTCGGCGCTGAAGCGGCCAACGTGCAGCCTAACTCTGGTTCCCAGGCTAACCAGGGCGTGTTCTTCGCTGTCCTGAAACCAGGCGACACCATCATGGGCATGTCGCTGGCAGAAGGCGGCCACCTGACCCACGGCATGGCGCTGAACATGTCCGGCAAATGGTTCAACGTTGTTTCCTACGGCCTGACCGCTGAAGAAGATATCGACTACGACGCAATGGAAGCCCTGGCGAAAGAACACAAGCCTAAGCTGATCATCGCCGGCGCTTCGGCCTTCTCCAAGAAGATCGACTTCGAGCGTTTCGCTAAAGTAGCCAAGGCCGTTGGCGCCTACTTCATGGTCGACATGGCTCACTACGCCGGCCTGATCGCCGCTGGCCTGTACCCGAACCCGGTGCCGCACGCTGACTTCGTGACTTCGACTACCCACAAGTCCCTGCGCGGCCCACGTGGCGGCATCATCCTGATGAAAGCCGAACACGAAAAGATCATCAACTCCGCGATCTTCCCTGGCATCCAGGGCGGTCCGCTAATGCACGTGATCGCTGGCAAGGCAGTGGCCTTCAAGGAAGCGCTGACCCCGGAATTCAAGGCTTACCAGCAGCAAGTGGTGAAGAACGCCGACGTGCTGGCCAAGACCCTGATCAAGCGCGGCCTGCGCATCGTGTCCGGCGGCACCGAATCGCACGTGTTCCTGGTCGACCTGCGCGCCAAGAACCTGACCGGCAAGGAAGCGGAAGCGATCCTTGGCCAAGCTCACATGACCTGCAACAAGAACGGCATCCCTAACGATCCACAGAAGCCATTCGTGACTTCCGGCATTCGTCTCGGTTCGCCAGCTTTCACCACCCGCGGTTTCAAGGAAGCGGAAGCGGAAGAAGTGGGCAACCTGATCGCCGACGTGCTGGATAACCCGCACGACGCAGCAACCATCGAGCGCGTGAAAGCCGCTGTGAAGGTGCTGGCTGATAAATTCCCTGTTTACGCCTAAGCACCCGGTTGGTACTATCGAGGCGCCGGATCGTAAGGTCCGGCGCTTTTTCATTACATAATAAGAGACGCCACATCCATGAAATGCCCGTTCTGCCAGCACGATGATATCCAAGTCCTCGACACCCGCGTGTCGGAGGAAGGGGACGCCATCAAGCGGCGCCGGCGCTGCGTGAATTGCGATAAGCGCTTCACCACATGGGAGCGGATCGAGTTGACTATGCCCTATGTGGTCAAGAAAAACGGCAGCCGCACCGAGTATTCGGCCGATAAGCTGCGCGCCAGCCTGATGCTGGCCTTGCGCAAACGCCCTGTTGCTGCCGAGTCCGTCGACAAGGCGGTTTCCTCCATCGAAGAAAAACTGCTCACCAGCGGCCAGCGCGAAGTCGATTCCGTCTTCGTTGGCGAGCTGGTGATGGCTGAGCTCAAGCGCCTCGATAAAGTGGCCTACATCCGCTTCGCTTCCGTCTACAAAAACTTCGAAGACCTGGCCGAATTCCAGGACGCGATCGAAGAAGTTGGCGACGGTCAAGAGCTCTCTACCAAGGCTTGATATTCCTCAAACCCGCGAGTCCTCTGCTGACTAATGTGATCAGCAGGGGAGGGCTGCGCCATGCGTCGTCCAGTTGCGGGTTTTACCATGGTGGAAGTGCTGGTTGCCTTGCTGTTGCTGGCCGTAGGGCTGGTCGGAGCGCTGGCAATGCAGGCTCACGCCATGCGCACTCGACAGGAATCGGCATTGCAGACCGAAGCCCTGCAGGCCGCCGCCACGCTTGCTGACCGCATGCGCGCTAACGCCGCGCAGTCCTCTGCCTACCTGGGGTTTGAATTTGATGCGGCGCTTGCCGGAGCGTCTGATGCTTTGCCCGCCTGTGCGGATGCTCCATGTGATTCAGGCGCCGTCGTACGCTCTGACCTGAACGAGTTCCGCCGGCATCTGATGGCTGCGTTGCCGCTTGCCCGTGCGGTGATTTGCCGCGACTCGGCTGCCGCGCGTGGCGGGCAGTTTCAGTGGCCATGCTCGGGTGCCGCTGATGCTCCGGTCGTTATCAAGATAGGTTGGCGCAGCCGGCGGCCAGATGGCGCCAGCACCAGCTTTGCGAGTGCGCCTGGCATCGCCTTGCCTATCGCTCTCGCCGGGCTGCCGCCGGTGCCGCCGCCAAGCGCGGGAGGCTCGCAGTGAGGGCGCACGACCATGGACTGGCGATGACCGAAGTCCTCATCGCCATGGCGCTTAGCTTGCTGGTTGCGCTGGCGGCAGCTTCCCTGCTGCACGCTTCCAATGGAGACTTTCTTCACAACGGCGCCAATTCGCGGATCGACGACAGTGGCCGCTTCGCCCTGGCCATCATTAGCCAGTCGCTGCGCCAGGCCGGCTATCCCGGCGAACCGGGCGCTGGGGCGGGCGCCGCGCCTGGTTCGCCCCTGGCTATCGAAGGCCGCGATGCTGCAAGCGTCGCAAGCAATGCGGATGGCCTGGGCGCTGCGCTGCCGGCGATCAACGGCAGCGATGTACTTGCCATCCGCTACGCTCCCACGGCGATCGCGGGCGCATCGGGCGGCGGTGCCATGCTCAATTGCGCCGGTTTTCCGGCCGATGCCGGCGAATGGGCATGGAGCATTTTCTACATTGCCCAAGCGAGCGACGGTATTGCCGAACTACGTTGCAAATACAAAGGCGAGAATGGATGGGGCTCGGATGCCGTGGTGCGCGGCGTGGACGCGTTCCACGTCCTGTATGGCGTTGATACCGACAACCCGCGCGACCACATCCCCAACCTTTACCTGACTGCCAGCGCGATGAACGCACGTGATGCATCGCTTTGGCGCCGTGTCGCCAGCGTTCGCATTGCCTTGCTGCTGCACGGCGAGCGCGGTTCACGAAGCGGTAACCTGCTAAGCAGCTACGAATTGTTCCCAGGCGCCGATCCAGGCGCACACATCGACGAAGCCAGCTTGCCCGAGCCAATGCGCCATCTGGCGCGCCGACTGTTCACGGCGTCCGTCGCCCTGCGCAATCCGTAATGGAGGTTGCCATGCATCCCTACCAGCGCGGCGTCACTCTTCCCGTAACAATGTTGTTGCTGCTCGCCGCGTTGACCATCGGCGCATCGGCAGCCCAAATGGCGATGCTGGGCGAAAAGGCCGCCCGCGCTGAACGAGACCGCCTGATCGCCTTTCAGTCTGCGGAGGATGCGCTGATGGATGCGGAACGCGATATCAACGCTGGCCTAAGCCAGCCACTCGAGTCGGCACCTGACGCACGGGGCGCACCCGCGTGGCAAAGCGTAGACCTGGCAGGCAATGGCGGCACCGAATACGGTGCGTTAACCGGCGCCTCGATGGAAACCGGGCAGGGTGCGCTGCCTTTCCGCCGCCCGCGCTATCTCGTGGAGCGCATTGCCTTTACCCCGGCCGGTGCCCCGCCAGCCCACTACTACCGGGTGACGGTGATCGGCTTCGGCACGCGACCCGGCGCCGAGGCTGTGCTGCAGGCCAGTTACGCGCCACCAGCGCCGGTGCACCGTCACAGCTGGCGCGAAATCATGGATTGGCAGGCGCTGCACGATGCCGCGTCGCGCGAGGACGGCCAATGAACACGCGCACCTCCGCTGGCGGCAGCCTTCTCGGCATGCTGACCACCCTCGTCATCATCGGCATTCTCTCCGCAGTGGCAATACCAGTCTGGAGCGAAGCCGTCATCCGCATGCGCCGCAGTGAAGCGCAAGCCGCACTTCAGGAGCTGATGCAGCAGGAAGAGCGGCACTTCACCCGCTTCAACAGCTACGCCGCTTTTTCCATGAATGCCGATAGCGAATACCGCTGGTGGTCGGGCCGTACCGCGAGTTCCAGTGCCTACGAGCTGGAAGGGAAGGCCTGCGACGGCCAGCAAATCCGCGACTGCATCCAGCTGGTTGCCACGCCCGGCACATCCAATGTCGACAACCGCTTCAGGGATCCGCAATGCGAACGCCTTATCCTCACCAGCAGCGGGCTGCATCTCGCCACCGGCCCCTCCCGCAGCTGCTGGCGCTGAAGCGCGAGGCGTATGAGACGGCGGGGGCGCGGCCGGGCTTCACGCTGATGGAGCTGATGATCGTCCTTGCCATCCTCTCAATCCTGTTCGCTTCCGCCTTGCCGGACCTGAGCAATATGCTGGCCGGACGCCAGCTGCGCGCCGCCTCCGCCGACCTGCTGGCAGCGATCAACGACACCCGCGCCCAGGCCATCGCCCGCCGCCGCGTCGTTACCCTTCTGGCAAAAAACGGAAGTTGGCAGCAAGGTTGGCTGATTGTCATCGACGCCAATGCCAACCGCAGCGCCGACGAAGGCGAGGCTATCCTGTTCCGCCACGTGGCCGCTTCCGAGCGCCTGCAAGTGAGGGCCAGGTTCACCGACAACACGGCCCCGGCCTATATTTCATATAATGCAGCAGGAAGAAGCTGCCGCGCCGCCCACCCGAATGCCGCCAACTTTGGCACCATTACCCTTGAACTGGCAGGCACGCAGCGCAACATAAAGATCAATATGCAGGGCAGGGCGCGTTTATGCGATCCAGTCCTGGAACCGGCAACCTGCGCAAGCATATGAATATCAACAGCGACCTCGAAGGCATGCGGCTCGCCCTGCAATGGGCGGAAAAAGGACTATTCACCACATCCCCGAATCCGCGCATCGGCTGCGTGATCGTGCGCGACGGCTTGGTGATCGGCGAAGGCGTGACGCAAGCCGCCGGCCAGGATCATGCCGAAGTCCAGGCCCTGAAGGACGCCAAGCGCCGTGGCCACAACGTGCGCGGCGCTACCGCCTATGTCACGCTGGAGCCGTGCAGCCACCACGGCCGCACGCCGCCCTGCGCCGATGCGCTGGTGCGGGAAGGCCTGGGGCGCGTCGTCGCAGCAATGGAAGATCCCAATCCGCTGGTTGCGGGTAATGGCATGGCACGCCTTTCCTCCGCCGGGATCGAGGTCGCCAGTGGCCTGCTGGCCGACCAGGCCTATGAAATGAATATCGGCTTCTTCCACCGCATGCGCCATGGCCTGCCGTGGGTGCGAATGAAGACCGCTGCCAGCCTGGATGGCATGACGGCCTTGCATAATGGCCAAAGCCAGTGGATCACCGGTGCTGAAGCGCGCGCCGACGGCCATGCCTGGCGCGCGCGTGCCTGCGCCATCCTGACCGGCATCGGCACCGTTAAAGCCGACGACCCGCAATTGAATGTGCGCGCCGTCGAAACGCCGCGCCAGCCGCGCCGCATCGTGGTCGACAGCAAACTGGAAATCAGCCCGCAAGCGCGCGTGCTGGAAGGTGGCGGGACCTGGATCGTTGCCGCCGCCCACCATCCGGAAAAGGAAGCAATCCTGCGCGACAAGGGCGCCGAGATCATCGTCCTGCCGAATGCGCATGGCAAAGTCGATTTGCCGGAGCTGATGCGCGAACTGGGCCGCCGCCAGATCAACGAGTTGCACGTCGAAGCGGGCGGCAAGCTGAATGGCTCCATGATCCGCGAAGGCTGCGTGGACGAGTTGCTGGTCTACCTGGCGCCAACCCTGCTGGGCGACGCGCAAGGCATGTTCGCCCTGCCGGCGCTGACGGAGCTCAGCGGCAAGCACAGCCTGAAATTCCACGAGGTCAAGCAAGTCGGTGCCGATTTGCGTATCCTTGCCCGATTCAACCCTCATTAAAGATCACTATGTTTACTGGAATCGTAGCCGCTGTCGGCAAAATCAAAACCGTAACCCCGCTGGAAGGCGGCGCTGATGCAGGCGTGCGCCTGGACGTGGACGCGGGCGGCTTGCCGATGGACGACGTCGGCCTGGGCGACTCGATCGCCCTGAACGGCGCCTGCATGACGGTGGTCGAGAAAACTGCCACCGGCTTCACCGTCGACGTTTCGCGCGAAAGCCTGAACAAGACCGTCGGCCTCGACACCACCACCGAAGTGAACCTGGAAAAAGCCCTGACCCTGGCCGAGCGCCTGGGCGGCCACCTGGTCTCCGGTCACGTTGACGGCCTGGGCGTGGTGCGCAAGTTCGAACCGGTCGGCGAATCGCACGAACTGGTGATCGAAGCCCCGCGCGACCTCGCGAAATACCTGGCATACAAAGGTTCGGTGGTGGTGAATGGCGTGTCGCTCACCGTCAACCGTGTTGAAGACAGCGCCTCCGGCTGCTCGTTCTCGATCAACCTGATCCCGCACACCATCCAGGTCACGACCCTGAAGCACCTGAAAGCAGGTTCCAAAGTCAACCTGGAGATTGACCTGATTGCCCGTTATGTGGAGCGCATGCTGTCGCTCAACGTGGCTGGTTAATCTGATTGGGGTGCTTCTTCGAGCCTCGTGAATGACTCACCATTTCAGTTGCTTCTGGCGCTGGCTTGCTCTTAGTTGACTTAGGCAACCTGTGGGCGGCAGTGGCCGGCCAGAAGCGGGCAGTGAGCTTGGTTTGTGCAAGAACTTACTGTCGCCAGCGGCGGTGGCTGAACGGGTAGGATTTTTTAGTGTTCGTAATGGTGATTGGGAATAATGGTGAAAGAGCTTTCGGAAAATGTGTATTCGCAAATCACAGCGCTGTGCAAGCAAGGAGACGAGCAGTCGGATGCCGGGAACTACGAGGGCGCTTTCAGACATTACCTGGATGCGCTGAAGCTATTGCCCGAGAATCATCAAGACTGGAAAGCTGCCACGTGGGTCTACGTGGCGATTGGTGATGTTTGCTTTAAGGGGCGCAAGTACGATAAAGCGTTCCAAGCTCTCGCAAATGCGCTCAAGTGCCCGGAGGGATTGGGCAATCCATATATTCATTTGCGGCTGGGTCAAGTCCAGTTCGAGCGTGGCAATCTTACAGATGCTGCTGACGAGTTGACGCGAGCATATATGGGGGCTGGGATGGATATCTTTATGGAAGATGACCCCAAGTATCTCGAATTCCTGGAGACCAAAATAGAGCTCTGATTTGGTGATAAGCCTAAATCGATCGAGTTTCTCGGAAAAAAATTGCGATGGGCTTCCTCTGATAACAGTCGCTTAGATATGGGTTGCAGATCTTTGCCAACAAGGGGCCATAGGCGGCTTTGGGGCGGAAGCCGTCCATCACCTTAGGGCTGACACGCGATGTCAGGTGGGTTGAGCCTATAAATATAAGCGTTGAGACTTTCTGTTGTCTCCAGCAGTTTTCCAGGCGTTCGGATCTTTTCATTCGTTTTCTAGCGCATCGCAGATAACCCTTAAGCTTTCAAGTCGCCCATCAGGAATGCCCTTGGCTGTGATCGACCAAGGGCATTTGCCAGTAGTTAGCGTGGCATATGGTGCTACGCCTTGGGTGCAATCAGGTAGCAGCGCGTGCTGCGGCGATGTACGCAGGCACTTCCGCGTTGATGCCCAGCTTTACTTGGCGGGTGAGGTCGTCCGCCAGCACCTCTTCTTTACCTTCCGCCAGTGCTGCGAAGATTTGTGCGGCGACGTGTTCTGGCTTGACTTTGTCGATTTCATAGCCGGCCGTCATGTCGGTATCCATATAGCCCATGTGGGCGCCCACCACTTGCGTGCCTTGCGCGGCCAGTTCAATGCGCAGGCCGTTGGTCAACGCCCAGGCAGCTGATTTGGACATGCTGTAAGTATTGGTCGGGCCTTGGCTATACCAAGCCAGCACGGACAGGATGTTGACAATGGTGCCGCCGCCGTTGGCTTTCAGCGTGGGGGCGAAGCCTTTACTGAGTAGCATTGGGCCGATCACATTGGTTTCCAGCTCGGCGCGTGCTTGCTCGAGGGCGTTGTCGGCCATGATGCCTCCAGCGCGGACAATGCCGGCGTTGTTGATCAATACGGTCACATCTTTGTATTCACGGGTGACGGCGGAGATTTCGTCGTGTTTGGTCACGTCCAGCTGGACCGGGGTGACGCCGGGCAGGGTGACGGTTTTCGGGTCGCGGGCGGCACCGTAGACTTTTTTCGCGCCGGCGGCCAGCGCTGCTTTTGCCAGTTGCAGGCCCAGGCCACGGTTTGCGCCAGTGATGAATACGACGGAATCTTTCAGGTTCATGATGGTTTCCTTGATGGTTTAATGATGACGGTCGTCATCGAATGACTTAATAATAGTGATCGCAATTAAAAAATTCAAGGAAAATTTTGAAAAGGGCGCGCGAAGCGCCCCGGTTGGCGATTACAGGAGGGTGGCGGTGAGGGTGATGTTGGTATTGAACAGCTTGGAAACCGGGCAGCCGAGTTTTGCCTTATTGGCAAGTTCTTCGAACTTCGCCTTGTCTGCGCCAGGAATCTTGGCTTGCAGGTCGAGGTGGATGGCGCTGATAGAAAAGCCGTCCGCCACCTTGTCCAGCGTCACTTCAGCCTTGGTTTCCATCTTTTCGGCGGTCAGGCCCGCTTCGCCCAGGATCAGCGACAAGGCCATGGTGAAGCAGCCGGCATGCGCCGCGCCGATCAATTCTTCCGGATTGGTGCCCGGTTTGCCCTCGAAACGGCTGGAAAATCCATATGGCGCCGCCTGTAGCGCGCCGCTTGCAGTGCTGATCGCTCCACGTCCATCCTTGATGCCGCCAGTCCAGACGGCCGAACCGCTAGTCTTCATCGCTGCCTCCTTTAGGGTTGAAAAGCAATTTAGTCTAGGCCAAATCGCCTAATGGCGGCGCCCGAGGGGGCGGAAGTGCGCCAAATCCTTTAAAATAGCGGGTTAACAAAGAAACGCTCTGTGCCTCACATCAAAGGAAAAAATATGTCCATTTCCAGCACCGAAGAAATCGTCGCCGAACTGCGCGCCGGTCGCATGGTGATCCTGGTCGATGAAGAAGACCGTGAAAACGAAGGCGACCTGGTGCTGGCCGCCGAACACGTCACGCCGGAAGCGATCAATTTCATGATCAAGCACGCGCGCGGCCTGGTGTGCCTGACCCTGACCGAAGAGCATTGCAACCAGCTCGACCTGACCATGATGACGGCCAAGAACGGCACTTCGTTCGGCACCAACTTCACCGTGTCGATCGAAGCGGCGGAAGGCGTCACCACCGGCATTTCGGCCGCCGACCGCGCCAGGACCATCCAGGTGGCCGTGGCGAAAGGCGCCAAGCCAAGCGATATCGTGCAGCCGGGCCACATCTTCCCGCTGCGCGCTGTGCCGGGCGGTGTGCTGATGCGCGCCGGCCATACTGAAGCCGGCTGCGACCTGACCGCGATGGCTGGCCTGATGCCGGCTTCCGTGATCTGCGAGATCATCAAGGACGACGGCACCATGGCGCGCCTGCCGGAACTGCTGGAATTCGCCCAGGAACACGGCCTGAAGATCGGCACCATCGCTGACCTGATCCACTACCGCAGCCAGAACGAATGCATGGTGGAGCGCATTGCCGAACGTCCGCTGCGCACCGCGCACGGCGACTTCCGCATGATCGCTTTCCGCGACAAGCCAAGCGGCGCGGCCCACCTGGCGCTGGTGCATGGTGATATGGCCCCTGGCAAGGAGTCGCTGGTGCGCGTGCACCAGCCGGTCTCGATCCTGGACCTGCTGGAAACCGAAGCTACCACCCACTCCTGGAACGTGTCGTCCTCGATGAAGGCAATCAAGCAGTCGGAGCAGGGCGTAATGGTGCTGCTGAACTGCGGCGAGACCGCGGAGCAGCTGTTCGGCCAGCTCGATGCGCTGGACAAGAACGTGCGCCCAACTGGGCGCGCCGCCAGCATGGACCTGCGCAGCTACGGCATCGGCGCGCAAATCCTGCGCGATGTGGGCGTCCACAAGATGCAGCTGCTGGCCAGCCCGCGCAAGATGCCTTCGATGACCGGCTTTAACCTTGAAGTCACCGGCTACATGGCCAAACCTGCCGCCTGAGCGCGGCTTAACCCGAATCCAGAAAAGAGGACCACCATGACCGTAGCAACCTACGAAACCAACCTGTCCGGCGAAAACCTGCGCATCGGCGTCGTGCAAGCACGCTTCAACGAAGACGTTTGCCATGGCCTGCTGTCCGCCTGCCTGCAAGAGCTGAAGAACCTGGGCGTGGAAGATGAAGATATCCTGCACGTGACCGTTCCCGGCGCGCTGGAAGTGCCGCTGGTGCTGCAAAAGATGGCCGAGTCCAACCAGTTCGACGCGCTGGTCGCACTGGGCGCCGTGATCCGCGGCGAAACCTACCACTTCGAGCTGGTGTCCAATGAATCCGGCGCGGGCATCACCCGCGTGGGCCTGGACTACAGCATCCCTATCGCCAACGCCATCCTGACCACCGAGAACGACGAGCAGGCGGAAGTCCGCATGGCCGTCAAAGGCGCCGAAGCTGCCCGCTGCGCCGTCGAAATGGCCAACCTGTCGATCGCCCTGGAAGAGCTGCACCAGGACCTGGGCGACGACGAGTAATTCAATAAAGGTAAGAACATGACTGACAATATGACGCACGCTAACCCGAGCAAGAACCGCACGCCGCGCCACCGCGCACGTGAGTTCGCGCTGCAGGGCCTGTACCAGTGGCTGCTGAACAATGAAGAAGCGGCCAAGGTCGTCAACAATATCCGCAGCGCCCATGGCTTCGACAAGGCGGACGGCGAGTACTTTGCCGACCTGCTGCGTGGCACCATCAAGCAATCGGTCGAGCTGCGCGAAGTGTTCTCGCCGCTGGTTGATCGCGGCATTAGCGAGCTGTCGCCGGTCGAGCACGCCGTGCTGCTGATCGGCGCGTACGAGCTGAAGAACCACGTCGAGATTCCATACCGCGTCGTGATCAACGAAGCGGTGGAGCTGACCAAGTCCTTTGGCGGTATCGATGGCCACAAATACGTGAACGGCGTGCTGGACAAGCTGGCCGCCCAACTGCGCGCCGACGAAGTCACGGCAGACAAGAAGCGTTAATCCGCCTCAGGCAACAAGATGCCCTCCCAGCGGAGGGCATTTTTTTTGTCCACTTCCGTTCCTGACCCCAAGGTGGACATTTGTTATGGGCAAAAGAAAAAAGCCACCCGAGGGTGGCTTGGCGGGCTGCGGGCGGCGATTACAGGCCGGCCAGCTGGTCTGCACTGATTTGCTTGTCGGCCTGGGCCACGGTGGTTGGGGCTTCTTTTGCCTTGGCCGGGGCAGGGGCGGCAGCAACCTGCTGCGGTGGGGTGATGTAAGGCACCTTCTTGCCGGCGGAGACCTGCTTCAGGCGGGAGTATTCCGCCATCACGCGCGAGCCGTAGCCGTCATCGGTCTCGAAGGCGGCTGCGCCAACGTAGAATTTCAGGCCGGCTTCAACGGAGCCGCCTTTGGCTACGTAATCCCGCAGGATCAGGGCGCCAACGCGGATGTTGGCGACCGGGTTCAGCGCAGCCTGCACGCCGCCCATGTCCTGGAATTTGTCGGTGTGGACCTTGGACATCACCTGCATCAGGCCTTGTGCGCCCATCGGGCTTTCCGCGAACGGGTTCAGGCCCGACTCGATCGCCATCACGGCCAGGATCAGCAGCGGATCCATCTTGATTTCGCGAGCCGTCAGGTAGGCGGTGGAGACCAGCATATTGGTCGCATCGCCCGCAACGCGGTAGCGTTTGGACAACCAGTTGGTGACGGCGTCCTGCTGCTTCTTGGAGCCCACCAGGTCCTTGTCCTCGGCAGCAGGCTGCGCGTCGGCGGTGGCGATGACCAGGCCGGCCGGACGCACCGCAGGCGCTTCCATCAGCTCGGACAGCGGAGGTGCAACCACAATTTGCTGAGGCGCTGGCGGCTCGCCACGCAGGGCGTGGGCCAGGTCGGATGCCAGTTCAGGACGGGCAACCATGGCGCAAGCCATGACCAGTGCAGCGATACCGAAGAGGCTCAGCATGGACTGAGCGGCGGTCAGCAGACCGCGTGCCGAAATGCTCTGCGTGGAAATCCACACGGCGGGCTGGCTGGCCCACAGGCGGGCGCCATCAAGCAACCCATTGAATCGATTGTTCATTCAGAACTCCCCTGAAATGTAAGAGTCAAAACGCGTCCCCGCCGCGTGAAAACCGCGGTCAATTCGACGTGCCATAGTCGTTACATCAGTGTTATCTTCGCCCACCGCCGCACAGGTCGCACGGGACTGGACGCCATCATTGTTTGCTAAAGCTGGCGGGTCTATGGGGCCAGTTGCAACACAACTTTTTCCGGAATGGAGGCAGACGCCTCGTGAAAAACACTCCTTAAAATGTCTGTGGAGCCCGGATGCTCCGTGAATGTAATGAGTGACAACTTAGTTGGCATAGAGGCCATGTCCTCATCAGGTAGGTCAAATTGTAGGAGGCGTATTATATCCCGTCAATACTAACGAACGCGTTCTTTATTACTTTTGAGTATGACTTTCTCGTGTACACATTGACAAAAACCAATAAAATCAACGGCTTGACTAAAAGTGCTCAGACGACTCGTCGGGAGCAAAATAATCGTAAAAAAGTATGAAATATCGCGATCTCCGAGATTTTATTTCTCAACTGCAAGCGATGGGCGAACTTAAGCGCACAAGCTTGCCTGTTTCACCACACCTCGAAATGACGGAGGTCTGCGACCGCACCCTGCGCGCCGGCGGGCCGGCCATCCTGTTCGAGAAGCCGGCCGGTTTTGACATGCCGGTGCTGGGCAACCTGTTCGGCACACCGCGCCGCGTGGCACTGGGCATGGGCGCCGACGATGTGAGCGAGCTGCGCAAGATCGGCCACGTGCTGGCGCAACTGAAAGAACCCGAGCCGCCAAAAGGCTTCAAGGACTTGATGGGCCTGGGCTCGCTGGTCAAAGCAGTGTGGGATATGTCGCCTAAAGAGATGCGCGGCGCGCCATGCCAGGAGATCGTCTGGGAAGGCAACGATGTGGACCTGGCACGTTTGCCGATCCAGCATTGCTGGCCCGGCGACGTGGCGCCCCTTATTACATGGGGTCTTGTTATTACCAAGGGCCCCAACAAGAAGCGCCAGAACCTGGGCATCTACCGCCAGCAGGTCCTGGGGCGTAACAAGGTCATCATGCGCTGGCTGGCGCATCGCGGCGGCGCGCTGGACTTCCGTGAGCACTGCATCAGGAATCCGGGCCAGCCTTATCCGGTCTGCGTGGCGCTGGGCGCCGACCCGGCGACCATCCTCGGCGCCGTAACGCCGGTGCCGGACAGCCTGTCGGAATATCAATTCGCCGGCCTGCTGCGTGGCAGCCGTACCGAACTGGTAAAGGCGATCGGCAGCGAGCTGCGTGTGCCGGCGTCGGCCGAGATCGTGCTGGAAGGGCATATCTACCCGGACCAAAACCATCCTTCCGGCTATGAGCACGGCCTGGAAGGCCCGTATGGCGACCACACCGGCTATTACAATGAGCAGGACTGGTTCCCGGTCTTCACCATCGACCGCATCACGATGCGGCGCGACCCGATCTACCATTCGACCTATACAGGCAAGCCGCCGGATGAGCCGGCTGTGCTGGGCGTGGCGCTGAACGAGGTGTTCGTGCCGCTGCTGCAGAAGCAGTTCAGCGAGATCACCGACTTTTACTTGCCGCCGGAAGGCTGCAGCTACCGCATGGCGGTGGTGCAGATCCGCAAGCAGTACGCGGGCCACGCCAAGCGCGTGATGTTCGGCGTGTGGAGCTTCCTGCGCCAGTTCATGTATACCAAGTTCATTATCGTGGTGGATGAGGATGTGAACATCCGCGACTGGAAGGAAGTGATCTGGGCGATAACAACCCGCGTTGATCCGACCCGCGACACCACGCTGGTCGACAATACGCCTATCGATTACCTGGATTTCGCTTCGCCGGTCAGTGGCCTGGGCAGCAAAATGGGCATCGACGCTACCAATAAATGGCCGGGTGAGACCAGCCGGGAATGGGGTACCACCATCGCCATGACACCTGAAGTGAAAGCCCGTGTCGATGATATTTGGCAGCAGCTCGGTTTATAGCCTATAATTGCGCCCGGGCGGGCCCCTGCGCATTGTGGCACGGTTAACCTGGTCAGGTCGGGAACGAAGCAGCCAAAGCTGTTCACCGCAAGTGCCGCAGATCAGGCTCGCCTCTTTGAATTCAATAAAAAAGCTGCCATTGGCAGCTTTTTTATTTCTCACTCGGTATCCAGCTCGGCCTGCAGCGGGCGGGCGGTAATCTCTACCAGCGGATTTTCCTTCAGCAGTGCAGCCTCGGCCGGCAGCCGGATCTTGTTTTCGGCGTCGCTGAGGAAGCGCTTGGTGCCATGCCGTGACTGGATCGTCAGCTGGGATGGCTTGTCGAAAGTCAGCAGGACCGACTTCATCGTCGGTGCAAACCAGCTGAAAGCGCCTGCCACCTTGCCAATTGCCGCATTGCCTTGGGCAACGCTGCCCATCAGCTTGTTATAAGGCCACTGCGTGCCTTCCGGCACGACCGCGTCCAGGTTGTAGATCACGCTGATCTTCTCGCCTTTGGCCTGGGATGTCATGATTTTGGCGTCTTCGGCCAGCCATTGCGGATTGGGCGCCATGCGCAGGTGGGATTTGTCGTCAAGCGGCAGTGCGGTACGCGTGCCGGCATGGACCACCGTTAAATTCATGTCGGCGGCCTTGAGTTTCTTGCTGGACGGCTCCACTGTCAGATAGAAGTCCAGCTTATCGCGCTCGGAGGCGGGCAGGGCGTAGAAGCGATCCAGGCGGATCGACTCGACAAACTTCTTATAGGTGGTCCACTCGCGCTCTTCCGCGTGGGCGGCGCCAACGCTGGCCAGCAGGGCAATCAGGAGCAGCTTTTTCATGGTGGTCCAGTTGTAAAAAAGGCAAAGTCTAGACGAAGTCTGGCCGAACGCCTAATGTTGTCCGCAGTGCCTGCTATCTACGGTAAAATCCCGATCATGTCCTATCAAGTCCTCGCTCGCAAATACCGTCCCCGGAACTTTGAAACGCTGGTCGGCCAGGAGCACGTTGTCCGTGCGCTGACCCACGCGTTGCATACCGGTCGCCTGCACCACGCCTACCTGTTTACCGGGACGCGCGGTGTCGGCAAGACGACGCTGTCCCGTATCCTGGCCAAGTCGCTCAATTGCGTCGGCCCGGACGGCAACGGCGGCATCACGGCTACCCCGTGCGGCGTGTGCGAGGCTTGTACCGCGATCGATGGCGGCCGCTTTGTCGACTATGTCGAGATGGATGCGGCGTCCAACCGCGGCGTCGATGAAATGGCGCAGTTGCTGGAGCAGGCGGTGTATGCACCGTCCAATGCGCGCTTCAAGGTCTATATGATCGACGAGGTGCACATGCTGACCAACCACGCCTTCAATGCGATGCTGAAGACGCTGGAGGAGCCGCCGGAGCACATCAAGTTCATCCTGGCGACCACCGATCCGCAGAAGATTCCCGTCACCGTGCTGTCGCGGTGCCTGCAGTTCAACCTGAAGCAGATGCCGCCGGGGCATATCGTCGGCCACCTGGAAAATATCCTGGGCCAGGAAAACGTCGTGTTCGAGCAGCCGGCCTTGCGCCTGTTGGCGCAGGGCGCGCACGGTTCGATGCGCGATGCCCTGTCCCTGACCGACCAGGCGATTGCCTACGCCGCCGGCGCTGTGACGCTGGATGCGGTACAGGGCATGCTGGGTGCCCTGGACCAGTCCTACCTGGTGCGCCTGCTGGACGCGCTGGCCAATAAGGATGGCGCGGACCTGATGGCGGTTGCCGATGAAATGGCGTCGCGCTCACTGTCTTACAACGGCGCCTTGCAGGACCTGGGCACCTTGCTGCACCGGATCGCGCTGGCGCAGACCGTGCCTTCCGCCGTGCCTGTGGACCTGCCTGAATATAACGATGTCGTGCGGCTGGCTTCCCTGTTTGATGCTGAGGAAGTGCAGTTGTATTACCAGATCGCGGTACACGGTCGCAATGAACTGGGGCTGGCGCCGGATGAATATGCCGGCTTCTCCATGACCCTGTTACGCATGCTTGCCTTTCGGCCCGGCTTCGGTGGGGCAGATGGCCAGCCGGCCAGCGCCCCGGTAGCGGCTCGTCCAGCCGGCGCGAATCCAGCCCGCGCGGCCGCCGCGGCCGCCATGGCTGCTTCGTCCGCAACTGCGGATCGCATGAGTGTTCCGGTCGGCCAGCCGGCGCCTGCGTCCACCACCGCTGCTCCGCCTGTGCCGCCGGCACCGCCGGTCCAGCAAGTGGCGCCTGCCGCCGCTCCCGCGGCAAACGCTGCCAGCGCCTCGCACCTGGCCAGCGTTCCGGCCGCCGCACCCGCCGCAGCCGCTCCGGCAATGCCCGCGCAGCCCGCCGCCGCGCCGCAGCCTGTCGCAGCGCCTGCACCAGCACCAGCACCGCAGCCTGCGCCAGCAGCCGACAGCCGTCCGATGAGCCCTGCAAAGATGGCCATCACCGCTGCATTGGAAGCCGCACGTGCCGCCGCCGCCGCCCGCACCGGCCAGCGCGCCCCGGCTCCGGCGCGTCCGGCAGCGCCGCAAGCCGAGGCACCTGCATCGCCGCCGGCATCCGCAGCGCCGCGCGCCGCAATGCCGTCCGCGCCGGCCGCACCACGCGCGCCGGCACCGTGGGAAGATGCCCCGGCCCCAAGCGCACCGTCCGCGCCGGCCAGCGCGCCCTGGGATGAGCAGGGCGGCGCCGCCACCGTAATGGAAGCCCCGCAGCAAGCGCAGCAACGCCGCGCTGCTCCAGTGCAGCAGCAAGCCGAAGAAGACGACCTCCCGCCATGGGTAACCGACTTCTCCGAAGATTCCGCAATGCCGGCCGGCGCCGACCATATTTCCGGCATGGCGCAGGCGGCACCGCAGCAGCGCGCCGCCGCGCCAGCCAAGGCGCCATACGAATACGTCATCACCCCGGTTCCTGAACTGGGCTGGGACGGCAACTGGCCGGCACTGGCCGCCCACCTGCCATTGCGCGGCGTAGCGCAGCAGCTGGCCACCCAGGCCGAGCTGGTAAGCTGCGCATTCGACGGCAATATGGCGCTGTTCCGCATCCGCTGCCCGATCGAAACCTGGGCTACGCCGGCCAACGTTGAAAAGCTGACCTCCGCGCTGGCCGAACGCTTCGGCCGCGCCGCACGCGTCGAGACCGAAATCGGCAAGGCCTGGTACACCACCAGCGTCGAAGCCCAGGTCCACCGCGAGAACTGCCAGCGCGCTGCTGAAGAAACAGTGGCCGCCGACCCATTTATCAAAGCAATGATGCGCGAATTCGGCGCCTTCATCGTGCCCGGCTCGATCGTGGCGCCGATGACGCCAGCGCACTAAACCCGATACTCAACACCGAAATACGGAGAACCACACCATGATGAAGAACCAACTGGCCGGCCTGATGAAACAAGCGCAAGCCATGCAGGACAACATGAAGAAGGCGCAGGATGCGCTGGCCCTGATCGAAGTCGAGGGCCAGGCCGGCGCCGGCATGGTAAAGGTCGTGATGACCTGCAAGAACGACGTCAAGCGCGTGTCGATCGACCCATCGCTGCTGGGCGACGACAAGGACATGCTGGAAGACCTGGTGGCCGCCGCCTTCAACGACGCCGTGCGCAAGGCCGAATCCACCGCTTCGGAAAAAATGAGCGGCCTGACCGCCGGCCTGCCGCTGCCGCCTGGCTTCAAGATGCCGTTCTAAAGCACCATCATGTTCATCATCACGCTCACGTACCTGAAACCGGCCGAGGAAATCGACAAGCTCCTCGCCGCGCATAGCGAGTACCTGCGCGAGCAATATGCCAACGGCATGTTCCTGATGTCTGGACGCCTGGTGCCGCGTACCGGCGGCGTCATTCTTGCCACAGCCGACAGCCGGGCCGATATCGAAGCGGTGATCGAGCTGGACCCGTTCAACGAAGCCGGTGCCGCCAGCTACGCGATCACCGAATTCGTGCCAACCAAGACGGCCGATTTCCTGAGCGCCTTCAAGCAATCCTGAGCCAATGGCGAAGTCCTTTGAATTTTTGACGGAGGCGCTGCGCCGCCTGCCGGGTGTCGGTCCCAAGTCGGCCCAGCGCATGGCCTTCCACCTGCTGCAGCACGACCGCGAAGGGGCCGCCATGCTCTCGCGCGCCCTGTACCAGGCGGTGGAGCAGGTGCACCACTGCGCGCTGTGCAACACCTTCACCGAAACCGAGATCTGCGACACCTGCGTCGACGAGTCGCGCGACAGGCGCCAGCTGTGCGTGGTCGAAACGCCGGCCGACCAGGCGATGATCGAATCCACGCTGACGTACAAAGGCTTGTACTTCGTGCTGATGGGCCGCCTGTCGCCGCTGGACGGCATCGGCCCGAAAGACATCCATCTCGAAAAACTGCTGGCGCGCGCCGCCGACGGCGTGGTGGGGGAAGTGGTGCTGGCAACGAATTTCACCAATGAAGGCGAAGCCACCGCCCACTACATCAGTGAAATGCTGAAAGCGCGCGGCCTGGCGGTAACGCGCCTGGCACGAGGGGTGCCGGTGGGCGGCGAACTCGAATACGTCGACGCCGGCACTATCGCCCGCGCCATGCTAGACCGCCGCAGCACCTGATCCGGCACAAACCAGCATCTGGCTGATGACGTCCTGCGAAGCGGGGCGGCCGAGCAGGTAGCCTTGCGCCATATCGCAGCCGTAGTGCTTCAGCAGGTCCAGTTGCTCGGGCGTCTCGACGCCTTCTGCCACCACGATCATTTTCAAGCCGTGCGCCATGGCGATGATGGCGCGCGTGATGGCGGCGTTCTCGCTGTCCTGCGGCAGGCCGCTGATGAAGCTCTTGTCGATCTTCAGTGCGCGTACGTCGAAGCGTTTCAGGTAGCTCATGGACGAATAGCCGGTGCCGAAATCGTCGATCGACAGGAATACGCCGATGCCGCGCAGTTGCTCCAGCGTGGCCAGCGTGGCAAGGGCGTTGTCCATCAAGGTGCCTTCGGTCAGTTCCAGTTCCAGCAGGCTGGGATCAAGGCCGGTTTCCTGCAGCACTGCCAGCACGATCTGGGCGAGGTTCTCATCCTTGAACTGGCGCGCGGAAAGGTTGATCGCCATGCGGACCGGTCGCTCGCATTCAAGCTGCCAGGCGCGGGCCTGGCCGCATGCGGTTCGCAGCACCCATTCGCCGATCGGCACGATCAAGCCTGTTTCCTCCGCCAGCGGAATGAACTCCGTGGGCGGGATGATGCCGTGCTCGGGGTGGCGCCAGCGTATCAGCGCTTCCACGCCGACCACGCGTGTCGTCGGGACGTCGACTTGCGGCTGGTACAGCAGGTATAGCTCGTTGTTCTGCAAGGCCTTGCGCAAGCCCACTTCCAGCTTGACGTGGCTCATGATCTGCATCGTGAGCGATGAGCTGTAAAGCTTGGCGTTGTTCTTGCCGCAGTTCTTGGCGTGGTACATGGCGGTGTCGGCGAATTTCAGCAGCGAGGTGCAGTCTTCGCCGTCTTCGGGATAGAGCGAGATGCCGATGCTGGCGGTGACGAAGATCTCGTGGCCGTCCAGGTTGAAGGGGCGGCGCATGGCATCCTTCACGCGGTGCGCCACGGCCAATGCGTCGTCCACCCGTTCGATATCGGGCAACAGGATAGTGAATTCATCGCCGCCCAGGCGCGCCAGGCTGCACAGGTGGTCGCTGGGACGAATGGTCTCGCGCAGGCGTTCGGTGACGATCTGCAGCAGCAGGTCGCCGACGTTGTGGCCCAGCGTGTCGTTGATGCGCTTGAAGGAATCCAGGTCCATGAACAGGATGGCGAACTTGCGCTGCTCGCGTTGCGAGCGCTCCAGTTCGCGTTCCAGCGTTTCAAGGAAGGCCTGGCGGTTGGGGATGCCGGTCAGGCTATCGCAGTAGGCCAGCTTGCGGATCTGCTCTTCGGTGCGTTTGCGTTCGCTGATGTCGCGCACCAGGCCGAGGACTTCGCCGGACACCGTGCTGACCAGCCGCGCTTCAAAGTGGTGGCCAACGCCGTCGCGCGCCAGCTCGTAATCGACCGAGTGCACGGAAGTGGAGTGCAGCACGGCCGACAGCTGCTCCAGCATGCGGCTTGCGATCGGCGCCGGCAGTACCTCGCGGATGTGGCGGCCCACGCATTCGCGGCTGGCAAAATCGGCGCCGGGCTCGTGGCCTTGTTCGTAATCGAGATAGTAGCCGTCGGCGCTGAGGCGGAAGAAGGTGTCGGGGATGGCCGCCAGCACGGCGCGGTTGTGGGCATCGGCAATGCGCAGGCGGGCGATGGCATCGCTGGCACGCAGTACGTACAACACGCGGTGGCCCAGGATGGGCCAGTTGATCGGCTTGGAGACGAAGTCGGTGGCGCCGGCTTCATACGCCTGGGTGACGGCTTCCAGGTCGTCGCCGCCGGTGACCATGATGACGGGGATGTGGGACGAGCTTTCCAGCTTGCGGATGGCGCGGCAGACCGAGAAGCCGTCAAGCAGCGGCATGTCGACGTCGAGCAGCACAAGGTCCGGCGCATTGTCGCGGAAACTGGTAATAGCGGCGCGGCCGTCGCTCGCTTCCACCGCGTCGAGCCCGACCTGGGCCAGCATTTCAAGCATTAACAGGCGCATGACAGGATCGTCATCAGCCACCAGCACGGTGCCGCGTTTGGGTGAATAGAGCGCTGCCATGATTTCATGCTCCCTTCGGCAGGATGATACTGAGCGAATGCCGGACTGACTGGAATTCGCGCTCCAGTTGCGCCATCAGGCCGGCCGCGCCGTCGGTACGGCCGGCGCGTGCCATCTGTTCCAGTTCCTTGAACAGCCTGGCCAGCGTGTCGGCGCCGACGTTGGCGCTGCTGGATTTCAGGCTGTGGGCGGTCTTGCGGATGGTGGATGGGTCGCTGTCTGCGACCGCTGCGTGCAGAGCTGTGAGTTGGCGGGGGGTGTCTTGCAGGAAGGTGGTCAGGACGCGTTGCAGTAATAGCTCTCCTTGCTCGGCACTGAGGGCGCGGATGGCGTCAAGCGCGAGCTGGTTGATGGTTGCGGGAGTGGCCTGGCCCGGCGCGGCGGCCTGCGCTTCGGGAGCGCGAGTTGGACGCGGCAGGGCAATCCAGCGCCCGAGGGTGTCGGCCAGTGCCTGCTGTGAAAAAGGCTTGCTGATGTAGTCGTCCATCCCAGCGGCCAGGCAGCGTTCGCGGTCGCCCTGCAGCGCGTTGGCCGTGATGGCGACGATGGGTGTCGTGCGTGTCCGGCCGCGCTGCTGCTCCAGGCGGCGGATTTCGGCGGTAGCGGCCATGCCGTCCATGACCGGCATCATGCAGTCCATCAGGACCAGGTCGTAATCGCCGGCCCGCACGGCGGCAAGCGCCTCTTCGCCGTTGGCGGCGCAGGCCACCTCCATGCCCAGGCCGCGCAGCATGGCCGACGCCACCTCCACGTTTACCGGATTATCCTCGGCCAGCAGGGCGCGCGGCCGCTGGCCGTGCCGCGGCCGCGGCGAGGACTGCGATGACGGAATGCCGGCCAGTCCCGCCGCGCCCACCCCTTCATTGGCGCGCGCCGGCGTCACGATGCAGTCGTAAAGGTCCGGTTCGCGCACTGGCTTGATCAGCTGGAAAGCCACGCCTGCGGCGCGGCGTTGCACCTGGTCCGCCGCATTGCGCTCGGAGGCCAGCAAGATCAGGCGCACCGAAGAAATATCAGGATCGGATTTGATTTCGGCCGCCAGCGCCAGCCCGCCGATATCGTCCAGCCCCATCTCGAGCAATGCCACGTCATAGGGCATCCCGCGCATGGCCGCCGCGTGCAGTTCACGCAAGGCATCCGCTGCGCTGGGCACGCAATTGCCTTGCAAATGCCAGCGCGCCAGCAAGCGTTGCAGCGCCAGCGCGCTTTCAGCCTGCCGGTCGACCACCAGTGCGCGCAGGCCCTTGGTTGGCTTCTGCTGGAAGCCCGCATCATCCGCATCCACGCGCCGCTTGTCGAATTGCACGGTGAACCAGAACACCGAACCGCGCCCCAGCGCGTTGTCGACCCCGATCGTGCCTCCCATCAGCTCCACCAGCTGCTTGGAAATCGCCAGGCCAAGTCCGGTGCCGCCGTGCTTGCGCGTAGTCGAACCATCGCCCTGCGAGAATGAGTCGAAGATGTGCGCCCGTGCCTCGCGCGTCACGCCGATGCCGGTATCGTGCACTTCAAGCCGCAGCCGCGCCGACTGCGCATCCTCCTCCGCCACCCGTACCGCCACCTTGATCCGCCCCTGGTCGGTGAACTTGACCGCATTGCCCAGCAGGTTGACGATCACCTGCCGCAGCCGGTTCGGATCGCCGCAGATCGCCAGCGGGATGTTGTTCGCCACTGCGAACTCCATTTCAATGCCCTTGGCCTGGGCCTGTGGCGCGAACACGTTTTCGATATCGTCCAGCAGCTCGCGCAGGTTGAAGTTGATGTATTCAACGGTCAGCTTGCCCGCTTCGACCTTGGAGAAATCGAGGATGTCGTTGATGATCACCAGCAGGTGCTCGCCCGAGCGGCGCACCATGCTGGTGTAATGGCGCTGGGTTTCGGTGAGCTCGGTTGCCGCCAGCAGCTCCGCCATGCCCAGCACCCCGTTCATCGGCGTGCGGATTTCGTGCGACATATTGGCCAGGAAGGCGCTCTTGGCCTGGCTGGCCGCCTCCGCTGAATCCTTGGCCTTTTCCAGCTGCGCGGTGCGGATGCTGACCTGCCGTTCCAGCTCGCCGCGGTACTGGGCCAGCTTGGTGTCGCGGTTCTCGATCTGCGCCAGCATGCCGTTGAAACTATCGATCAGCGTACCCAGTTCATCGCTGCGCTGGTGCTGCACCTGGGCGTAGGTCTGGCTGCTGCTGACCTTATCCGCCGCCGCGATCAATTGCGCGATGGGCGCCGCAATGCCTTCGCGGAAGCGCGCCGACAGCACCAGCGCCAGCCCGAACGAGGACGCGGTGGCGGCTGCCGTAATGCCAAGGTTGCGCAGGATGCCCAGCCACAGCGAGGCCTGGCCGGCCTCGATCATCACCGCCCCGATGACATGCTGGCGCACCCGCACCGGCCGATAGAGCCGCAACAGCGGCGCCCAGGGCGGACCGTCGCGTTCAGCCAGTTCGCCGGACGCCAGTTGCTTAAGGCGCGCCGCGTCCAACGCGGCGGGCCCCAGTTGGCGCAGGGCAGGGTAGGAGGCAAACAGTTCGCCGTCGCGGTCGAACAGGGCAGCGCGCGTGATGTCGCTTTTCACCGCCAACGCAGCCAGGGCCTGTTCGGCCGTCGGCCGGTCGGAATAGAGCAGGGAAGCGACGCTGTTGGCGCCGATGACATCAGCCAGCGAGGTAAGCTGCTTGCGCTCCTCGCTGGTGTGGGAAAGGATGGACGCGACGGCGAATGCCACGAACACCAGCAGCAAGGCGCTGCCGGTGGTGAGCACGGAGATGATGGTCAGTTTCTGGCTTAAGCCGGACCGTTCGAAGTTGAGCATTTTCGCCGCCGAAGGACGATTCCATCGGGCAAAGAATAAATGCTAAGAATTTCGACACTTTGATCTGGCTCTAACTTTTAGTCGCTAGCAACAATGTCCACCTTGGGGTCAGGAACCAAGGTGGACATTTCTAGCAGCAGCCGCCGCGTTTTCCGGCGCCGCCGTAGCGCGCTTCTTGCCGCTCGCGGAAGAATTCCTCGTAGCTCATCACGGGCTCACCCGGGTGGGTGGCCTCGCGATGGGCGACGTAGGTGTCGTATTCCGGCAGGCCGCACATCAGCCGCATGCTCTGCCCGAGGTAGCGGCCAGCCTTGACGATTTCGCCCAGCATGGTCTTATTTGGCCGCGGCGGCGTATTGGGCCGGGGCTTCGTTGTGGGTTGGGCGGCTGGCGTTCCAGGCCGCCAATGCGGTACGCACGCCGAACACCAGCACGCTGACCACGACGATCATGAAGAAGGCTGCCAGGCCCGCATCCAGGTAGTCGTTGAAGATCACCTGCTGCATCTGTTCGATCGACTTGGCCGGCGCCAGCACCTTGCCGTCTGCCAGGGCCGCCTGGTATTTCGCGGCGTGGGCCATGAAGCCAATCTTCGGATTGGCGTCGAAGATCTTCTGCCAGCCGGCGGTCAGGGTGCACAGCAGCAGCCAGATGGTCGGCAGGATGGTGACCCAGGCGTACTTGGCGCGCTTCATCTTGAATAGCACGCAGGTCCCCAGGATCAGCGCAATCGCGGCCAGCATCTGGTTGGCGATACCGAACAGTGGCCACAGGGTGTTGATGCCGCCCAGCGGATCGACCACGCCCTGGTACAGGAAGTAGCCCCAGGCCGCCACGCAAAGGCCGGTGGCCAGCAGGCTGGCAAACACGGAATCGGTGCGCTTCAGCGATGGCGAGAAGGAGCCCAGCAAATCCTGCAGCATGAAGCGGCCGGCGCGGGTGCCCGCGTCGACAGCGGTCAGGATGAACAGCGCTTCGAACAGGATGGCGAAGTGGTACCAGAACGCCATCATGGCCTTGCCGCCAACCACGTTGGACAGGATGTGCGCCATGCCGACCGCCAAGGTAGGTGCGCCGCCGGCACGCGAGATGATGGTCGATTCACCGACGTCCTTTGCGGTCTGCGTCAGCATTTCAGGCGTGACGTAGAAACCCCACTGGGAAATCGCCTGCGCTGCCGATTCGGCGGTGGTGCCGAGCAGTGCGGCCGGGCTATTCATCGCGAAGTACACGCCTGGCTCGATGGTCGAAGCGGCGATCAGCGCCATGATGGCGACGAAGGATTCCATCAGCATCGCGCCGTAGCCGATGAAGCGGGCATGGGTTTCGTTCTCGATCATCTTCGGCGTGGTGCCGGAGGAGATCAGCGCATGGAAGCCGGACACGGCGCCGCAGGCGATGGTGATGAACAGGAAGGGGAACAGGTTGCCGGACCATACCGGGCCGGTGCCGTCGATGAATTTGGTCAGCGAAGGCATTTGCAGCATCGGCGACACGATCAGGATGCCCAGCGCCAGGCCGACGATGGTGCCGATCTTGAGGAAGGTGGACAGGTAGTCGCGCGGCGCCAGCAGCAGCCACACCGGCAGGACGGAGGCGATGAAGCCGTAGCCGATCAGCATCCAGGTCAGTTCAGTGCCGGAGAAGGTGAACATTGGCGCCAGCGCAGGGTTCTCCTGCACCCACTGGCCGCCGAAGATCGCCAGCATCAGCAGCACGAAGCCGATCAGCGACACTTCGCCGACGCGGCCGACGCGAATGTAGCGCGAGTAGACGCCCATGAACAGCGCGATCGGGATGGTGGCCATCACGGTGAACGAGCCCCAAGGCGAGTGCGCCAGCGCCTTCACCACGATCAGCGCCAGCACGGCCAGGATGATCACCATGATCATGAAGGTGCCCAGCAGCGCGATATTGCCCGGCACCGGCCCCAGTTCGGACTTGATCAGGTCACCCAGCGAACGGCCATCGCGGCGGGTGGAGATGAACAGCACCATGAAGTCCTGCACCGCGCCGGCGAACACCACGCCCGCCAGGATCCACAGCATGCCGGGCAGGTAGCCCATCTGCGCCGCCAGCACGGGGCCGACCAGCGGGCCGGCGCCGGCGATTGCGGCGAAGTGGTGGCCGAACAGCACGTTCTTATTGGTCGGCACATAGTCCAGGCCATCGTTGTATTTATAGGCCGGGGTCAGGCGGTCAGCCTCCAGGCCCATGACGTTTTTGGCAATAAACAGGCTGTAGAAGCGGTACGCAATCAGGTACACGCAAACGGCTGCAATCACCAGCCAGATGGCGCTGACAGGTTCGCCGCGCTTCAGCGCGATCACGCCCAGGGCGCTCGCACCCAGCACGGACATCGCTGCCCAGCCAAGTTTCTTCATAGTGGGATTCATCGGGGTCTCCTCCAAGGATGAATGGCCAGTATTCAGGAATTGAATATCTGTCACAAGCGCACCACTACGCAAACGCGGTCCGTATAACTACGTAGGACAAGCACGCAGGAGCGGGCTTACAATCGCCGCATGAAGCTGCGGCAAAAGTTCCTGTTCCTGGCCATTGCGCCCTTGATCCTGGCCCTGTGCGCGATCGCCGTCGCGGTGCGCTACCAGGCGACCACGCTCGCCCGCCAGCAGCGCGACACCATCCAGCAGGCCTACCTGGCCAGCAAGGAAGCGGAACTCAAACACTACGTCACGCTGGCCAACCATTCGATTGCGCACCTGGTCAAATCCGGCCGCAATGACCAGGCCACGCTCGACGAAGCGAAACGCATCCTGTCCACCCTGAGCTTTGGTGATGACGGCTATTTCTTCGTCTACGACATGCAGGGCAATTCGCTGATGCATCCGCGCCAGCCGGAGCTGGTGGGGCAGAACCTGTTCATGCTGAAGGACCAGGAGGGCAACCCCACCATCCAGCGCCTGCTGACACGCGCCCGTGAAGGGGGAGGGCTGGAGCGCTACAACTGGGTCAAGCCCTCCACCCACAAGTCGGCCCCCAAGCTGGGCTACGTGATACCGCTGCCGGAATGGGGCTGGATGCTGGGCACCGGCATCTATCTCGATGACGTCGACGCGGCGCTGGCCAAGGTCGACGCCCAGCAGCGCGGCAATATCCGCAATACCTTGCTGTGGATGACGGCGATTGCGGCGCTGGCGCTGGTGGCTGTAGGCGTGTCCGGCCTGGCGCTGAATATCCGCGAATACCGCGTGGCTGATGCCAAGCTCAAAGTGCTGGCGCAGCGCGTGGTCGAATCGCAGGAAGAGGAAAGGGCGCGCCTGTCGCGCGACCTGCACGACGGCATCAGCCAGTGGCTGGTCTCGATCAAGCTGCAGATCGAGGCCGGCATTATCCGCCTCGGCAACCCGGCGCAGCAGGACAAGGCCAAGGCAGCCTTCGAGCACACCGCGGAGCAATTGAACAATGTGCTGGGCGAAGTGCGCCGCATCTCGCACAACCTGCGCCCCGCCATCTTGGACGACCTGGGCCTGGCCGCCGCGCTCGACCACCTTGCCTCAGAATTCCGCGAACACATTGGCGTCGACGTGGCGTTCAGCGCCACCGGTTGTACCGACGCCCTGCCGGACGTGGCGAACACGGTGCTGTTCCGTATTGCGCAGGAAGCGCTGACCAATATCGAGCGCCACGCTGCCGCTACCAGCATCAACATCGGCCTCGAAGGCGATGCCGAGGGCGTCGCGCTGCGCATTGCCGACAATGGCAGCGGTTTCGATGCCGAGGGCATTGCCGGCCATCCGAAGCGGGGCATCGGATTACGGAATATGATGGAGCGCATGGAAGCGATCGGCGGCCAGTTCCGCATCGAATCCTCGCCCGCCGGCACCATTGTGCTGGCGCGCGTAGACAACAAAGGCAAAAAATGAGTGAGCTGCGGACAAGTATCCTGCTGGTAGACGACCATCCCCTGGTACGCGACGGCCTGCGCGCGCGGCTGGAAGCCATGGCGCAATTCGAAGTGGTAGGCGAGGCAGGCAGCGCCGCCGAAGCGCTGGAAGCTGCGCGCCTGCACAGTCCCGACCTGGTCCTGATGGACATCAATATGCGCGGCACCAACGGCATCGAAGCCACCGCCTTGTTCAAGCGCCAGTTCCCGTCGATTGCGGTGCTGATCCTGTCGATGCACGACAAGCTGGAATACGTGACCCAGGCGATCCAGGCCGGCGCCCGAGGCTACGTGCTGAAAGATGCGCCGGGCAAGGACATCGTGGTCGCCATCGAAACGGTCATGGCCGGCGGCATCTACTACAGCGCCAACCTGGCGCAGCAGCTGGCCAAGCCCATGGCCCAGGACAACCAGCTCACCACGCGCGAAGCGGAGGTGCTGCGCCACCTCGCCAATGGCGAATCGAACAAGCATATTGCGCGCGAACTGGACCTCAGCGTGCGCACGGTGGAAACCCACCGCCTTAACATCAAACGCAAGCTTGGCATTGAAGGCCAGGCAGAACTGATCAAGTTTGCCGTTCAACACGCACAATTCGATAAATAGAAAATTGCTAAATTAATCAGTAATGTATCGTTGCTGATACAAATCTGGCAATTCGATTGCCTCCTCTACCACTAAAAAGCTGATTTTTGGGCAATTTCTGTTAGACTCCCCGAGTCTTGTAACACAGGGTGTCTGTGCGCGCTCAATGGTTGCTTTACATCAATAGACCATTTACCATTGTTAGCGTTGCCACACCTGAGATTCCGATGTTTGAGTCAGACCCGAAATCGTTACCGCTGGTGGGAATCAAGCCTGTCATGGACACCCAAAATCACTGGGTAGGACTGGCATTTCAAATGCCGGTGGCGGCCTCGCTGCCCGTGCTGCAATCACTCCTGTGCTGTCCTGAATCCGAAGAACTGGGTTCGCTCGATTACTTCATTCCCCTTGCCGACCCGCTTGCACTCGATGCGACGCAGCTCGATAGCCTGCCGCTCGAGCGCATCGTATTCACCGTACCGGCTGCGTTGCTGGCCGATGAAGCTGTGCAGAAGTGCTGCAGACAGCTGGCCGACCGCGGCCTGCGCTTGCTGGCCGATGGCGATGCAGGCATCGCCGCCGCGCAAGCCGGCATCCGTGGCCTCGACGTCGATTGCGCCGATGCGCTGCCCGGCGCGCTGGCGATGATGTCGTTGCCCGGCCCGCACCTGGCCCGCAACGCCGATACCATGCGCGTCGACGAATGCCGCAAAGCCGGCTTTACCCTGTTCCGTGGCGAGCTGCCGCGCGCGCAGGAGCGGGACACGGGGCAGGGCGACGGCACCACCCGCAAACGCCTGCTTGCCCTGCTTGGGCTGCTGGCGCAGGACGCCGACTCGCGCGAACTGGAAACCCTGCTGAAGCAGGACCCGGCGCTGTCCTTCCAGTTGCTCAAGCTGGTGAACTCCGCTGCCTTTGCGCCGAGCAGCAATCCGATCCACAACTTCGGCCAGGCCATCAACCTGCTGGGCCGCCGCCAGCTGCAACGCTGGCTGCAGCTGCTGCTGTACGCGCGCCAGCAAGCCGACGGCCCGGCCAATGTCCTGCTGCCGCTGGCCGCCCTGCGCGCCGCGCAAATGGAAGCCTTGTGCAAGCTGCGCCAAGGCGAACGCGATGAACAGGACATGGCTTTCCTGGTTGGCGTGTTCTCCCTGCTCGATGTATTGCTGGCGATGCCGATGACCGAAATCGTATCGGCCCTGAACCTGGACCTGGACGTCGTCGCAGCCCTGCTGGACCGCAGCGGCGGCCTGGGCGAAATGCTGGCGCTGGTGGAAATGCACGAACCGCAGGCAAGCGCGCTGCGCGACGTCGGCATCGACAATGAAATGTATTGGCGCAGCCTGTTGCAGGCCTACCATTGGGCCCTGCAGGTCAGCAGGAACGTGTAGGCATGCACGAGCAACCGGTCGCCAACTTCCTCGCCAGCAGTGCCGCCGTGTGCGATGCGGTGCTGCGCCTGCGCGGCCGCGCGCTGGTGGAAGAGCTGGGCCGCATTGCACGCGAGGTCACCGGCAGCCCGCACGGCCGCTACGTGCCGGGCGAAATGACCCCGGCCACCGGTTTGCCAGGATGGGAAAGCGGCCTGTCGCAGCTGATCCAATACGACCAGCAGTATTTCGGCCGCTTTGAAGTTTCCGGCCTCGACAACTACACTGAAACCAGCCGGCACAACCTGGCCAGCCTGGCCAGCCTCGCCGGCAGCGTGCTGCAGGTGCATTCGATAGCTCAGCGCACCACCCACGCCTATGTTCAAGTGGAAGCGCGCTTGCAGCACCAGACCCAGATACTGGACCAGATTCACGAATCGGTGCTGACCATGGACCTGAATGGCTTCATCACAAGCTGGAACAAGGGCGCCGAGCGCCTGTTCGGCTATTCGGCGGTGGAGGCGGTGGGGCGCAACATCATCTTCCTCTACGACGACGAAGACGAAGACCTCGGCGATGAGTTCCTGGAGCAGGGCGGCCGCCTGATGGAAGTGCGCCGCAAGAAAAAGAACGGCGACGTATTCTGGGCCAGCCTGTCGCTGTCGCAGCTTTGCGATATGGAAGACCGCTCGATCGGCCTGGTCGCCTACCTGACCGATATCACGGAGCGCAAGGAGGCGGAGGAACGCATCCACCACCTGGCTTACTACGATGCGCTGACCAGCCTGCCGAACCGTTCGCTGCTGACCAAGCTGGTCGACCAGGCCATGACCGTAGCCCAGCGCAGCAAGGCCGACGGCTGCGTGATGTTCATCGACCTGAATCGCTTCAAGCTGATTAACGACACGCTGGGCCGCGCGGTGGGCGATGCGCTGCTGCGCGAAGTGTCGCAGCGCTTCCGCCTGGCCCTGCGCGACCAGGATGTGGTGGCGCGCCTGTCCGGCGACGAATTTGCGGTCGGCCTGTTCGACATCCACCAGCATTACGAAGCCAGCATGGTGGCGAACAAGCTGCTATCGGCGCTGAACGAGCCTTTCCTGATCGAGGGCCACGACCTGCGCGTCAGCGCCTCGATTGGCATCAGCGTCTACCCGCAGGATGGCAATGACGCGGAAACCCTGCTGCGCCTGGCCGATATCGCCATGTACCGCGCCAAGCAGAATTCCTCGACGGACGGCGAGCACATCGCCTTCTACAGCCAGGACATGAACAAGGGCATGCAGGAACGCATGCGCATCGAATCGGGCCTGCGCCAGGCCCTGGGCAACGGGCAACTGCTGCTGCATTACCAGCCCAAGTTTGAAATCAGCACCGGCAAGATCATCGGCGCCGAAGCGCTGGTGCGCTGGAAGCACCCCGAGCGCGGCCTGGTGCCGCCGGCCGAATTCATTCCACTGGCGGAGGCAACCGGCCTGGTGGTGCAGGTCGGCGAATGGGTGCTGGAAGCCGCTTGTGCGCAGGCGCAGGCATGGAAAGAAAAGGGCTTGCCGCCGGTGCGCCTGGCGGTCAACGTATCGGCGCGCGAATTCACCTCCGCGCTGCCGGGCCGCGTGATGGAAACGCTGGCGCGCTATGGCCTCGAACCATCGTGGCTGGAACTGGAAATCACCGAGTCCACCCTGATGCACAATATCGAGCGCGTGATCGGCATCATGGACCGCCTGACGGCGGCCGGCATCACACTGTCGCTGGACGACTTTGGCACCGGCTACTCCAGCCTGTCCTACCTGAAGCGCTTCCCGATCGACACGCTGAAGATCGACCGCTCCTTCACCACCGGCATTCCACTCGACACCAACGACTGCGCCATTGCCAGCACCATCATCAGCATCGCCCAGCAACTGAACCACAAGGTGATCGCCGAAGGTGTGGAAACCGCGGAACAACTGGCCTTCCTCAAAGATTCCGGTTGCGACGAAGTGCAAGGCTACCTTTTCTCGCGCCCCTTGCCCGCGCTCGAATTCGAGAACGCTCTATTGCAGAACTGGGCTCCGCCGGAACCCATCGCCGCCGCCGGCTGACCATGTTCCGCGCCTCCGCCCTGGCATTGCTGATCTCTTGCGCCGCGCAGGCAGCAGAACCGGCGCGCATCAAGTTCGGGCTGCAGGACGACATCGCCCCCTTTGTCATGCCCGACCGCCAAAGCGGCCTGATGGTCGACGTGCTGCGCGAAGCAATGGCAACCCAGGGCATCGGCGCCGAATTCTTCTACCTGCCGATGAAGCGCACCGAAGATGCGCTGCGCAGCGGCCTGGTGGACGTCTCCACCAATGGCAAGCCTTCGATGGCGCCGGTTGGCGTGATGAGCCGCTGGCCCGTGACCAGCTTCCATAATATGGCGATCACCCGCCGCGCGGCCTTGCCGCACCTCGATTCGGTTGCTGAATTGTCCCGATACCGTGTCACCGCCTTCAACGGCGCCAGCCAGATGTTGGGCGGCGGCTATCGCGAAGCGGTGCAAGGCAATCCGCGCTACTCGGAACCGTTGACGCTGCAGTCACCGCTGCTTGTACTGAGGCAGGTGGATGTGGTGATCTCGCAGCGGGATATTTTCAATTACTACCTGAGCCGCCAGTCCTACCTGCGCGACGGCGACTTTGATCTCGTGTACCACGACATCCTCGGCAAGCCGAACGAATACTGGTTCATATTCCGCACGGCAGAACAGCGCGACAGCTTCGAGCACGGCGTCGCTGCGCTGTACAAATCCGGTGAAATCGACCGCATCTTCGACCGCTACAACAAATCCTACGGTACCTCTCGCGAATTCTTCCGGCCGCTCGACTGCCAGTTCGCTGCCGTCAAGCCCAAGCCCTGTTAGCGCGGAGCGGCTAGCGCGCCACCTCCATCATCCAGCGTGAGATTTCCTCATGCGATGCCGCAGGCGCACCGGTGTGCGTGGCGTCCGGCTCATACAGCTTCGTCAGCGGATTGCGGGGCAGGGCATCAAAGTTTGCCTGCCTGGCCTTGAGCAGGCCAGGGTAATCGTTCTTCGGTACCACCAGCAGGACCGGCGTTCCTGGCCGCATGGCGCGAATCGATTTCGTCAGGTTCATGGCGCCATCGGGATCGAACCAGGACACGTAGTTGTCAGGCTTGCAGACAACGACATAGGTTCCCTTGGCGCCTTCGAAATCTTGCAACCGCGCCGTCTCGCCGCCTTTGCCCGCCGCCACCAGTTTGCGCGCCTCCTCCAGCGTTCCACCCAGCTTCTCGCGAACCACCTGGCTGGCGGTGCTGGCACCTGGGGCAATGGAGATGATGCCATCCACGGCGTGCTTGCTGCCGTAGTAGAGCGCAAACGTACCACCCTGGCTGTGACCCGCCACGAACAAGCGGTTCGCGCCCTTTACGCGCAACCTGTCCAGCGCCGCATCGACTTCTGCTTCGGCCGCAGCCGGGTCGACGTCGTAGTTGCGGTTGCCCGACCAGGGCATCTCGATATTCGCGACCAGGTGCCCCTTCGCTTCCAGGCCGGACGCCAGTTCTGCCACGAACTTTGTCGGCGAACCACCTTTGCCATGCATGACAACCACGCCTACGGCTTGCGGTGTGGTCTGTGCCACGGCCGCACCAGCGAACAGGAACATTGCTGCAAGCTTGCTGAAAAATCTAAGCACGACGGCCTCCCGCGAAAAGGATTACCAACCAGAGTAGCACTTATGCCGCAGCGCTCAAGCCCTACCGCGGCACGAAGCTGTCCACTTCATCGATGAGTTGCGCGCGCCCGCGCGCCGGACGTTCCAGGTGCAGGAAGTGGGTTGCGTTCGGAATGCGGACCATGCGCACGGCTGCAGCGTGCACCAGGTCCGCCTGCAGGTTGTGCATATCCTCCGGCCGCGACCAGAAATCCTTCTCGCCAGCGATAGCCAGTACCGGCGCTGTGATCAGCGAAGCGTCCCACAATTGGCGGCCGGTCGCGAGGTAGAAGCTGTCTTCCATCGCCCCGCATGGTGCACGGAAGCTGCGCGGCTCGCGCTGGCGGCTGGTGCTGTCGCTATCCAGCGCTGCCTCGACGTAGGCCTTCGCAACGGCCGGATCGCGCGCGCTGTCTTTGTCCTCGCCCAAGGTGCGGTCCCACGCACCCAGCGTGGACGCCGCATCCGACACACGGTAATTGCCGCAAGCCGCGCGGTTGAAGGCTCCCGGCCGCTCCTTGTCCTCCAACCCCGTTCCGCGCCCGATCAGTGGATGTGCGGAAGCTCCGCGATAAAGGCTGTTCAGCATGACAATCGCACTGAGTTTGGGCGAGTGCAGCGTCGCATAATGCCCCGCCCACTGGCCGCCGGTCGCCCAGCCAAGCAGCGCCACCTTCATACCGCCACTACGCTGGCGCACGAAGTCCACCGCCGCATCGATATCTTCAACCGCAGTATTGGTGCGCACCAAGGCGGCGCCGGCCGTCGGCGCGGACTCCATCTCGGCCAACCGTGTGGATGCGCCATATCCACGCACATCAAGCGTATAGACATCAAACCCGCGCGCCGCCAGGTCGGCCGCCAGCGAGCCGCCCGCCACAGGCAGGTCGAACGAAGCCTTTGAACTGACCCGCGCACCATGCACCAGCAGGATAGGGCGCTTGCCCCGATGCTGTCCGACCTCCATGACAGCCAGCGTGACACCCGGCGCCGATGGCACGTTGAATTGTTGCGAAGCCTGGGCCGGCAAAGCCAGCACGACGGCGGCGACGAGAAGTAGTAATTTCACAGATGCCTTCCTTACTTAGTGGAATGGCAAGATTAGCACAATAAAATTAGGCTCCTCGCCGACTATCGGGACGCCGCCCTACTTATTAGTCGCAGGCAAGCGGTCGGGTCAGACCCTTGGGTCTGACCCTGGTTTACCGGGCTTGCTTCAAAATCGGATGACGGACAAAGGCGGGCAAAATCGCTGTGCGCAGGATCTCTTTGTTCGAGTCGCCCCGCTAATGGTATTGCCGGTCCAGACACAAACCGGAAGGCCGTCGGGTATGATCCGCCTGGCCTCCCGCGACTCGCAGGGCCCGCATCTTCCCGGTAGCAGGCGAAGAACGAAAAAAGGGCGGCCGATGTGGCCGCCCTTTCCTGGTCATTGGAAGCACTCGACGCGCAATTAACCCCAACCGTACCAGGCGTCGCGCAGTTCGCCGACTTTGACGTTGGTCAGTTTGCTGTGTTTGGACAGCCAATCCTGCACCAGGGCGCGGTGGCTTTCGTCGACTTTGCCATACGGCTTGTTCGACACCACGATACCGCCGAAGTCGTCGCTGTAGCCACCGCCAAACGCGAGGCCATTGGCTTCGATGGCTTCTTCGAGGAATTGGTGGATCAGGGCGTTGTGCTCGGCCAGGGTCAGGGTGCCGACCAGTTGTGCCTCGACGAGGAAGCCGAATTCCTGGAATTCACCGAGGTGCTTTTTCTTGAGTTGGCGTTTGTTATAGCGGCGGGATGCGGTCATGGTGGGGCCTGTAAATTTGGACCTCGGATGTTAGCACAGGGGAAGGGCTCTGCCTATTACGGGAACGGCACAACCGTCTGCTCGGGAACCGGCATATTCATCGAAATCAGCACGTCGCAAATTAGTGCACTTCTGGGCATTTCGTTGGCAGGAAGCGAGAAGAAGACAGGGCCGAAACCCTGCCTTCTACTGGAAAAACCAAGAAAGGCCGCCTTAACTAATGTGCGAGACCAAAGTAAGGTTTGAACGCCTCTTGCATCTCGGGCGACAACTGATGAAGATCGATACGCTGCTTCTTAATCTCAGCCCGCAAGCGTTGCTCACCTCCCGCGGCGCGTGCCAGGCGAGTTACCAGATCCTGGGCGAGTTCCTGTAGTACTTCCCGTGGAATTTGCCGCGGGTCGCGCACCACAAACGTCTCTCGCGCCGGATCGCCAGTGCACTCGGTGCCGGAGACCTTATAAACGCCCCCATCTTTGTGTTGAAGATACGGTCTCTCGCCTGGTTTGGGGTTGCGGCGCTTGGAATACCCGTTAACGAGGTAATACGTATCTGTGGAATTCTTCGCTACACCAAAAATCCATTGGCGCGTGGTCCAGGTCTCAGAGTCGGCCATCTGCGCACACAGTGCGCGGATATCTTCAGGCACAGGATCCAGTTTGAGGCCTGCAGAAGGGAGCCGCAGACCCAGAATGGGATCGCGCAGGGATTGCGGAGGATGCTTGCTTTCCTGTGCGCTTGCACTGGCGCAGAGTACTGCAAGCAAAGCGGCTGCGCACAGGCCCTTAATAGCGATAGACAACATGACTTGGTCTTTCTGCTCTGTATCCGGGACCTGCCCAGAAGTCACTTTGAATGAAGTCGGAAATCCACTTGCTTCCATCGTAGCCGGCCACATGTCCATTCTGATTGCCACCGGTATACGGTTGCATGACCATCACGTCCCCCTTCATAAAATGAAAGGTGTCCGGGTTGTCGACTGTAATTGCATGGAAGCCGAGCTGAAGCAGAACCGGGCCAAAATCTCTCCCCGCCGGGGCATACTGCGAAATTTGCGCCCCGCCGGCCTGAAGCGCCATGCGTACATACTTCGCGCATTTACCCTGTCCAAATCCCGGGAGCGCATTTGTCCGCAAATGTTGCGCGAATTGATCCAGATTAAGTGGCATGATCCGCCTTTAAGCGACTTTGTTGGTTGCCAGATCCCAGCCGCCAGACGTATTGCCGCCAGTGCCACCGCCAATCTTCTGCTGCGTGTACTTCCACTTCACTTTCGAGAACTTCAAGTTGACGTTCTCAGTCAGAAGGGTGTCGCTTCCGCCCAAGTGCGGGGTCACCATGCTGATCAGGACATTTTCGAGTTCGATGTCGAAATACTTCACGCGATCGCCATTGCCATCGGCACGGAAGAATTCAAACTTGGCTTTTGGGATGGTCTTACCGGCTGCACATGTTTGCAGCAGGATTGGCGACGACAGGTCGCTGAGCTTGGAGAAGGAAATGTCCGACAATTCTGCGCGTTCTGCAGTGTGACCTCCGCCAGTCGATGCGGTAGCACTTTTAGGCTGATGCACGCCCCAGTGAATACCCCTTACTTCGATCCATTCTTTGTGCTTGTCGTCTTGGGACTCGCCTTTAATACCTTCAATTTGCAGATATACGTCAATTGCCATACTTTCCTCTTGAATCAAAAAAAACTATCAATAAGTAGTAACTTCCGAAGAATGGATTTCCTAGTTTTAAACCAATCGATAAGAAGTGCTGCGGAAAAATTAAAAATTTCGCAACAGTAAATTATAGCTATGAAATTATTTATGTGATGAGTTCGCCCTTGTCAATCGTGCGCGGCTCCGCGTTTCATCTAATCCTATCTTCAGGCTATTTTTAGAGCGCCCCCTGTTACGTAATGCGATACCCGTTGTTACTTGTTCGCCTGGACGCGCCCGTTAGACTGTCGTGAAGTGTTGGACGACCTCGGTGCACCGGAATCGGGTTCCGGTACCGCAGTCTTACGGACAATGGACTGGAGGTATTATGCCGGCCGAAATTATCAGCTATTACAACAGGACGTGGGGAATATGCGGTTTCACGTCTGCCCTTTCCCACCTGTACAGCTCGGACGTACGTTTGAGGAGCCGGGTTCACTCGAAAACTTCGCAGGAAATCCAATTGGCGCTGTTGGTCGAGGTGATGACGTTCCTGAAATACGTGCGCGCGTTTCGGACTGAGCTAATCCCCGGGCTCGTAGCGTTGAATAAGGGTAAGCGTAAAGCCAGCACCGTCTGGACGTAGGAATCGCCCCCATCCATGATCGAATTTTGGCACAGCAGTTGTGCCCACAAATTCAATTATGGACACAAATTTTCATATCCGCTGCTCGACCTGAGCGCCATCAATCTGGAAATTTTGCCGCCC